>NZ_LOYC01000036.1:0-52398 GCF_001524725.1 Burkholderia sp. MSMB1072
GTGACCGTCGTCGCGACGCAGGTTCACGAAATAGCCCGACTGCGGCCGGCTTTCGAGCAACCCGCGGCTCTCCAGCAGCAGATACGCATGCAGCACGGTCGTGATGCTGATCCGGTGCTGCTGGCTCGCCTGCCGCACCGACGGAATCCGGTCGCCGTGCCGGTACACGCCTTGGCGAATCAGGCGCTCGATGTCGTCCGCGAGTTTTTCATAGAGTTTCATCGTGCGTCTCCCGCGGGCGGGCGCAGCCGCGCCGCCACGCCATGTGCATCCGACACGCACGCGTTTTGCCCACCGACCGGGCCGTCGTGATTCCTGATCTTTCCCTCCGGTTTTGCCTTTTCCATCGCACTGGCTCTCTCTTGAAGATGCGCCGGCAGGGTTCCGAACCAGCTGGATCCGCGGCACTGTGCACTTGATGAGCGAATCTTAAGAGAAGAACAGTTGGCGGCGAGTACACACATCGAACGCGCGGACAAGAGTACAGTTCGGCGCGAGTCGCGTATCGCGGGAAAACTGTACGTCTTATGAAATGGCCGGACGGTCGGTCGGCCGGCTCGGAGCGGCCAAACCGGCCCGGGAGGGCCGGCGCATGGGCCTCCGCGCGATCGGATCAATCAGGGTGCAATACTGTGCGCCCCCAGGGTTTTTCACGGCGAGAGCGAGACCATGCAGTACACGATCGAACACGTAGCCCGCTTCGGCGGCGCGATACGCGTCGCGCGACCGGTATGGAAGAAATCGTGCCGGAACGCCGCAGCCGGCCGGGAGCGCGTGCATGACTGACCACGCTCTCGTTGCACTGCTGGTCGCGCGCCTGACCGACCCGGCCGCCCCCTCGGGCTCCGTCGACGAGCCGATCGACCTGTCGACGCTCGACGCGCCTGCGCTCGGCGCCGTGTGGCCGGCTTTCCGGCGCGTCGGGCACGAGCTCCTCGTGCGCGACCGAGCGTTCGACGATCCGCGCGCGGTATTCGCGTGCTGGCTGCGTCGGCAGATCGACGCGCTCGGCCTCGTGCCGCTCATCGACGCCGACGCGGCGCTCGAACTGTTCCGCGCCATTCCGGCCGGCGGATGGAAACGCGCGCTGGAGGATCTGCCGAGTCTCGACGCGCTGCCGTCGGCGGCGCTGCAGGCCGAACTCGCGCGGATCGCCGGCGAACCGGAAGAAGGCGGATTGCGCGCGGCATCCGCCTATGCCGCGTATGCGCTCGACCGGTTCGCCGGCCGCCGCGACTTCTCGGCACGGCACGAAGCCTATGCGCAGGCGCTGGCCGATTCGCCGTTTCGCGTGCGCGAACTCGACGTGTTGCCCGAACTCGGCCCGGCCGCGCTGCTCGCACTGGCTGCGACGAACGACGGCTATTTCGCGCCGAAGCGGCTGTGGCTCGACCTCAGCGATCCGGCCGTGACGCTCGCGGAAGAGGCCGCGTACGTCGCGTTCGCGCGCCACGCGCTGACCGAAGCCGCGCGACAGGTCGCCGCGCTGCATGCCGGCACCGTGCCTTACGAAGCCGATCGCGCGTTCACGACCGAGGACGCGCAAGTTCTGTCACGCGCCGCGCGCGTGGCCGCCTATCGCGACGAGGCATGGTTGCGGCCGCTGATCGGGCCGCTGCTGACGGGCGTATGCGTCGCGCCGACGGCCGCGAAAACCGCGCCGTCGCAATCGCTCGCCATCGCGCTTGGCCATGCGATCGAGACGATCCCGACACCCGAGAGCGTGCGCGCGCTGCGCGACGCGCTGGCCGTCGTCCGTCACGCGGGCGTGCAGAAGAAACTCGCGCGCAACCTGAAGCCGGCCGAACGCGCACTCGGCGAGCGGCCGCGCACCGCGCTGCGGATGACGCTCGACGCGAAGCCCGACAAGAAGCAGCTCGCGATGCTCGCCACGTGCATGGAGGCCGGCTTCTGGCAGCCGATGACGCTCGGCCACGCCGAATGGCGCGAGCGGCTCGTCGACGCGCCGGCCGGCGCCGCGTTCTCGGCGCGGATGATCTGGCTGGCACAAAACAACGGCGACGGTTCGACGCAATCGTTCATCCCCGATATCGCCAAAGGCAAGGTCGTGCTGCGCGATGCGGCCGGCCAGGCGTGCGAGATCGCCGACGACTGCGAGATCCGGCTATGGCACCCGTTGCTGGCCGACGCGGACGAGCGGCTCGCGTGGCAGCGTACGTTCATCGGCCGTTCGCTGCGACAACCGGTCAGGCAGGCGTTCCGCGAGTACTACGTGGCGAGCGATGGCGACGCATCGGCCAGCGATTCCGCAATGTTCGAAGGCCACGTGCTGTCGAGCCGGCCGCTGCTCGGCGTCGCGCGCCGCGAAGGTTGGTCGATCCGCGCGTACGACGACGCGCTCGTCCGCGAATTCGGCGACGTGCGCGCGACCTTCGTCGTCGATGCGCGGCTTTATCCCGGCTCGGAAAGCCACGGTACGTCGCGCCGGCTGCACTTCGAACGCCGACACGGCGCACGGTGGCTGCCGGTGCCGATCGGCGAAATCGATCGTGTGGTGTTCTCCGAAGTGGCGCGTGCGGTCGACCTGCTCGTGAGCGTGTCCGCGTTCGCGCTCGACGACGATGCGACGCATGCGGCAGTCGCCGCACGCGCGACGGACCCGGTCCGCCAGCGCGATATCGAGACGGAACGCCGGGACCGCCTGAACCGATTGTCGGATCTACCGCTGGGCGTGATGGCGCGGCATCGCAAGCACGTGCTGTCGCTCGTGTTCGCCGATGCGCTCGCGCAAGGGAGAATGACGATCGACGAACGTCATGTGCGCGTCGGCGCATGGTCGGTGCATTGCGCGACGGGCCGCGTGACGCGCGACGGCGAACTCGTCGATGCGACGACCGCCCCGCCGCCGTCGCCACTGCGCGCGGTGCCTTGGCTGCCTTACGACGAAGCGCTGCTGCAGCGGATCGTCGACGTCGTCGCGGGGTTGCTCGATTGAGCGGCGGGCGGCGCCTACTTCGCCGTCTGCTGCCGCTGCACCTCCTGCGCTTTCATCTGCAGATACGCGCCGCGCTCCACTTCGTGCAGTTGCTGCGGGTACTGCTCGGTCGCGTCGAACCAGCGCGCGAGGCGCGCATCGAGCGGCTTGTCGAGCGTCGCGAGATACGTGTCGATCGCGAGGTAGTAGCGCATCGTGTTGCGCTCCAGCAGCCCGCGCACGCCGCCGACGTACCGCGGCTGCGCGGCCGACGCGGCGCCGACGGTCGTGAACCCGACCTTGTCGCTGCCGACGGTCGCGAGATAGGTCTTCATCGCCATCCGGCCGACCGTGCCGAAGCCATACGAATACGTGAGGTGCAGAAACGTGCGCGACGCGCCGACCGGCACGGCCTCGAGCGCGATCCGGTAATCCTTCGTGCCCATCGGGCCGCTGTCGGCGGTCAGGTCGACCTGGAAATAATCGGGCGTCGCGGCCGCCACGCGGTAGCGGAACTGCACGCGATAGGTGTCCGACAGCTTTTGCTCGATCTTGCGGCCGAGGTTCACGTCGAGCACCGCGCCGTTGGCGCCGCTCGATGCGTGACAGTACTTCGTGTTCAGGTGCAGGATCAGCACCGCGCACCAGTTCGCGGGGCCTCGTGCGGGATCGTTGAGCTGGCCGTTCACCACCACGAACGGATAATCGACGACCGCATAGATGTCGCCCTTCAGCGACGACGACGCTTCCGACGATTCGAGCACCAGAGGCCGGTGAAACGCGTTGTCCTGCAGTTGCGGGCCGAGGCTGCGGTAGCGGTCGAGCAGCGCGGCCGCGCCGTTCGCGCCCTCCGCGCCGAACGACAGCGCGCTCCAGCCTACGCACAGGGTCACGACGAGTGCGCGCCAGGCGCGGCGCGCCAGCCGCGTGCCGCGCGACGGTCCGGATGTCTCCATGTTGGTACTCCCTGGCGCACGATGGTCGCGCGCATGTGTCACAGAATACGCCTGCCGGCTGCGCGGCGCGGCATCCGACTCGATCGTCATCGGCCGCGCTTCACCGGCAGCGGCAATTGCGCGGCGGTGATCCGGATCAGCGTCGACAGCCATTCGCGATCGTCCCAGCGATCGCCGGCGATGACGAGATGCGGCTTCGCGGCCGGATACGGCGGGGCTTCGTCGCACGCGCCGAGATACGCGCGGCCTTCGGGCGTCGGCTTGACGAACAGCCGGTCGTCGCAGACGAGCGCGACCATCCTGCCGTCGCAATAGATGCCGTATTCGCCGAACATCTTGCGCGCCGATACCGTACCGGCCGCCGCGATCTGCTCGACGATGAAATCGACCGTGCGCTGGCTCGATGCCATCCGCCGCTCCCGATGAAAAAGTTTATGACCGTCGTGCGCGCCGGACCGTTCCGCCTTGTCTGCCGATACGCTGCGGTGCGTCATTCATTCGCGGACGCGAAACGCGCCCAGGCATCGACCGCTGCCGTCGTGTGCGCGGTGCCGGCCGGCAGCTTCCGACTCGCCTACTTGTCCACGCCGAACGCACTCGACATCTGCCGCGCCCGCTTCACGTCGTCGCCATGCAGATAGATCGACGTCGTCGAGATCGACGCATGCCGCAGGTTGTCGCGCACCGTCGTCAGCTCCGCGCCGCGCGCCAGCGCGTGCGTCGCATGCGTATGCCGCATCCAGTGCGGGCTCGCCTGGCGCAGCTTGTGCGCGAGCGCCGGGTGGTCGGCCTCGATGCTATCGGCCGTCTGCACGAAGAAACGCTGCATCACCTTCCACAGCCGCACGCTCGTGATCGCGGCCGCGTCGTCTTCCGCGAGGCTCGGAATCAGCGGCGTATCGGGCCGCCAGCGCACCGGCGTGACCGGCAACCGGCGCGCGACCAGATAGCGATCGAGCGCCGTGCGCGCCAGCGGCGGCAGCGCGACGCGGGCGGCCTTGCGGCCCTTGCCGATCACCTTCAGCCACGCGTCGCCATGCGCGTCCGTCCCGATGTCGCCGAGCGTCGCGCCGACCAGTTCGCTCGCGCGTAGCCCGGTCGCATAGCCGAAATCGAGAATGAAGCGCAGCCGTTGCGCGGCGGCCGGCGTCCAGCCCGACTGCGGCGCAGCGTCGCCCGTGCGCTTGCGGAATTCGAGCCCGTCGGCGATCGTGCGAACCAGCAGCCACTCGCCTTCGGTAAACGCGTGCGACGTATCGAGTGCGGTCGCGCCGCGCGTGTCGCGCACCTTCACGCCGGCGAACGGATTCGCGAGCAGGTAGCGCTGCTCGATCAGCCAGCGGAACAGCGCGCCGAGCACCGACAGCGTGTACGCCGCGGACCGCGCGGACAACGCGCCCGAGAACGGTCGCCAGTCGGGCGCGCCGCGCGGCCGCACGGGGCCGACCCAGCGTTCGTGCGGCGTCGGCCGCCGGATGAACGCGCGATACGCGAGCGCATCCTCGGTCGTCAGCGACGACAGCGCGCGGCCGCGCTCGACGATCGCCCACAGGATCAGCCGCTCGGCCTCCTTCCGGTATGCACGCCGCGTCGCGGCCGATTCGTGCAGCGACAGCCATGCGTGCACGGCCGCGTAATCGTTGTCCGCATCGAGCGTGCTGCTCGCGCGCGGCGCGCGGAACGTGCCGGCCGAGCCGTCGACTTCGTGCGGCAGCTTCAATTGCTCCCACGGCACGATGCTGCCGCGCGGCGTCGCGGCGATCAGCGCACGCGCGCGTTCGGTCAGCTCCGGATGCGCGGCGAAGAACGCCTCGATGCGCCGCGCGCTGGCCATGCCGAGCCCCGCGATCGCACGCCACCACTGACGCCGGCGCGGAATCCGCACGGTCAGGTCGGCGAGCGTCGCGATCCCATGCGCACGCAACGCCGCGACCGCGCGCGCCGGCAACCACAGGCCGACGTCGTCGCCGATCTGCGGGACCGGCGCGCGCGCATGACGCAGCAGGCCGATCGCGTCGGTTGCCGCCTTCGCCTCCCGCAAACGCTCACCGTCCGGATGACCGAGCCGTTCCGCGAGATCGGCACGGCCCACCTGCCGCGCGACGCGCACGAGGCGCCGGCGAATGGCGCCGATCACGCCGCGCGCCGACCGTCCGTCGCCGAGCCGGTCGGGCAGGTAGCGCTCGACGGCCTGGCGCACGGTCATGCCCGCGTACCACGCGCGCAGTGCGGCCAGTTCGTCGGCGTCGGGAAAACCTGCGGGCGCAGGCGCGGAATCGGGGGAAAGCGGTGAGGCGAGGCGCGGTTTCATGGGCGCCAGTTTGACAGAAGCGCGCGCGGCCGGATACGCTGCCCGCCCCCTCCCGAACGGGACGATGCGCGTGCGCGGCCGCGAACCCTGCGGGCAGCGCGCCAGCGCATCGGATCGGTCGAAAGACGTCAGCCCGTGACGACGGGTGTGCGCCACACGGAGCCCGGCAGCGAGAGGCCGGTCGCGGACGCGGACGCCATCACAAGCGACATCCCGTATTCGCTCTTCAGGTACTGCGTAATCCACGGCGACAGCGCGGTGAAGCCCTCGAATCGGGCGAACCCGGGGCGGAGCAACGGCTGTCGCCGGTCGTCGCAAAACCGAGGCCGGACGTGCGCCCCCCTCCTCCATGCGGGTCACGCCTCGTCTTTCGGCCCCGGGTTCAGCATCACGACGAAGCCGGCCACGCCGACGATCAACGCAACGGCGCCGCCGCGCAGCGCCGTCGTCGCGTCGAACAGCAGGCCCGTCACGACGGCCATCATGCCGGCGAGCGACACGAACACGGCGATCGCCGCGGCGACGATCCGGTACTGGCGGCGTATCATCGTGCGCGCCGCGTCATGCCGCGGCCGCGGCGACCGGCTCGTCGGCGTCGTCGCCACGAATCAACAGCACCGGGCACTTCGAGCCGCGCACGAAACGCTCGGCGACGCTGCCGAGCAGCACGCGCCGGATGCCGCGCCGCCCGTGCGTGCCGACCACCGCGAGATCGATCCCGCGCTCCTTCACGTAACGTTGCAGGCGTTCCGCGACGTCCTCGCCGATGCTCTCGGTCTCGACGAGTTCGGCTTCGCCTTTCGCGCCGGCCAGCGCGACGATCCGTTCGGCTTCGCGCAGCACCTTGCGCCCGTCGTCGCGAATTTCCTCGACGAGCGCGTGCGGATCGAGACGGCCGACATACGTGAACAGCGCCGACTTGTCGACCACGTACACGACGCTGACGTGCGTATCGCCCGCCAGCGCCACCTTCACGGCCTCGGCCAGCGCCCGCTTCGACGAAGCGCTGCCGTCGACGGCCACCATGATCTTCTCGTACATGCGAACCTCGCTGGGGTGAGTTGCCGCGCGCGCCGTCGCGCCCGGCCATGTCTCCATCATCGGCCGACGGCGGGTTCGAATATTGACGGCGATCAAGTCCGGCGGCGACCGCGCATGCGGCGAAACGGCGCGACGGGAAGGGAGAAGCTTGCGTTGCCGGCCAGGCCGCGAACCGGGCCGGCCATGCGTGCGCCGCACGCTATCGAGCGGCCATCGCGCCGAAGGCGCTATCATCGGATGTGCGACTTTCGTCCGGCCCTTTTTTCCGGCCCCACTTTCGACTCGCTCAACCGACATGACAACGACTACCGAACGCGTGGACGGCGCCGCCCAGCATCTCGTCGCCGCCCGCCATGCCGGCGCGCCCGGCCCGCTGTTGCCCGATGCACTGCGCCCCGACGACATCGACACCGCGCTCGCGATCCAGCAGCGCGTGGCCGTTCTGCTCGGCGAACCCGTCGTCGGATGGAAATGCGCGCTGCCGCCGCCCGATCGCGTGATCCTCGCGCCGATCTTCGCGTCGACGATCCGCGAAGCCGATGCACCGTACCGCGTCGTCGGCGGGCCGATCGTGCGGATCGAACCGGAAATCGCGTTCGTGCTCGACCGCGACCTGCCCGCGCGCGAGCAACCGTACGCCGAAGGCGACGTGCGGGCGGCGATCCGGGAAGTGCGCGTCGTGCTCGAGATACTCGGCTGCCGCTATGCGGAGCCGGCGCGCGCGTCGAAGTTCGAGCTGCTGGCCGACGGGCAATTCAACCAGGGACTGTGCGTCGGCCCGGCCGTGCCCGACGGCCTGAACGCGCCGCTCGCGACGCTGGCGCTGTCGTTCGAAGGCGCGCTGAACCGTACGATCGACGGCCTCCATCCGGACGGCGATCCGCTGAAGCCGCTGGTGTGGCTCGTCAACTTCCTCGCGTCGCGCGGCGATGCGGTGCGCGCCGGCCAGATCGTGACGACCGGCTCGTACGCGGGTGCGATCGAGGTGCCGCTCGGCGATGCGCTGACGGTCCGCTTCGGCGAGCTCGGCAGCCTGTCGGTGACGTTGACCGCGTGACGGGTCACGTCGCTTTCACGCCCGATCCGCCATGTCGCTGACACCGCTGCCCGCCCTGCTCGATGCCACCCTGCGCACCGTCGCGCGCCGTTATCGGCTGCCGCCGCTCGACCGCGCGTCGTCGCTGACCGACGCGACGAACCCGGCCACCGCGCTGGCGGTCGTGATCGAGGAAGCGCGCAGGATGCAGGCGGACGGCCACGCGCCCGGCGCGGACCTGCGGCAGCGCTTCATCGATGCGCTCGCACGGATGATCCGCGATGCGATGGATCCGTCATCCGGCGATCCGTCGTTTCAGGCATCGGTGCTGCGCCACGATGCGCCGAACGTACGCGAATACGCGTCGTTGTCCGCGCACGCCGAGCAGGACCGGCGCGCGCTCCACGCGGCCGTCAATGCGATCGCGCACCCGGCCAAGCTCGAGCGCAGCGCGCAGGCCTGGCAACGCGACGGCCTCGCGCGCCTGCATGCGGCCGCGACCTCGGCGGCGTGGGTCGAGCTGCGTGCCGCACTCGCGCAATTGCTCGCGCTGCCCGAGATGGCGACCGACGCGGCATTCGAGCAGGACATCGTCAAACTCAAGGACAGCCCCGCGCTCGAACGCACGCTGCGACTCGATGCGCTGGCCGCGGACGAAGACGTGCGTCGCTACCGCGCGCTGTGGGTCCGTCAAGGCCCGCTCGTCGGCAGCACGGCCGCCGTCGCGCAAGGCGCGGCGTCCCAGCAGCGCGGCGCGGCCGTCGAAGCGCTGGCCGCGCAGGCGCTCGATGCGCTGGCGCGCAGGCTCGACGCGGTGGACGAGCAGCGCACCTACCGCGTGGTCACGTCGATGCGCGTGCCGTCGTCGATCCCGGGCCGGCACGACCGCGCGAAAACCGAATGGGACGCGATCCTGCTCGAACGCGCGCGCGGCGGCGACCCGGCGCTCGCGTGGAACGTGCGCTTTCTCGTCGAAGCGAAGGCATCCGCGGATGCCGCGACCACCGACCTGCCGCGGCTGCTGCGCGGCCTGAACCTGCTCGCGCAGGCAGCGCCCGACACGGTCTATGCATTCGAGACGCACCAGGGCACGGTGCGCGTGCATGGCGCATCGCTGCACGCGTTGACGACCGACGAAACGGCGCTGCCACGCGAGGTGCTGTATTGCTGCGACGCGTCCGCGGACGCGACACCGCGCCTGCTGGGCGCCGCGAGCCGGATGCAGTTGCTGTCGGCGCAGGCCAGCCTCGAATACGCGAGCGCGCTCGCGCGGCAACCGGATGCCGATCCGGACGGCCTCGGCGTCATCTGGCACGCGCTGCTGACCCTGCCGCAGTGGCAAGCCGTGCTGCATCAATACCCGTCGTTGCGGCAGGTCCGCGAGCTGATGGTGGCCATCGACGACTTGCGGGCCGCGCTCGACGAGATGGACGACGGAGGCATCGCCACCAGCGTGTGCGCGTGATGCGCGAGCGCGGTCGCCGCGGGACGCTCACGCACGGCCGGCCCAGTTGGCGAGCACCTCGAACGGCAGCATTCATCGCGTGAGCCATCACGCCTCGTCAGGTACGATACGCGCCGGGGCCGACCGCGCCCCCTGAGAGAACCGGCCGTCGCGGCCCCTACCCGACACAAGAAAAATGCGAAGAAACCCGATGCTGCACCGAAACCTGTTCGCCGCGCTGGCGGCCGGCCTGCTCTGGATGCCGGCCGCCCATGCCAGTGGAGACGATGGCTGCTACGTGCCGAACACGCTCCGGCAAACTTCATACTCATGCGGCAACGTGCCGATGCTGACGCCCGCCAACGACACGCGCATCAACGCGATGCTGATGATGGTTGACAGCGGCAAGGTCGCGCAGGTGTTTCCGGACCCGAAGACCATCCCGGCGAAAGAGCGGGTCGACCGGATCGTCGTGCCGTTCCCGATGGATTTCTCCGGATGGATCTATATCGGCCAGAAGGAGCCCGACCAGACCGGCGGCGCAGCAGATGCGGATGCGTCGTCGAACCGGTACGCGGACGGCGAAGGCAGCATCTGCCGCAGCATGAGCGCGGGCGCGGAAGCGTTCAACGACGCACTGGCCGGCGCCGGCGGCCTGCCCGCCGACGAAGCAGCGCGCCTGCGCGCGGCACGCGCCGACATCGCGCAGAAGACCTGTGCCGCGGGCGGCGCGGGCGGCGCGAGCGCCGCGTGGACGAAGCCGCCGGTCAAGTCGCCGCTCGGCCAGCAGTTCGCCGCGTACCTCGACGGCACGAACGCGTTCTACCGTGCCGACTTCCTCACCGCGACCCGCGCCTTCGCGAACGCGTCGCACAGCGCGGACCCGTGGCTGAAGGAAACCGGCCTCTACATGGCCGGGCGCGCGCAGTTGAACGCGGCGCAGGCCAACGTATTCGACAACGACAGCCCGACGCCGTCGCGCGCGCGCGTGTCGAAGGTGTCGCTCGACGCGGCGAACACGGTGTTCCGGACCTACCTGAAGGTGTATCCGAAGGGGCGCTACGCGGTGTCCGCGAGCGGGCTGTTGCGGCGTGTCGCGTGGCTCGACGGCAACGTCACGCAGCAGGCCGACCTGTACGGCCATGCGCTCGCGCGCTGGTCGCCGGCGACGTCGAACGTGCCGCTGATGCAGCTGGCGAACGAATTCGACAGCAAGCTGCTGTTCGGCTCGGCATTCGACGCGAGCCAGATCCAGTCGCCGACCGTGCTCGCCACCGTCGACCTGCTGCGCATGCGTGCGTCGGACAGCAGCGATCCGAGCCGCAAGCCGATGACGCTCGACGAGCTGCAAGCGCAGAAGCCGCGCTTCGCGAACGCACCCGCGCTGTACGACTACCTGCTCGCAACGTGGTACGTGCAGATCGGGCACAAGCCGGATGCCGCCCTCGACCTGCTGCCGCAAACGCCCGCCGCGCCGCTCGACTACTTCGGTCTGAGCCAGCAGGCGCTGCGCGGGTTCGCGCTGGAGGATAGCGGCCAGAACGACAAGGCCCGCCAGTTGTGGCGCGACCTGATCCCGCTCGCGACATTCCGCTTCCAGCGCGAAATGCTGGAACTCGCGCTCGCGATCAACCTGGAGCAGGCCGGGCTCGTCAACGACGCATTCGCCGACGATTCGCCCGTGCAGAACGCCGCGATCCGCGCGGTGCTGCTGCAGCGCGCGGCCAATGCCGACCTGCTGCGCGCGCAAGCGCGGAATCGCGCGACCGGCAGCGCGCTGCGCGACACCGCGCTGTACACGCTGCTGTACAAGGAGCTCACGCGTTCGCACTACGCGGATTTCATCGCCGACACGGCGCTGGTGTCCGGCACGCCCGCCGATCCGTTGAAGCCGTTCGTCGCAGCCGGTGCGAAAAACGCAGACGGCTACACGTGCCCCTCGGCGCGCGACATCGCCGCGACGCTGCAGCAGAATCCCGCCGATCCGAAAGGGCTGAACTGCCTGGCCGATTTCGTGCGGCTTCATCCGCCGGTGCCCGGCCTCGAAATCGATCCGGTGCCGTCGTGGGTCCGCAATGCGTCGAGCACGGCCGCCACGCGCGTGCCGCCGACGCTCGGCGACGCGCCGTCGCAGTTCGCGGGCAAGCCGTACGAGCGGATGTCGAGCTACGTGACGGTGATGGCGGATACGCAGGCGGACCCGAACGACCGCGCGTACGCGTTCTATCGCGCGATCAAGTGCTACGAGCCGAGCGGCTCCAACGAGTGCGGCGGCAAGGAAGTGTCGAAGAGCACGCGCAAGCGCTGGTTCGACACGCTGAAGACCGCCTATGCGGGCAGCCCGTGGGCGCGGAAGCTTCGCTACTACTGGTAAGCGCCGCATGAAACGCATCGCGTGCATCGCGCTGCTGCTGGCCGCGCGCGGTGCGCTGGCCGGCACCGTCGACGCCGCACGGTACGACGCGTTCTGGCTGTGGGCGGGCGTGAAGCCGCAGACGGTCGTGCGCGGCGCGCGCGCCGTCTACGTGCTGCAAGGTCAGATCGAGGCGTCGCCGCGGGACGAGTCGCAGGTGCGCGTGATCGCGCAGGGCGTCGCGCTGCCGCCCGCGCCCGACGCGCACGTGTGGCTCGTCTATCGCGCGCATACGCTGCGCTGGACGCCGCGCGTCACGCAGATCATGCTCGCGCAGCTCGCACGCTGGCGTGCGTCGGGCCGCACGATCGCCGGCATCCAGATCGACTTCGATGCCGGTACGCGCCACCTGCAGGATTACCTCGCGTTCCTGCGCACGCTGCGCGAGACCTTGCCCGCCGATTGCAGGCTGAGCATCACGGGGCTGCTCGACTGGAGCAGCCGCATCGATACCGACCAGGTCAACCAGCTCAAGGGGATCGTCGACGAAGTGGTCGTGCAGACCTACCAGGGCCGCAGCACGATTCCCGACTATGCGGCCTATCTGCCACGCGTCGCGCGGCTGCAACTGCCGTTTCGCATCGGCGTGATCCAGGGCGGCGAGTGGGACGCGCCGCCGTATCTCGCGTCGAATCCGTGGTTCCGCGGCTACGTCGTGTTCCTGCGCAATGGCTAGCGGGCGCCAGCGCGACGCAAACGAAGCGTCACGCCGATCGACGATGCGCTACGCGGCGCTCGCGATCGCGCTGCCGAGCAGCCGGCTGCCGCGCCTCGCGCATCCGGGCGTGCGCTTCGTCGATTTGGGGTGAAGCACCCGGCGGGCGATCCGCCCTTTCCCACGCGGCCGGATCGCCTCCCTTCGATCGCGGCGCCGCCCGCCGCAGCGGGCTGGCGCCGACACCGTCATGCCCGCACGAACGCGAGCAGATCGGCGTTGAGCACGTCCGCGTTGACCGTCAGCATCCCGTGCGAATAGCCCGGATAGGTCTTCAGCGTGCCGTTCTTCAGCAGCTTGACCGACTTCAGCGCGGAGTCCGCGATCGGCACGATCTGGTCGTCTTCGCCATGCAGCACGAGCGTCGGGACGGAGATCGACTTCAGGTCGTCGGTCTGGTCCGTTTCCGAAAACGCCTTGATGCCGTCGTAATGCGCCTTCGCGCTGCCTGCCATCCCCTGCCGCCACCAGTTGCGGATCGCGCCCTGGTGCACGGTCGCGCCCTCGCGGTTGAACCCGTAGAACGGGCCGCTCGGCACGTCGAGGAAGAACTGCGCGCGATTGTCGGCGAGCGCTTTGCGGAAGCCGTCGAACACCTCGAGCGGCAAGCCCTCGGGGTTCGAGTCGGTCTTGAGCATCAGCGGCGGCACCGCGCTGACCAGCACCGCCTTCGCGACGCGGCCGGCCGGCTCGCCGTGCTTCGCGACGTAGCGCGCCACTTCGCCGCCGCCCGTCGAGTGCCCGATATGCACCGCATTGCGCAGGTCGAGCGCTTCGACCACCGCAAACGCATCCGCCGCGTAATGATCCATGTCGTGGCCATCCCAGACCTGCGCCGAGCGGCCATGGCCGCGCCGGTCGTGCGCGATCACGCGATAGCCGTTCTGGACGAAGAACAGCAGCTGCGCATCCCAGTCGTCGCTGGACAGCGGCCAGCCGTGGTGGAACATGACGGGCTGTGCATCTTTCGGACCCCAATCCTTGTAGAAAATATCGACGTTGTCCTTCGTGGTGACGTATGGCATCGCGATGCTCCGGTGAGGTGGATGAACGTGGCGAGCGGGCCGGTTGCCATTATCGGCCATTATTGTGAAACCTCGACGCCATCGCGCGCGGCGACGGCCGATCATCCACCGGCGGGAAATGAACGATGCCGCGCGCGTCAGCCGTCCGTCGACACCGTCACGGCTTCCCACGCGCGGATTTCGTCGTCCAGCGCCGACAGTTTGCTCCGCACGAGCCGCAGCGCATCGCTGCCGAGCAGCAGATGCGCGGGCGGACGGTCCGCCGCGATCACGGCGAGCATCGCCCGCGCGGCCTTCGCGGGGTCGCCCGGCTGCTTGCCGCTTTTCTCCTCGCGCGCGCGGCGGATCGGATCGAACAGCGCATCGTAGTCGGCAATCGAGCGCGGCGTGCGCACCATCGAGCGGCCGGCCCAGTCGGTGCGGAACGAACCCGGCGCCACGGCCGTCACCGCGATGCCGAACGGTTCGAGCTCCTTGCCGAGGGTTTCGGAAATGCCTTCCAGCGCGAACTTGCTGCCGCAGTAGTACGCGATGCCCGGCATCGTGATGTGCCCGCCCATCGACGTGATGTTCAGGATGCGGCCGCGCCGGCGCGCGCGCATGAACGGCACGACGGCCTTCATCATCGCGACCGCGCCGAATACGTTCACGTCGAACTGCCGGCGCATCTCGTCGAGCGGCGCCTCCTCCATGATCCCTTCGTGCCCGTAACCCGCGTTGTTCACCAGCGCGTCGATGGGCCCGACGTTCGCCTCGATGTCCGCGACGACGCCGTCGATGCGGTCGAAGTCGGTCACGTCGAGCACGCGCGCGACGGCCGCCTGCGCGGACAGCGCCTCGAAATCGCGGGCCGCCTGCGCGCTGCGCACCGTACCGACCACCGTGTGGCCGGCGGCCAGCGCCTCCCGCGCGAGCGCGCGACCGAAACCGCTGCTGACGCCGGTAATGAGCATGATGTTGCCGGATGCCATGTGAGCTTCTCCCGAATGTCGATCGAAGCATGCATACTAGTCTGACGAACTGCGCCGAATAAGCCCGATTCCGCTGATTTTCTTGCACAAAACTATGAGCACCTCGCCCATCTCCGCCCGATCTCCGGCGCTGTCCCCGCGCGACCGGAAGCGCCTGGTGACGCTGCTGCACGCGCTCGCGCCCGACGAAGGCTACAACCTGACGGCGCTGCCGAGCGTGCGCATCCTGCGCTCGAACCGCGCGCTGTCGCGCACGCCGGTGCTGTACGACCCGGGCATCGTGATCGTGTGCCAGGGATCGAAGCGCGGCTACTTCGGCGGCGAGCGCTATCTGTACGACGAGCACCATTACCTGGCCGTCTCCGTACCCGTCCCGTTCAGCATGGAAACCGACGCCACGCCCGAGCGCCCGCTGCTCGCGCTGTACCTGCACCTCGATTTCACGCTGGCCGCCGAACTCGCCGCGCAGATCGATCGCGCCGGCCTCGCACAACCCGTGCAGGCGCCGAAGAGCATGATGTCGACGCCGATGGATGAAGCGATGTACGCGTCCGTGCTGCGTTTCGTCGAGGCGATGCAGCGGCCGCTCGACGCCGCGGTGCTCGGCCCGGCGCTGCTTCGCGAGCTGTATTTCCGCGTGCTGACCGGCGCGCAGGGCGATGCGATGCGCAGCGCACTGGCGATGCGCGGGCAGTTCGGCCGGATCGGGCGCGCATTGCGCGTGATCCACACCGACTACGCGCGGCCGCTCGACGTGTCGCAACTGGCCGACGCGGCCGGCATGAGCGTGCCGAGCTTTCACAGCCATTTCAAGGCGATCACGCAGGTGTCGCCGATGCAGTACCTGAAGTCGACGCGCCTGCATCAGGCGCGATTATTGATGGTGCGCCAGGACCTGACGGCGGAGGCGGCCGGCTACGCGGTCGGCTACACGAGCCCGTCGCAGTTCAGCCGCGAATTCAAGCGCCTGTTCGGCTTGACGCCGGCGAAGGAGACGCAGCGCATGCGCGCGAGCTTCGCGATTCCCGAAGCGTTCGACGATGCGGTGTTCGTGTCGTCGCATTGACGCGCCGGAACGCGGCCGCGACCCACACGCTCATCGCGCACCCACCCGCCACACCGTCACTTCGTGCAGCGTCTCGCCCGGCTTGAGCACCGTCGACGGGAAGGCCGGACGATTCGGCGAATCGGGAAAATGCTCGGCTTCCAGCGCGAACGCATCGGTCTGCCGGTAGACCGTTCCGCCCTTGCCCGCGACGCTGCCGTTCAACCCGTTGGCCGTGTAGAACTGCAGCCCCGGCTGCGTCGTGTACAACTCGAGAAAACGCCCCGACGCCGGGTCGTAAGCGCGCGCGGCAAACGCCGGCGCCGACTGGCCACCCTGGTCCAGCACCCAGTTCTGGTCGTAGCCATGCGCGAGCGCGAGCTGCGGATACGCATCGCGCAGATGCGCGCCGATCGGCGTCAACTGGCGCAGATCCATCGGCGTGCCCGCGACGCTCGCCAGTTGCCCGGTCGGAATCGACGTGTCGTCGGTCGGCGTGAAGCGCGATGCGGCGATCTCGATCAATTGCCGCTCGACGCTGCCGCCGGCCTGCCCCGCCAAGTTGAAGTAGCTGTGGTTCGTCAGGTTGACGACCGTGTCCCGGTCGGTCGTTGCGCGGTAGTCGATGCGGACCTGATCGTCGCGGGTCAGCGTGTAGGTCACGTCCGTCGTCAACGTGCCGGGGAAGCCGTTCTCGCCGTCGGGGCTCACGTAGCGCAGCGTGACGCTCGCACCGGTCGCGTCGCTGTGCGTGCCGGCGACCGTCCATACCTTCGCGTCGAAACTGTCGGGGCCGCCGTGCAGCGTGTTCGGCCCGTCGTTGACCGGCAGCTTCCAGGTTTTGCCGTCGAGCGTAAAACGCCCGCCCGCGATGCGATTCGCATACCGGCCGATCAGCGCGCCGAAATGGATGTTGCCGTTGTGCGCTTCGTAATCGTGGAGCGAATCGAAGCCGAGCACGATGTCGGCCACACGGCCGGTGCGGTCCGGCACCTCGAGTGCGGTCACGATGCCGCCGTACGTGATGATTTTCAGCGTCACGCCGTGCCGGTTCGCGAGCGTGTACTGGCTCACCGCCTGCCCGGACGCGGTCGTCCCGTAATTCGCATGGCCGATCGAGACGTCGGGCGCCGCCGATGCGACGGCTGCATGCAGCCCGACTGTTGCGAGCACACCTATCGCGAGCATCGATCGTCGCGGCCAGATTCGTTTCATGGAAGCCTCCGAAGGGGTGCGGTCCGTGCCCGCGCGCAAGTTGCGTGCCTGCACGCCGCCGCGTTTGCTATGCTGCGCGCATCGTCCGCCCGAGCCGAGCGCCGCCATGAATGCCATCGCCCCCGATATCGAGCGCACGCTGCGCGCCGCCTGCGACGCCTGCTTCGGCACTGCGACCGTGTGGCCGCTCGTCGCACGCGCCTATGGCCAGCCGCAGCGCTTCTATCACACGCTCGCGCATCTGGCGGAACTGTTCGCGCACCTCGCGCCGTATCGCGCGCAACCCCTATGGCCGGCCATCGAGCTTGCGGTCTGGGCCCACGATGTCGTCTACGCGACGACGCTGCCGGACTACGCGAACAACGAAGCGCGCAGCGCGCAATGGCTCGCGCAGGTCACCAACACGCACTGTACCGCGTCGTGGTTGCATGCGCACGCATCGCACGTGTCCGTTGCATCCGATCTCATTCTCGCGACGCAGTCGCACCGGCTGCCTGAAACGTTCGCCGCCGATCCGGCATTGCAGCGCGCGGGGCGGATTTTTCTCGACGCCGATCTCGCGATCCTCGCGGCCGCGCCCGAGCGGCTTCGCGAGTACGACCGCGCGATTGCACGCGAGTGGGCGCAGGATCCCGATGCGCCGTCGGCAAGCTTCCGAGCCGGTCGCAGGCAGGCGCTCGAACATCTGCGCGGGCAGGCCCCGCTGTTTCGATCGGCGGAATTCGCGCCGCTCGAGCAGCGCGCGCAACGCAATCTCGACACGCTGATCGACTTCTACGCTTGAACGCCGTCCACATCGCGACCGACTTGCACGCTGGAGCCCGCGCCGTACCGGCACTGGTATGATGCGCCAGCCACCTCTACCGGAATTCGCGATGAAGCTGTCATTCGAAGCGCTCGAAGCCCTGGACGCGATCGACCGCACCGGAACCTTTGCCGAAGCAGCGGAACTGCTGCATCGCGTCCCCTCGGCGCTGACCTACCTGGTGCAGAAACTCGAAAGCGATCTCGGCGTGGCGCTGTTCGACCGCAGCGGACGGCGCGCGAAGCTCACGCATGCAGGGCGCATCGTCGTCGAGGAAGGCCGGCGCCTGCTGCGCGCGGCCGAGCAACTCGAAATGAAGGCGCTGCGGGCACAACAGGGCTGGGAAACGGAAGTCCGCGTCTGCATCGACGAAATCCTGCCGTTCGACGCGCTGTGGCCGTACGTGCACCGGTTCTACGCGCTCGGGATGGATACGCGGCTGCGGCTGTCCACCGAAGTGCTCGGCGGCGCGTGGGATGCGCTGATTTCGCGTCGGGCGGATCTCGTCGTCGGCGCGGCGGGCGAACCGCCGGAATTGCCGGGCATCGTCGCGCGGCCGATCGGTTCGCTCAAACACGTGTTCGCGGTCGCGCCGTCCCATCCGCTCGCGTCGCTGCCCGGGACGACAACCGCACGGAACTCGTCGACGCCGCCGACCGGATGCTCGCACCGACGCTCGCCGCGCTCGTCGATGCGACACCCGCGCCGTTCGCGCAGGCGATCCTCGATCTCGCGGTCGAGCGGATGGCTTTCGGGCGCGCGGTGCTGCTCGGCGACGCCGCATGCATCGTGCGCCCGCACACGGCGGCGGGCGTCGCGAAAGCCGCGGACGACGCGGTCGGTCTCGCCGAAGCATTGCGCGACATCGCACGCGGCGCCGCGTTCGATGTCGCGCTGGCAGGCTGGGACGCCCGTCAGCGTGCGGCCGGTGCGTTGCTGTCCGCGCGCGGGATCGCGCTCGGCGCGCGGCTGATGGGTACGGCATGAAGGTGCGCCGGTCGGGTGTCGGCCGCCGCGCGGTACGGAGCGCCCTCGGGATTCAGCGCACGCAGCACGCTCGCGCGCCCGCCGTCGTCTGCGGGTAATTGCGGCTGTCCGCGCGCGAAAGCCGGGGCCGCGGCTGCCGCAAGCCACGCGGCGATCGCCAGCCCCTTCGCTCGGCGCTTCATTGCGCACTCGCGGTCGAGACGGACGCCGACGTCGCGGCCGTTGCCGTGTGCCAGTCGCCATGTGCGATCGCATACAGTTCGCGATTGCGCGCAATCGTCTCCGTACTCGGCGGATAGTCCGAGTTCGACGTCGGCAGCGTACCGTCGCGCTCCGCCCGAATCAGGTCGGCGCGCACGTCGGCGCGCGTGATCGTGTCGCCGGCGGTTTGCGCGAATGCGACGATCGGTGCGCTCAGCGCACAGGAAAGCAGGACTGCACGAATAAGATTGTTCATGACGTTCACCTCCGAAAATGGCATGTTCGCGTCCGCAGATCAGGCCGGACACCCGCTCCGCATCGATGCGACGAGGAGTGGTATCCATTCTGCGATTCGCGCGCTTTCCGGAAGGTGAGGCTTCGATTACGGTCTTGTCATCCGGTCGCGGCCCGGCCGCACGGCAGCGTCAGTCGACGCGCAACGGCGCCGTGTGTCGGACGGTGCCCAGAAACCGCGTCAACTCCACGGTCTGCGGCCGCTCGAAGATCTCGTCGGGCGTGCCGCTCTCCCATACACGCCCCTGGTGCATGAACACGATCCTGTCGCTCACCGCACGCGCGAAGTTCATCTCGTGCGTGACCATGATCAGCGTCATGTCCTCGCGCGCGAGCTGCTCGATGACCCCCAGCACCTCCCCGACGAGCTCGGGATCGAGCGCGGACGTGATCTCGTCGCACAGCAGCACGCTCGGCTTCATCGCGAGCGCACGCGCGATCGCGACGCGTTGCTGCTGGCCGCCCGACAGGTGTTCCGGAAACGCGTCGAACTTGTCGCCGAGGCCGACACGCTCGAGCATCAGCTCTGCGATCGCACGTGCCTGCTGACGGTGCGCCTTTTTCACCACCGACTGCGCGAGCATCACGTTCTGCCCGGCGCTCAGGTGCGGAAACAGGTTGTACTGCTGGAACACCATGCCGACCTTCAGCCGCAGCGCACGCAGGTCCGCGTGCCGTGCATCGACGCGTTCTCCGTCGACCGAAATCGTGCCTGCGTCGATACTCTCGAGCCCGTTGAGCGTGCGCAGCAGCGTGCTCTTGCCCGAGCCGCTGCGGCCGATGATCGATACGACCTGCCCGCGCTCGACGGACAGATCGATGCCCTTGAGCACATGATGGGTACCGAAATTCTTCTCGACACCCCGGGTTTCAACGAGCGGCATGCCATCTCCTTTGCAACGTGCGCGCATAACGGGTAAGCGGATAGCAGAGCGCGAAATAGATCAGCGCGACGAGGCCATATACGACGAACGGCCGGAACGTCGCGTTCGAGATCGCGATGCCGACCTTCGTCAGCTCGGTGAAGCCGATGATCGACACCAGCGCCGTATCCTTCACGGCCTGCACGCCGAAGCCGACCGTCGGCGCGACCGCGATGCGCGCGGCCTGCGGCAGGATCACGTGACGCAACTGCTCGACGTAACCCATCGCCAGGCTCGCCGACGCCTCCCACTGCCCTTTCGGCACCGCCTCGACACAGCCGCGCCAGATTTCGGCCAGATACGCGCTGGTGAAGAACGTGAGCCCGGCCGTGGCCGCGACCCACGGCGAAACGTCGAGCCCGACGAGCGGCAGGCCGAAGAACACGATGAACAGTTGCATCAGCAACGGCGTGCCCTGGAACACTTCGATATAGAGCTTCGCGACGCCGCGCAGCACCGTCGAATTCGACACGCGCATCACGAGCAGCCCGAGGCCGACGAGGCCGCCGGATACGAACGACACGATCGACAGCACGATCGTCCAGCGCGCGGCCAGCAGCAGGTTCGCGAGAATTTGCCCAAGCGTGAAATCGATCATCGCGCACCTCGCACGCGCCGGGAGAACAGGCGGCGGCCCATCGCGCCGAGCGTGGCGCGCAGCAGCAGCGCCATCGCCAGATACGCGAGCGTGATCGCGAAGTACGTCTCGAATGCGCGGAAGTTGCGCGACTGAATGTAGCTTGCCGCATAGGTCAGGTCGGCCACCGAGATCTGCGACACGACCGCCGAACCGAGCATCGTGATCACGATCTGGCTCGACAGCGCGGGAAACACCTTGGCGAGCGCCTGCGGCAGCACGACGTGGCGCAACATCTGCGCGCGCGACATCGCCAGCGCGGACGCCGCCTCCAGATGCCCTTTCGGCACGGCGGCCACGCCCGCGCGCACGATCTCGACCGAGTACGCGCCGAGATTGAGCGTCATCGCAAGGATCGCGGCCGTGTATTCGTCGATATGCACGCCGAGCGCCGGCAAGCCGAAGAAGATGAAGAACAGCTGGACGACGAACGGCGTATTGCGAATCGCCTCGACGTACGCGCCGATCAGCGGGCGCAATCGCACGGCTGCGCGCGCGTCGGCGCTGTACGCGGCCGCGCCGAGCACGCCGAGTGCCACGCCGAGCACGGTCGCGACCGCGGTCAACGCGAGCGTGATCGCCGCGCCGCTCGTGAACACGCCGGCGTACTCGGCAAGCTCGCCGAATTGAAGCTGGTAGCTCATGGGAACGGGATAAGTTCGGGTTCGGACAACGACACGTGCCGCGCCGGGCATCCCGGCCGCGGCGCCGTGTCACGCGGCACGGCGTTTCGTCACAGTCCGGCCGGCAACGGCTGGCCGAGCCACTTGCGCGACATTTCGCCCAGCGTGCCGTCCTGCTTCGCATGCGCGATCGCATCGTCGATCTTCGCGAGCAGGCGTGGCTCGTTCTTGTTGACGCCGACGAAGCACGGCGAATTCTTGATCACGAACTTGACCTCGGGGCGGCGCGGCGGATTCTTCGCGAGAATCGCCGCCGCGACGATGTTGCCGGCCGCGATCAGTTGGACTTGCCCCGACAGGAACGCCTGGATCGTCGCATTGTTGTCCTCGAAGCGCTTGATCGTCGCGCTCGGCGCGAGCTGCGACAGCGCGATCTCCTCGAGCGCGCCGCGTGTGGCACCGACCGTCTTGCCGGACAGGTCGGCGGGCGCGCTCACCTTCACGTCGGACGGCCCGAACACGCCCTGGAAATACGGCGCGTAAGCGCTCGAGAAATCGATGACCTTCTCGCGCTCCGGCGTCTTGCCGAGCGACGAGATCACCATGTCGACCTTGTTGGTCGTCAGGTACGGAATCCGGTTCGCGCTGTTCACGGGCACCAGCTTCAGCTTGACGCCGAGCGCCTTGGCGAGGAGTCCTGCCATGTCGATGTCGTAGCCCTGCGGCTGCATGTCCGTGCCGACCGAGCCGAACGGCGGATAGTCCTCGGGCACCGCGACGCGCAGCGTGCCGTTTTTCGCGATGGTGTCGAGCGCATCGGCATGGGCCGGCGCGGCGGCGAACAGCGCGATCACGGGGGCGGCGATCAGTGCAGCCAGCCAGGTGCGTCGGGGGAACGGTCGGGTCGTCGGGCTCACGGTGAATCTTCCTTGTCTGGTATGTCGTCGGGCAGCGCGCAACGATTGCGCGGCCGAACCACTCCAGCAAAAACCAGGCCATTGCCGCAAAACGCCGGCCGCACCGGCGCGAGACGGAAATTTCGGCGAACCTTTCGGTGTACCGCATTCCTCATTTCGGTGCATGAGCCGGCACCTTCGGCAACGGTTGCCCTCGCAGTGCGCGCCGGCGCACCAAATTACCCAGTTGGTTCACCCGCCGCCGAGGCCCCTATGCACGGATTCGAACAGACGCAGTCCAATTTTGCATGCCGTTTGTGACGGGAATTACGGCTGAATACGTTCGCGACGTACCGTGCCTTTCGCCACACCCGGCGAATCGCGAACAGGACGGGTGCGCTTGCTTGCGCGCGCCGGTCCGCCGGTACCGGTGGTCCCGATCGTCCCGCGATCGGGATGATTCCAATCCCATCCGTGCGCGAGGATACCGTCATGGCATCGATTCCCGAACCGTCGACAACCGGCGAAACCGACAAACGCAGCTGGCTCGAATCGCACGAAGCCGGCTATCACAAGACCCTCGGCAATCGACAGGTGCAGATGATCGCGATCGGCGGGGCCATCGGCACCGGGCTCTTTCTCGGCGCCGGCGGCCGGCTGCAGGCCGCCGGCCCGTCGCTCGCGATCGTCTATCTCGTATGCGGCGCGTTTTCGTTCCTGATCCTGCGTGCGCTTGGCGAGTTCGTGATGCATCGCCCCAGCAGCGGCAGCTTCGTGTCGTACGCGCGCGAATTCCTCGGCGAGAAGGCATCGTTCGTCGCGGGCTGGATGTACTTCCTGAACTGGGCGATGACCGGCATCGTCGACATCACCGCCGTCGCGCTCTACATGCATTACTGGGCGCCGTTCGCGGCCGTGCCGCAGTGGATCTTCGCGCTCGTCGCGCTCTGCATCGTCGCGACGATGAACCTGATCGGCGTGAAGTGGTTCGCGGAGATGGAGTTCTGGTTCGCGCTGGTCAAGGTCGCCGCGATCGTGCTGTTTCTCGTGATCGGCGCGGCGATCCTCGGCACGGGCATGCCGGTGGCCGGCCATGGCACCGGCATGCAGCTGATCACCGACAACGGCGGGTTCTTTCCGCACGGACTGATGCCGGCGCTGGTGCTGGTGCAAGGCGTGGTGTTCGCATTCGCAGGCGTCGAACTGGTGGGCACGGCCGCCGGCGAATGCAAGGACGCGCGCAAGGTGCTGCCGCGCGCGATCAACAACGTGATCTGGCGCATCGCGATCTTCTACGTCGCATCGGTCGTGCTGCTGGTCTGCCTGCTGCCGTGGAGCGCGTACAAGGCGGGCCAGAGCCCGTTCGTCACGTTCTTCGGCGCGCTCGGCGTGCCGGGCATCGGTTCGGTGATGAACCTTGTGGTGCTGACGGCCGCGCTGTCGAGCCTGAACTCCGGCCTGTATTCGACGGGGCGCGTGCTGCGCGCGCTGTCGATGGGCGGCTCGGCCCCCGCGTTCCTCGCGCGGATGAGCGCGCAGTCCGTCCCGTACGCGGGCATTCTGGTGACGGTCGCGATCTATGTGGTCGGCGTGCTGCTCAACTATCTCGTGCCGTCGAGCGTGTTCGAGATCGTGCTGAACATCGCATCGCTCGGCATCGTCAGCACATGGGGCTTCATCGTCGTGTGCCAGATGAGGTTCCGCGCCGCGGTCCGGCGCGGCGAGGCGGACGACGTCTCGTTCAGGATGCCGGGCGCGCCCGTGACATCGTGGCTCACGCTGCTGTTCCTGCTCGGCGTGCTGGTGCTGATGGCCTTCGACTACCCGAACGGGACATGGACGATTGCATCGATCCCGCTGGTCGCGCTGCTGCTCGTGGCCGGCTGGAAGTGGTTGAGCCGCCGCGCGCGCCGTGCGTTGTTCAAGCCGACGATTCCGTCGGTCGCCCTCACGCAGAACGTACTCGAGAAGGGCGAGCACTGAATCGCGGCGGCATGCGTGCCGTTGACCGATCCGCCGCCGGCACCGCGGGCGGCGGTCGATCGTCGCGTTCAGTGATGCTCGTACAACTGCTGCGCGTCGAGCGACGCGAACGATGAGGTCGCGGGCTTTGCAGCGTCGGTCGGCCGTGCAGCGGCCGATTGCGCTTGCTGCGCGGCGACCTTCGCCTCGGCGGCCTGGATGTCTTCCGGATAGTAAGGATCGCTGCCGATCGGCCGGTAACCGGCCTTTTCGACGCGGACGAGATCGGCGCGCACGTCGGCACGCGTGAGCTCATGGTCGGTGGTTTGCGCAAAGGCGACGATCGGTGCGCTCAGCGCACAGGAAAGCAGGACTGCACGAATCAGGTTGGTCATGATGTTCACCTCACAAGATGGCATGTTTGCGTCCGCAGATCAGGCCGGACATCCGCTCCGCATCGACGCGATGAGGAGTTGTGTCCATTCTGCGATTCGCGCGCTTTCCTGAAGGTGAGGCTTCGATTACGGTTTTGTCATCCGGGCGCTGGCGCATGTCGGGTGCGACCGGGCGCCCGTTGATCGGGCACGGCACGGGTGCGCAACGCGCGCCGCATGTCTGCCGACCATCGCGTTCATGCCGTCGCGTCGAGCGGCCGCACTTCCGGAATCATCGCGGCCTGGCCGCGCACGATTCCGTCTGCGTCCATGAGTTGCCACACGGTCGCGCGCTCGATCCAGAAACGCTTGCCGGACTTCGTGACGCGCACGCCGCGGTATTCGGACACGAAGCCGTCGCGCGCCACCTTGTCGAGAAACAACTGGCGCTCGCGGCGCTCCATCGGTTCCGCCGACAGCCGTGACGGCAACGCCGTCAGTTCGTCCCAGTCGTATTCGAAAATCGCCTGCGCGCGCTTGTTGCCGTACACGAACACCGGATCGGCCGACGCGTCGTGCGCCAGGATGCCGAACGGTGCCACGCCATACAACCACGCGGCGCCGTCGGATGCGCTCATGCCGTCGGGAACGAGCGGGCGGTTCAGCAGCCGGCGGTAGGAGTCGGCAAGAAGAAGGAAGAAGTTTGCATCGGTGCGCAACGACATCGATCAGGCTCCTGATATCGGCAACGGGTCAATGAGCGACGGCTCACGGTCCATCATTATAGGGATGAAGCAGCACGCCGAAGTCGGGCTGGGCGGTCACACGCGGTAAGCCGCACGGTTTCGCGAACCATTGCACGGGCCCTGCATCGATCACGGAACGTGAGGACGTCCTGGACCAGCGGCGCAGCCAAGACTGATCGATCTTCACGGCACCGGAATGACGGGCGGCATCGTGGAAGCACGTCGGCGACGGACGCGCGATCACCCGACTCGTCGCCATGTTTCGATTCAGGTGCGCGGCAACAGCAGCGCGACGGTTACCGCCACGAGGGCCGGCACGCCGAACGCGATCGCGAGCACCGGCAGTTCCTCGCGCACGCCGTATCCGGCTCGATACACGCCGACCCACAGATTGACCAGCGAGATACCGAGCCAGACAGGCACGAACGCCTTCGCGGCGAATGCCGGCGATGCCGCCTGCACGCCCCACAACTGCCCAAACAACAGGAACACGGCCAGCAAAAGCACGCCGGCGACGATCGTCCAGAGCGTATGCATTGTTTCCACCTTATACGAAGACGCCGGGTATCCTGCAGATGTCCTTTTCCGCATAAGGCGGAATACGTCGAACATCGCATCGGGAACGCTGATCAGCATCGATTGGGGTTGCTCGGCGCATCGAAACCCGCCTTGCCGTTGTACGCCCCCATCCCGCTGTAGCGAATGCCGCCAAAGGACATGACGTCAAGTGCGCGGCCGAACTCGCCCGCCGCTTTCTCGGTGCCCGAAACGGCATCACCCCGGCCCCTCGAAATCAGAGCCCTAACTCAGTCAATCCTGAATGGTCGTCCGGACGTCGACCGAGCGGCCAGTGAAATTTTCGGTCGGCCTCCCTGATCGGCAGGTCATTGATGCTTGCATGGCGATAATGCATCAGGCCATCCGGATCGAACAGCCAATTTTCATTGCCATATGAACGAAACCAGTTGTTTGCATCATCCCTCCATTCATAGGCAAAACGTACCGCGATACGGTCATTCGAGAAGGCCCACAGTTCCTTAATAAGCCGATAATCGAGCTCACGCCGCCATTTGCGCTCGAGGAACGCGCAAACTTCAGCTCGACCAGAAATGAATTCTGCGCGATTTCGCCACACCGTATCGATCGAGTAAACGAGAGAAACCTTTTCGGGATTGCGAGAGTTCCATCCATCCTCGGCAGCGCGGATCTTCGCTACCGCAGACTCATGCGTGAACGGCGGGACCAACGACAGTTTTGCATTATCTTTTTGCATTTTTCAATCGCCCCAGAATCAAATTGAACCATCACCACGCGCGATCTCGGAGACCACCGCATCGGTCTCGGCGAACTTTCAGCGCGGCGACCAACGACCGCGAATCCGGCAGCAGCGAGCCGAAGCGCGACCGCCCTTCCGATACCGCCCGATGCGCCCGTGACTAGCGTGACCTTTGTCGATTTAGACAGCTTGATCGTTATGCTGAAAACTTGACGCGGAGGATTTTCTCTCCCGCATCAGTGGTGCGCGTATTCCGTGCGTGCAATCGGTGTAGCTCGCACTTTCGAATACTGAAACACCGGCATGGCTTTGAGCGCATTCCGCGTCGCGCCGGCCCAGACGAGCTTGCCGCCGACGAAGTCGATCTGCGTGACAGGCACCGCAACGTCGTGCGCAGACACGCCAAGGAACTGGTGCGCCGCGACGATCGCGAATGAAACGGCGTCGTCGGGTGTGACGATGATGTCGTGCAGTACCCCTACCTTCTCACCGCGGTCGTTGTAGATTGCCTTGCCGAGCAGACTCTTCCTTGCGCTCCAGCCGTTCACCACGAGACTGGCCTGTTCGATGCTCACGCCGACCACCTCGCTGCCGGCGATCTGTGCGTCGGCAGGCATCGCGCCGGATACAAGCGATGCTGCGATAAATGCTCCGGCGATCCATTTCGATGTTTCCATCATTCACTCCAGTCAGTCCAGAAATCGCGGCAACTCCGGTCCTCATGGGCCGACGCAATCGCCGCAGCCCGCCAAGCACGTGCCCTAACCGCACATCCTCGGACACGAAGGCATATTGCCGCCCTTCTCACACTGCGATGTCGAAATTGGCAGCGCGTTTTCGAATTCGCACGACGGCGCGACTGGATTCCTCATTCAGCACGAGCGAATCGCCGATCTCGTGCATTTCTGGAAAATCTGCCTGCGCGCGACGAATACAGTATGGGCGACGCCGCAGAGTGGAAATCAGCCCTCCCTTTCACCTGGACCAGAGGAACCCGAGTCATGAAGATCGACACAAGCAACGTGACGGAAAGCGAGCGCCGCCCGCTGTCGGCTTGGTTCGCGGTCTGCCCGTGCGAAAGAGGACGCCGCGCCATTCGGCGCAACCGCTGATGCCGACAGAGATTCTGTTGCTCGGCTCGATGCTTGTCGCGGTAACCGGCGCCGTCCAGGCGGCAAGTGTTTCGTTCGCTCTGCCTCAAACGTTCGTGGTGTCATTCGTCGGCATTCTGTTCGGAGCGATATTTCTCGCGATGCATGCGTGGATTCCGGAGCCGGCGCTTGCGTTTGTCGACCCGGTCGTCGCAGGGCCGCTTTCAGCGGACATGTGCCTGACGCTGTTTCTGCCACCGCTGCTATTCCAAGCGGCATTGCGTGTCGAGGTTCGCGAGATACTCGGCGATTGGCTGCCGATTCTGATTCTCGCGATCATCGGCGTGTTTGTAGCGACCGTATCGATCGGGTTCGTCGCGTCATTCGCCGCAAACGTACCGTCCAGGGACGGTCTGTTGCTTGGCGCAATTGTCGCCACGACCGACGCATCGGCGGTCCTTGCCGTATTTCGCAGCGTGACGGCGCCCAGCCGGCTCGTACGCCTCGTCGAAGGTGAAAGCTTACTGAACGATGCCGCCGCGATTTCGATCGCAACGGTCCTGCTCACGGCATCGCACAATGCCGATTCGGTCTCACAGACGGTCGCAGAGATATCGCAGGGCTTTGCTACTTCATTCGTTGGTGGTGCGATGCTGGGCATGGCCGTGGGACGCATGCTTGCCTGGGCACTCGTTCACCTTGGCGGCGAAGGAAAGGCTGAGCTGACGCTGACCCTGGCGGTTCCCTACCCGCTCTATATTCTCGGCAACACGTTCTTCCATGTCTCTGGCGTCGTGGCTGTCGTAACGGCGGGACTCGTGATCGGCGGGCTGGGACGGACTCGGCTCACCCCGCGCAATTGGTCGCATCTTCAACTCATGTGGGAACAGGTGGCCGGAATTGCCGGCACGCTTGTATTCCTTCTCGCGACGATACGCGTGCCCGGTCTGTTGAGAGCCGCCCGAGCGTCCGATATCCTGACGCTCGGGGCGGTCATCATCGCCGCACTTGCCGCCCGGCTCGCGGTACTGTTTGGCGTGTTTCCCTCGGTGTCCCGTCTAGGGTTAAGCAATGCCGTCACGCGTTCCTTCAGGCTGGTGATCACCTGGGGCGGCTTACGCGGAGCAGTCACCATCATTCTCGCGCTCGGTATCGAGGGCAACGCGGCGTTGCCTGAACCTGCACGTCGCTTCGTTTCAGTGCTGGCAACCGGTTTCGTCCTCTTTTCGCTGGTCGTCAATGGATCGACGCTCCGCCCCCTGATTCGCTTTCTCGGGCTCGATCGCCTCTCGCCGCAAGACATGGCGCTGCAGGAACGCGTCGTCGGCATTGCAGGGACGGAAATCGACGGGCTCGTGCGCGCGTCAGCGCGGTCTCTTCGGATCGACCCGAATCTCGCATGCGACGCAATCGATGCCTATCACCAAAGCATATCGCTCGATAACTTATTGCACTGCGACGACGTCGCGACGACCGACGAAGACCGGCTGACGGCCGGCTTACTCGCGGTTGCGCGCAGGGAAGGCGATCTCATCCCGCGGTACGGCAACGGAATCATCTCGGTCGCGAATCTGGATCGCATGATTGCGAACGCAGGCTCGATGACGGAAGCAGTCCGGCATGGCGGGCGCGTCGCATATCGGCAGGCGGCGGCACAAATTCTGCAGGTCAGATGGAGCTATCGGGCTGCCCGGTGGCTCCATTCATGGTTGAAGGTCAGTTGGCCATTCTCTCGTGCGCTCCAGAACCGGTTCGAATTACTCATATGCCGGGGCGCCGTGCTGGAACAACTCCGTCGCTATACCGAAACCAGCCTTCAGCCGCTACTCGGCCCTGAAACGACGAAGACGCTCTCCGCAATTCTTGACGGCCGCATCGACAGAACCGAAGAAGCAATCGCCGAGATGCGGAAGAATTTCGGCCAGTACACCGGCAAACTCGAGCGACGTATGTTGCTACTCGTCGCGCTGAACGCGGGACGCGATCGCATCGAGCGTCTGTACCGCGACCAGTCGATTTCCAGCGACGTGTACGAGTCGGTCAGCCGCGATTTCACGCGCGCATGGCGCAACGCAGTCGTACGACCCAAATTTTCTGTCGACGATGGGTGAAATTTGACCGACGTGCGGTCATCCCATCCAACGCTCCAATCGATTTTCCGTCGCCGCAACGGATATGCAATCCGGCGACGCACAGCCGCGCGTGCGGCCGGAAGCCACCATTGTGCGAACGTTCTTCATTCACGCCCCAAAAACCTACCTTGTGTCCTTTGCCCAGTGAACCTCTACAAGAAACTTTCAGACGACATTGAACGGCTCATTCTTCAGGGTGTGTACCAACACGGCGACAGGGTGCCGTCGGTTCGCCAAGCTAGCCAACAGCACAGGATGAGTATCACGACCGTGCTCCATGCATACCGTCTGCTCGAGAATCGCGGTTTGTTGGAAAGCCGGCCACAGTCGGGTTATTTCGTGCGCCTGCATGCCGATGGCGGGGATCGACACATGCGAGGACTTCAGCCTTCGAAGCCGCCACCGAGTTCGTCTCCCGATGACATCGGCCGGCTGGTGCTTTCAACGCTGCGCACGCTGGGCACCGATGATGCCGTGCCGTTGGGCTCTCCCTACCCCGCTCCGGACCTTTTCCCGTTCGAGAAGCTGAATCGCTATGCATACGCTGCGGGCCGGGACAAGTCACCCTGGGACGTTGCAGACGGGCTGCCGCCTGGCCATCCACGCCTTATACGGCAGATTGCGCGTCGTCATCTGGAGAACGGTATGCCGGTCGATGCGAATGAAATCGTCGTGACGGTCGGCGCGACGGAGGCACTCAATCTGTGCCTACAGGCAGTTGCAAAGCCGGGTGATGTCATCGCGGTGGAATCCCCGACTGCTTGTTCAATGCTGCATGCCATCGAGCGGATGGGAATGAAAACGGTCGAAGTGCCGACACATCCCGAGTACGGGATCGAAATTGCAGCGCTAACCGAGATGGCGAAATCACAGCCGATTGCCGCCTGCATCGTGATGCCGAATTTTCAGAATCCGCTCGGCTTCCAAATGCCCGACGCGCGCAAGCGCGAACTCGTGGGATTTGCCGAAAAGACCGGAATTCCGATCATTGAGAACGGCGTGTATAACGAACTGTATTTCGGAAATGCGCATCCCAGCACGCTGAAATCGTACGACAGAAATGGGTTGGTTCTGCATTGCACGTCGTTCTCGAAGAGCCTGACCGCTGCGTACCGGATCGGCTGGGCGCTGCCGGGCCGATACCGCGATCAGGTGGAGAACCTGAAATTCCTGAACACGCTCGCGACGCCGTCTCTGCCACAACTCGCGATCGCGGAGTTTCTGGAACGCGACGGGTACGAGCATCACCTGCGGCGCTTGCGCAAGGTCTACGCGCAGCAGGCGAACCTGATGCGTACGATCGTGTCGCGGTTCTTTCCGGAAGGCACGCGGATTTCGAGCCCGGCGGGAGGCTATGTACTTTGGGTCGAATTGCCGGCCAAGATCGACGTGATGCAACTCTATCGACTCGCGCTGGAGCACCGAATCACGATCGGGCCTGGGCACATGTTCTCGGCTTCGGACAGGTATAGGCAATTTATCCGGCTGAACTACAGCAGCGCGTGGTCGGCTGCGATCGAGCAGGCCATCATCACCGTCGGCAGGTTGGCTGCGCTCTGCGCGCGTTGATCGAGCGACAATGGCCGGTGCGCATCATCGAGCGCCGTGAGAACACCGCGCGGATGATCGATCTGAATACCACCGGCGACTACCGGCGTGGCACGGCCGCGTGACCCTCGACAACGACCACCGGGATACCGATCGTCGTTCCACGAGCAGGCTTTTCCCATGACGAAAAGTACAGCGATACGCTACCCGCCTGCGACCCGCCGGAATCGGCGACGTCGCAATACAGGCCAACTTCTTTCGACATCGCGCATGCCGATACCGGTCAGGCTCCCGAGATCGGCAAGACGGGTCGACGAGCGACGGCTGGCGGCCGGACATTGCAGGGATGAAGCGGCACACCGCAGCCGGCCCGAGCAAGTCTTGTCCGGGCCGGCGCAAAGCTCGCGCAGCGCCTTTTTGATACGATCGTTCGATTCCCGATTTGGACATAAAATGCAGACGCGTTCGTACCGAGCCGTTGAACGGAAACATCGGACGCGTATGCTTCTATTCGGGATTTCACGGGCGGAGGGCGATATGACCAGTATGACCGGCGAGACGGCCGATCCCGTCGTCTTCGTGATCGACGACGACAGCGCGATGCGTGAAGCGGTCGAAACGTTGCTCGACTCCGTCGGGCTGCGCGTCAGGTCGTTCGATGCCGCACCGGCCTTCCTGGCGCTCGACTTGCCCGACGTACCGAGCTGCGTCGTCCTGGACGTCCGGCTCAAGGGACAAAGCGGGCTGGCCGTACAGGAACACATCACGCGCGAACTGCGTATCCCGGTCGTCCTGATGACCGCACACGGCGACATTCCGATGTCGGTTCAGGCCATGAAAGCCGGTGCGGTGGACTTCCTGGCAAAGCCGTTCCGCGGGCAGGACATGATCGACGCGGTCACGCGCGCGCTCGAAAGCGACCGCTGGCGACGTGAAGTCGATCGCTCGGCCGCGATATTGCGCGCGTGCTACGCCTCGTTGACGCCGCGCGAGCGCACGATCATGGCGATGGTCGCGAACGGCCTGCTCAACAAGCAGATCGCGACGGCACTGAACCTGAGCGAAATCACGGTGAAACTGCACCGCGGCCAGGCGATGAAGAAGATGAAATCGCAGTCGCTCGCCGATTTCGTGCTGAAGGCCAACGCGCTCGGGCTGGTCGATCGCGAGAGCCGGCTGGTCGATCATGCGTGACACGCGTCGGCAAGCGAATTCGGTTGCCGACGACGACGCGGGGCGAATCGACCGGAAGCGCGGTTCGCCATGAAAGAATCGTCGAATAGCCGTTCCTTCTCCGGCCGGGCTGAAGATGCGGACCGCGCGCCGACACCTCCGGTGCCATCCTTTCCGGCAACGGCACGCTGCGCCGCGGATCTTGCCGTTTCCGTGGTGTTCGAGGACGAGGATCTCGCCTATGGCCGCACCGTGCTGACCGACGGACATGGCCACCGCACCCCGGTGTTGATCGTGCGGCCGAAAGGCGGCGCATCGAACGCGGCCGCGTTCGAGCGCCTGCTGAACGAATTCCGGATCCGCGACAAGCTCGACCGCGGATGGGCGGTGCGGCCGCTCGAGCTGCAGCGGCAAGGCGATCGCATCGCGCTCGTTCTCGAAGATTCCGGCGGCGTTCCGCTCGAACATCTGCTGAGCGCAACGCTGCCGATCGAGCGTTTCCTGAAGCTCGCGACCAGGATCGCGGCGGCCGTGCACCGGATGCATGCATCCGGCATCGTGCACCGTGACTTGAAACCGGCGCACCTGTACGTCGACGGCGCGACCGATCACGTCAGGATCACCGGGTTCGGAATCGCGTCCGACATACCGAGCGACCGCGAGCGTACGAGTCCGCCGGACATCATCGCGGGCACGATGGCCTATATGGCGCCGGAGCAGACGGGACGGCTGAATCACCCGATCGACGGCCGCACCGATCTGTACGGCGTCGGCGTGATGCTCTACCGGATGCTGACCGGCACGCTGCCCTTCATGGCCACGAGCGCAACGGAATGGATACACTGCCATACGGCCCGAAATCCCGTACCACCGCATCTGCGCGCCGAACGCGTCCATGTCCAGCTGTCTGCAATCGTGATGAAGCTGCTGGAGAAGGAGCCCGCAGCACGCTATCAAAGTGCGGTCGGGCTCGAGCGCGATCTTCTCCGATGTGCGGCGCAGTGGTCTGCGGATGCAACGATCCATTCGTTCGATCTCGGCGACGCCGACTTTCCGAGCCGGTTGTCGGGCCCGGCCCGGCTGTACGGCCGCGAGCACGAACTCGCGCGGCTGACGCGCGTGTTCGAGCGGATCGTGCACGGCGGGCCAATCGAACTCGCGCTGGTTTCCGGATACGCCGGTGTCGGCAAGTCATCGCTGGTGCGTACGCTGCAAGCGGCGGTCGGACCGTCGCACGGCACTTTCGCGGTCGGAAAGTGCGATCAGCACAATTGCGACACGCCTTATGCGGCTATCGCGCTCGCGCTGAAAAGTGTGACGAAGTCGCTGTTGACGCAACCTGACGACGTGTTGCGCCGATGGCGCGGTGCGGTCGTCGACGCACTCGGACCGAACGGCAAGCTGATCACCGACTTCGTGCCCGACCTCACGCTGCTGCTCGGCGAACAGCCGGCCGTGCCGGAGCTGCCGCTACCGCAGGCGCACGCGCGTTTTCAGCTCGTGCTGCACCGCTTCATTCAGGTCTTCACGCGACTGAACCCGCCGTTCGTGCTGTTCGTCGACGACCTGCAGTGGGCCGACGCGGCGACGCTCGATCTGCTCGAAAGCATATGCAGCCGGTCCGGGCTGCGCCATCTGCTGCTGATCGGCGCGTACCGCGACAACGAGATCGACTTCGCACACCCGTTGCCGCGGCGACTCGCGCGAATCAGGTCGACCGGCGTCGCGGTCGATGAAATCAGGCTACAGCCCTTGACGGTTCCGCAGGCGAGCGCCCTCGTCGGCGACGTCCTTCAGTCCCGCGACACGCGCGTGGCGTCGCTTGCACGCATCGTGCACACAAAGACGGCCGGCAATCCGTTCTTCGTCGTCCAGTTCCTGCACGCGCTCGCCGACGAGAACGTGCTGCGGATGGACCGATCCACGGGACAGTGGTCATGGAACGTACAGACCGTCAGGCGCGCGCGGTTGACGGACAACGTCGCGGACCTCATGTCCGCGCGGCTCGAACGCCTGCCCGAGGCATGCAAGGACGCGCTCCGCGCACTCGCCTGCCTCGGGAACAGCGCGACCGTGCGCAGCCTTGCGATCGCCAGGCACGTGACCGAACACGCATTGCAGGCGGAGCTTCGGCCCGCGATTCGGCACCAACTGGTCGAATGCGTCGGCAACACGTATCGGTTTGTGCACGACCGGGTCCAGGAAGCCGCGTATTCGCTGATTCCCGAAGCAGCACGAGCCGACATGCACCGGGACGTCGGTCGGCGCTTGCTGCCGTGTTTGCCCGACTCCCACGACGACGCACTTCTCTACGAAACTGTCGCACAGTTCGAGCGGGCCGGCAGCGACGCGCTGTCGGCGGACGAGCGGTACGCAGTGGCGATGCTCGACCTGCGCGCCGGCATCCGCTCGAAGGCGTCGGCCGCGTACGGCGCCGCACTGCGCTATCTGCACGCAGGCGTCGACCTGCTGGCCCGCGTGCCGGACACACGCTGGCCCGGCATTCGCTTCGAATTCGAGATGGAACTCGCCGAATGCGAGTTCCTGACCGGCGACCTCGCGGCGGCCGAGCGCCGGCTTGCGACATTCCACGTTGACACGCTGGACGTGATCGATCGCGGTCGCGTCGCCGTCCGCCGGATGGACGTCTATACGGCACTCGATCGAAGCGGCGACGCGATCAGGGTTGCGCTCGGATTCCTGCGCCACGTGGGCATCGATACCTCCGCGCATCCGTCCGATCTCGACGTCCGGAACGAATACGAAGCGCTTCGCCGCCGCGCGGCCAGTCTGACGATCGACGACATCGTCGGCTTGCCCTCGATGACCGATCCGGTGGGGCTGACCACGCTCGAAGTATTGACGCGCCTGCTGTCCGCCGCGTGCTTCACCGATTTCAATCTGAATTCGCTGATCACGTGCAAGGCCATCAACCTCAGCCTCGCCGGAGGCAACTGTGAAGCGTCGTGCGTAGCGTATGGCACGTTGAGCCGGATCGCCGGCCCGCGCTTCGGCGATTTCGAACTCGGTATCCGGTTCGGCCAGGCCGGCTACCGGATCGCCGAACGCAATCCGCAACACCGGTTCCATGCGAGCACCTGCATGGTGTTCGTCTTCTTCACGCTGCGCTGGATGACGCACGTGCGTTTGTCCGAAGACGCGCTGAGGCGCGCGTTCACCGCGGCGAACAAGGCAGGCGACCTCCTGTACGCGTCGTATTCGCTCACGGGCCTGAATACGAACTGCCTGTTCGCGGGCGATCCGCTGACAGCCGTCGGCGACGAAGTCGAGCGCGGTATCGCGTTCGCCCGCCAGGCGGGGCATGGTCTCATCGTCGACATCCTGTCGACGCAGCTCGCGCTGGTCCGGACGTTGCGCGGTCAGACGCGACGACCGGGATCGTTCGACGACGGAGCGTTTGTCGAGCACGCATTCGAAGCGCGTCTTGCGGCCAATCCGGGACTCGCGATCGCCGAGTGCTGGTACTGGACGAGAAAGCTGCAGGCACGCTATCTGTTTGCCGATCGCGAAGCGGCGCTCGAGTCGCTGCGGCGTGCGCACACGCTGATCTGGACGTCGTCGATGTTTCTGGAGGAGGCCGAGTTCCACTTCTATGCGGCGCTCACGCTGGCCACCGCGATCGACGACGCGGCGCCCCGGGAGCGCGCCAGTCTACTCGCGCGCTTCGTCGCGCATAAGGCGCGTATCGACATGCTGTCCGAGCAGTTTCGTCCAAACTTCGAGCATCGCGCGGCACTGCTCGGCGCGGAACACGCACGTATCGAATCGCGTACGGTCGACGCACAGAATCTGTACGAGCACGCGATCCGTTCGGCACGCACGAACGACTTCCCGCATCAGGAAGCCATCGCCAGCGAACTGGCCTCGCGCTTCTACCGCGAGCGAGGCTTCGACATCATCGCGGACGCGTATGTGCGGCATGCGCGTCACGGATACATGCGCTGGGGCGCCGATGCGAAGGTCCGTCATCTCGACGAGGCGTACCCGCACCTCGCGTCGGAGACGGGCCACCGCGATCGCCGCGAAACGATCCGGTCGACGGCGGGCGAGATCGATTACGCGATGTTGATCGATGTGTCGCAGCGCGTATCGTCGGAGATCGTTCCGGAGAAGGTGATCGACACGTTCATGCGGGCCGCGCTCACCCATTCCGGCGCGAACCGCGGGCTGTTGATCCTCGCTTCGGGCGACGGTGGCAGTGACGCGAGTATCCGCGCGGAAGCGACCGTGCACGACGATACGGTGACCGTCGTGCAGGAAAGCTCGCCGCTCGAAGCGCGTCGCCTGCCGATCGCGACAATCAACTACGTGCTGCGAACGCGCGAAACCGTATCCATTCCCGATGCCGCCAGGGAGCCGATCTGCGCGGCCGATCCCTATACGGTCGCGCAACGCGTGCGTTCGATCCTGTGCATGCCGCTCGCGCGCGGGGGCGAACTGACCGGCGTGCTGTATCTCGAGAGCAGGCTCGCCACCGGCGTGTTCGCGCCGGCGCGCCTTGCGGCGCTCGGCGTGCTCGCGTCGCAGGTGGCGATCTCGCTGCAGAACGCGCGCCTGTATCGCGAACTGTCCGAGCGCGAAGCGCGGATTCGCCGGCTCGTCGACGCGAACATCATCGGCATCTTCATCTATGCGCTCGACGGAACGATCGTCGAAGCGAATTCCGCCCTCCTCGACCTGATCGGCTATAGCCGGGAGGAACTGGAACGCGGACAGTTGAACTGGCGATCGCTGACGCCGCCGGAATGGATCGGGGCAGATTTGCAGATCCACGAACCGACCCTTCGTGAAACCGGTGTGCTGCCTCCGATTGAAAAGGAGTACTTCCGGAAGGACGGTAGCCGCGCGCCCATTCTGGTCGGCGCGGCGATGTTCTCGTCCACCGGTCAGGACGGCGTCGCGTTCGTCCTCGACCTGAGCGAAAGCAAGCGCGCCGAGGCGCGCGCGCGGGAAAGCGAGAGCCGCTTCCGTGAAATGCAGCAGGAACTGGCGCACGCGAACCGCGTGTCGGCCGTCGGGCAACTGACCGCCACGATGAGTCACGAGGTCAAGCAACCGATTGCCGCGATGGCCGCGAATGCCGACGCCGCGCTGCGATGGCTGGCCGCCCGGCCGTCGAACGTCGACCGGGCGGCCAAGGCGCTGGATCTGATCGTCCGCGACGCGCTGCGAGCGGGCGACATCATCGACCGCATCCGCAACTTCGTCCGCAAATCGCCCGTGCGCGAAGAGACGGTGGACGTCAACGTGGCGATTCGGGACATTCTGTTCGTGACGCGGCGCGACGCGGAAAAACACGGCGTCTGTATCGAAACGATCCTCGCGACGCCGTCACCGCGCGTCGTCGGCGACCGCGTCCAGCTTCAGCAGGTCATCCTCAACCTGATCGTCAACGCGATCGAGGCCATGAAGGCGGTCAACGAGGGGCGTCGAAAGCTCGTCATCTCGACGTCGAACACGGGCGATCGCAGCGTCGAAATCCGCGTGAGCGACTCGGGGCCCGGCGTGCCGGACGCCCATATGGACCGGCTTTTCGAGCCGTTCTTCACGACCAAGGATACGGGGATGGGCATCGGCCTGTCGATCGCGCATTCGATCGTCGCCGCGCACGGCGGCCAGTTGCGCGCGCATTGCCACGAGCCGTCCGGCACGACCTTTCACGTCACGCTTCCGTCGGTGCAAGGCTGACGGCATCGTGCAGGTGCGCCTGCCGCAGTCGCGATGCGCTCCCATGCGATTCGGAAAAATCCGTGCGGCGATGGAACGACACCCCAGACGCCTCTCCTAAGCTGCGGCGAGAACCCTTTCTGCAGACGAAAGGCCGTGCCCCCAGGAGAAGACGATGGCGAAAGTGCTCTGTGTGCTGTACCCCGACCCGACGGCCGGCTACCCGCCGCATTACGTTCGCGACGACATACCGGCCATCGCCGCGTATCCGGGCGGACAACGATTGCCGTCGCCGCAAGGCGAACCCGGTTTCAGGCCGGGCAGGCTGGTGGGATGCGTATCCGGCGAACTCGGCCTGCGGCCGTATCTGGAAGCGCATGGCCACGAACTGGTCGTGACCAGCGACAAGGACGGGCCGGACTCCCTCTTCGAACAGCACCTGCCCGACGCGGATGTCGTCATTTCGCAGCCGTTCTGGCCTGCCTATCTGACGCGCGAGCGGATCGCGAAAGCGACCAAGCTGAAGCTTGCACTCACGGCAGGCATCGGCTCGGACCACGTGGATCTGCAGGCCGCGACGGAGCGAGGCATCGTCGTCGCAGAGCAAACCTTCTCGAACAGCATCAGCGTGGCAGAGCACGTGGTGATGACGGTACTCGCGCTCGTTCGCAACTTTCTGCCGGCCCACCGCGACGCGGTGAACGGCGGCTGGAACATCGCCGATTGCGTGAGCCGCAGCTACGATCTCGAAGGGATGCACTTCGGGACGATCGGCGCGGGACGCATCGGTCTCGCGGTGCTGCGGCGACTGAAACCTTTCGATGTGCACCTGCACTACTCGAGCCGCCATCGCCTCTCGTCCGACCTCGAGCGCGAACTCGGGCTCGTCTACCATTGCACGCCGCAATCGCTGGTGCAGGTCTGCGACGTGATCAATCTGCAATGTCCGCTGTATCCGTCGACCGAACACATGTTCGACGACGAGATGTTCGGCCACGTCAAGCCGGGCGCGTATCTGATCAACACGGCGCGCGGCCGGCTGTGCGACACGGGCGCGGTCGTGCGCGCACTCGAATCCGGCCGCCTCGCGGGCTACGGCGGCGACGTGTGGTTTCCTCAGCCAGCCCCGCCCGATCATCCGTGGCGCCCGATGCCGAATGCCGCGATGACGCCTCACATCTCGGGTACGTCGTTGTCCGCGCAAGCGCGCTATGCCGCGGGCACGCTCGAGATCCTGCAGTGCTTTCTCGAAGGCAAACCGATTCGTCCGGAATACCTGATCGTCGAAGGCGGCAAACTCGCGGGTACCGGCGCCGCATCCTACGGCCTGACCTGAAACGCTCATTGCGGCCGGCGCACCGCGCGAAGGCGGCGCGTCAAGTCGCGTGTCAGGTCGCAAGCAGGCCGGCCTCGACGCGAACGCCGCAGCCGGCCCGTGCCCGGCGTTACTGGCCGATATGCTCGCGGATGCCGGCGCTGATCTGCTCCAGCGCGGCCTCGGTCGACGGCACGTGGCGCAGCGCATTCAGCAGGACGAAATCGTGGATCGTGCCGTTGTAACGGACGGCCGCGACACTGACGCCCGCGTCCTTCAGCTTGCGCGCGTACGCTTCGCCTTCGTCGCGCAGCGGATCGTTCTCCGCGGTAATCACGAGCGCGGGCGGCAGCCCCTTCAGTTCATCGTTGCTTGCACGCAGCGGCGACACGTACGGGTTGTCGCGGGCCTTCGCATCGGGCGCATACAGATCCCAGCCATATTTCATGAACGCCCGGGCCAGGAATCGCCCCGTCGCGTAAGTGCGATACGAATCGGTATCGACGCTGGCGTCGGTCGCCGGAATCAGCAGTGCCTGGTAGCTGATCTTCGGGCCGTCGCGGTCCTTGGCCATCAACGTCAGCGCCGCGGCCATGTTGCCGCCGACCGAATTTCCGGCCACCGCGATCCGGGAACCGTCGGCGCCGAACTGGCCGGCGTTGGCGGCAACCCACTTCAGCGCCGCATACGATTCCTCGAGCTGCGTCGGGAATTTCGCCTGCGGCAGCGGCGTATATTCGACGAAAACGGCGACCTGGCCGGAGCCGACCACGAGGTCGCGCACGAGACGCCGGTGGTTCGCGAAATTGCCGACGATCCAGACGCCGCCATGGATGAACAGCAGCACGCCCGGTTTGCCTTCGACGTGGGTCGGCTTCACGATGTAGATCTTCACCGTGCGCCCGTCTTCGGTGATCGTTCGCTCGGTGGTCGTGACGCCGGACAGGTCGACCGGCGTCTGGTCCTGCAGATGGGTCAGGATTTCCTGCGGCTTCGGCTGCGGCAACTCCCAGAACGGACTGCTGTCCTTGTTGAGTGCGGTAAGGAAGGTCCGGATCTGCGGATCGATGTGCTCGTCCGTCGACGGATCGGCCGGCGCAGCGGCGGCCGACGATGTCGCGACGCCCAGCGTCGCACAGGCGGCGATGGCCGCGCAAACCAGCATCTTCCTGAATGGCATGTTCATGTGATCCCCTTTGCTTTTCCGGGTGTGGGAGGACGCGTCACGCATGTGGCTGCGCGGCGCGCAGTGCGTGACGGGCATGTCGCGAGCGAACGGTTTCGCAGGCGCAGCCATCATGCCCTTTGCATGGAGGGGATCGTTTCGCGACCCGAGCGTGCTTGTCGATTCGAACGGCCAGGCGCGCGTGCCAACCGAACGCGGCCGGCGCGGTGCGGCACCCGGATTCAGGTTCCGCGAATCCTCGGCGCGGCGGCGGACTCGGTAGGCCGATCGATGCCCAGCGCTTCGGCCTTTTTGACGAAGTCGGCCAGCGAGCGCGCGTCCATCTTCTTCATCGCCTGTCCGCGATGGATCTTCACGGTGATTTCGCTGAGGTTCATTTCGGCCGCGATCTGCTTGTTCATCAGGCCGCTCGCGACGAACGCCATCACCTCGCGCTCGCGTGCCGACAGCGTCGCATACCGGCCGCGCAGATCGGCGAGCGCGCGCTGCCCGCTCCTGCATTGCTCGTCGCGCGCGAGCGCTGCGGAGACGGCATCCAGCATGTCCTGTTCGCGGAACGGTTTCGCGAGGAAATCCATCGCGCCGGCCTTCATCGCCTTCACCGACATCGCTATGTCGCCGTATGCGGTCATGAAGATGATCGGCAGCTGCAGGTCGGCGGCCGCGATCTGCTCCTGAACCGCAAGGCCGCTCTGGCCTTTCAGGCGCACGTCGAGGATCAGGCAGCTCGGCACGTCTGGTTTGTCGAACGCGAGAAATTCGTGCGCGGATGCGAACACCTGAACGCGCAGGCCCACCGACCGAAGCAGCATGTCGACGGCCGTGCGCATCGACTCGTCGTCGTCGACGACGTAGACGATCGCCTGCTCGGCCGAATCCTGCGCGTCAGTGCTCATGATTCGTTTCCTCCTCGACTGGCAACACGAACTGCATGACAGCGCCCGGACCTGCGCGCAGGTCCGCCCAGATATGGCCGCCGTGCGCTTCGACGATCGATCGGCAAATCGACAGCCCCATTCCCATGCCATCCTCCCGGGTCGTGAAGAACGCGCTGAACAGACGATCGGCATCCGCGTGCCGGATCCCCGTGCCGCTGTCCTCGACGACGACGCACGCGTGTCGCTCGTCGAACGCATGCGTGCGGATGCGCAGGCGGCGCGCGCCGGGTTCGACGTCCGACATCGCCTGCATCGCGTTCGTCACGAGATGGATGACGACCTGCTGCAGTTGCACGCGGTCGCCGCGCACACGCTGCGGCGACGCCGAGTAGTCGGCTTCGACGTCGATCCGCTGACCGTCGAGTTCGCGCCGCACGAGCCCGAGCGATTCTCGCACAACGGCGTTCAGATCGAGCGCCGTCTGCTCGGGCGCGCGTTTTCTCGCCATGTCGCGGATCTGCCGGATCACGTCGGACGCCCGCCTGGCGTCGCGGATCATCTGGCCGACGGATTGCCGCACCTCACCCAGATCCGGTTCCGGCCGGTCGATCCAGCGCAGTGCAGCGTCGCCCGCCGTCACGACCGCGGCGAGCGGCTGCGTGACTTCGTGCGCGATCGACGCGGCGAGTTCGCCGAGCATCGTCACGTGCGTCGCATGCACGAATTCGGCGGTGGGACGGTCGAGCGCATCCTGTGCGGCGACGCGTTCGATCACGTCCGTCGGCGAGAGATTGCGCAGCGAAAGGCATGCCGTGGCGACGATCGCGAACAGGCTCGCCCCGCAGCGCGCGAGAGCGCCGCCCGAATAGCGTTCGTCGTGCAACAGCGCGAGCAGCGTGAGCGCGATGCATGCGCAAGCGGTCACCCACGTCGCGCGTTGCGAACCGGCCGATGCGACCAGCAGCACGACAACCACGTAAAGCACCGCGATCGCGATATCGAGCGGCGTCACGTCGACGACGAAGATCGCCACGGCGAGCGCGCCGGCCAACGAGTACAGCACGCGTGCATCGTCGCGCCAGGGCTTGCCGATGCTTCGGTCGAGCCTCATCGTCGTTCCGCGGCGTGCCGCACCGAGAAAGGGAAACACGGATCAGCGCACCGCATCGGTCCCGCCCGGCTTCACCGATTCCAGGCGACGCGCCACCTCGGTCGCGTCCACCGGTTTGCCGAGCACGCAAACGGCGCCCACGTCGAGCGCCTGCCGCCGGACCGCATCCGACGCGTACGCGGAAATGAAAATGACCGGCAGCGCGATGCCGCGGTCGACCAGGCGGCGATACATCTCCAGGCCCGACATGCCGGGCATCTGGACGTCCGAGATAATGCAGCAGACGTCATCCATGTCGTCCGCCGCGAGAAACTGCTCCGCGGACGCATAGAGGCGAGCCGTCCAGCCCAGGGAACGCACCAGGCTCGACATTGCGACACGGACGGATTCGTCGTCGTCGACAATCGAAACGATCGGATTTTTCTGCACACCCCGGGCCCTCGGCCGAAATCGTACGGTGGGCGGCGCGATACCAGCCGCCCTGACCCCAGCCATGTTAGAGAAATCGATCGGCCGCGGAAATCATATGTACGTATAGTCGCGCTCGCGCCCGCCCGTTCCCGCCCGCCACGGGCCGGCAGCCGGGCCGACGACCGCCGGCGCACCGGCGCGCGGCCGGCCGGCGCCGCTCGCGATCCGGCGAATCCGCAGGATTGCGTGCGTTCGCGTAACGATCCACGGCGCGCGCCCCCTATATTGCACGCGTCGACCATCGATCGGCAGCCGGCACGCCCTCTTCGCCGCGTCCCGCCGTCCGCCGCCTCGAACGATTGTCACGCAGCACCGGTCGTCGCCGGCGTGCTTGCACGCATTGTCACTGTCCCCATCGATATCCGAAGGAGCGTCATCATGAAGAACATCGCCGTCTCACTGATTCTCGGCGCCTGCGCGCTGATCCCCGCCGCCGGTTACGCGCAAGCCGCAACGCCCGTCACGCGTGCGCAGGTACGCGCCGACCTCGCTCGCGTCGAGCAGGCAGGCTATCTGCCGTCGCGCGGCGCCAATGCGGATTACCCGACCGACATCCAGGCCGCCGAAGCGAAAATCGCTGCGAACGACACACGGCAGGCGCTCGTGCAGGGATATGGCGGCGCGCCCGAAGGCAGCAGCGCGGCCGGAACCCGCGCCGCACGCACCGTCGCGAAGGGCGGGAGCTGCGTCGGACCGGCCAGCTTCTGCAATCCGTACTTCGGCAGTTGAACCCCGCCGCCCGCCCGCGCGCCGAGCCTGCGCGCGCGAGGCGGGGCGGCCGTTCACGCGCGGATGAATGCGAGCAGATCCGCGTTCACGCGATCGGCATGCGTCGTGCACAGCCCGTGCGGCGCGCCGGGATAGACCGTCAGCCGCGCGTCGCGAACGATCTCGGCCGTCAGCCTGCCCGAATCGTCGAGCGGCACGATCTGGTCGTCATCGCCCTGGAGGACGAGCGTCGGCACGTCGATGCGCCGGAGGTCGTCGGTAAAGTCCGTTTCGGAGAAGGCCTTGATGCAGTCGTATGCGCTCTTGATCGAGCACTGCATGCCGGCATACCAGAAGGCGTCCACCGTGCCTTGCGAAGGCTTCGCGCCGTCGCGATTGAAACCGTAGAACGGCACCGCAAGATCCTTGAAGAACTGCGACCGGTTCCCGGCAACCCCGCTGCGAATATCGTCGAACACCGACAGCGGCAACCCGCCGGGGTTCGCGGCCGTTTTCAGCATCAGCGGCGGCACGGCGGCGATCAGCACCGCCTTCGCGACGCGCTGCGTGCCGTGCCGGCCGATGTAACGCGCCACTTCGCCGCCGCCGGTGGAGTGACCGACCAGCACCGCGTCCTTCAGGTCGAGCGACTCGATCAGTTCAGCCAAGTCGTCGGCATAACGCGACATGTCGTTCCCGGTCCACGGCTGGCTCGAGCGGCCGTGTCCGCGGCGATCGTGCGCGATCACGCGAAAACCGCGCTCGGCGAGATACATCATCTGCGCGTCCCACGCGTCGGCGTTCAACGGCCAGCCGTGCGAGAACACCACGGGCTGGCCCGTGCCCCAGTCCTTGTAAAACAGTTCAGTGCCGTCTTTCAGTACGCGCTTTGCCATTTTCATGCTCCTTCGAGAAGGCCGCTGTCGCCCGCCATCGCGGGCATGCGGCGGTGTCGCACGGCACGCGCACCGGCCCTTTGCCGATCGCGCCATCGTGCATCCGAGCCATTCTCGGCATCGCGCGGCCGACCAGTTTTCCGGACGCAGGCCGCATTTCCGTTCCGCACGACAACCTCGCGCGTCTCGCGATCGACCGGGCGGCGGCATCGCGCGGCAATCCGGCCATTTTGTCTGTGTATAATCGGCGCGCATTTTTCGGCGAGATGGCATGTCCCGTGTCGCGGGGCGTCGCCCGAACACGCGGCCAACGTGGCACTCCACCATGAACGAACCTCACGCAGCGGTTGACACGATGCCCGATCGGAATATGCGCGCAGACGACGCACGCGTCGACGCGCTGTTCCGCCGCGCGCCGATCCCGATCCTGATCGAGGACTGGTCCGGCATCAAACGCTGGATCGATACGCTGAAGGCGCGCGGCGTGACGGATCTCGACGCCTACCTCGACGCGCATCCCGACGTCATCGACGAAATGCGTCGGCTGCACGCGTTCGTCGACGCGAACGACGCAACGCTGTCGCTGTTCGAGGCGGCATCGAAGGAAGCGTTTTTCGCCGTGGCCGGGCAACTGCTGCCGGCCAGCCGGCTCAGCAATTCGCAGGTCCTGCATGCGATGTTCGCCGGCCGTTCGTCGTGTCAGGGCGAGCGTACGCTCTCCACGTTGACGGGCAGGAAAGTGCCGATCGTCTGGCGCTGCTCGCTGCCGGCCGACGACGACGCATACCGCCGGCTTCATTTCTACGCATTCGACGTCACCGAATACAAGGAGAACGGCGAACGGCTCGACGCGCTGCGCGCGCAGCTCGCGCGCACGGCCCGCGTGTCGATGATGGGCCAGCTCGTCGCGTCGATCACGCACGAGATCGGCCAGCCGCTCGGTGCGATCCGCACGGCGCTCGACGCGGCCGTCCGATGGCTGGACCGCAGCGAGCCGGACGTCGCCGAAGCCACCGCCGCCTTTCGCCACGCATCGCGGTGGACGGACGACATGGCGAACATCTGCCGGCGCTTGCGCGGGTTCCTGGCCGGCGCGCCGGTGGAAGCGGTGGACCTCGACTGCGCGGAGGTCGTGGCTTCCGCGATGCAACTGGTCGCATCGGAAGCGAGCGCGCATACGATCACGCTCGCCGCGGAAGTCGCCGCCGGCGCGACGGCGCATGCGGACCGGATTCAACTCCAGCAAGTGCTGACGAACCTGCTCATCAACGGCATTCACGCGATCGACGCGGCGCCCGCCGACGCGCGCGAGCGGCTGTTGCGCGTGCGAGCCGGCCGCTACGACGACACGCATACGCTGTTCGAAGTCGCCGACAACGGTTGCGGAATCGCCAGCGCGCCGCGCGACGCGATCTTTCAGCCGTTTTCCAGCACCAAGCGCGACGGCATGGGAATGGGCCTGCCGATCTCGAAATCGATCGTCGAAGCGCACGGCGGCACGATCTGGATCGGCGACACCGGCCCGCACGGCACGAAGATCTGCTTCACGCTGCCTTCGTCCGTGCACGCGGCGGCCGGTGCCGGACCGGCTCCCGGCCGGACCGACGATTGAGCCGGCACCGCGCGAAACCGCCCGCCGGCGCCGCGCGCGCGGCCGATGCCGCCACCGCGCAGCGGCGCGCATCCGAGCGCCGGCTCCTCGCGACGGTCGTCGCGGCGAACGCGCTCGAATTCTTCGATTATTTCTCGTACGCCGTTTACGCAGCCTTCATCACGCGTACGTTCTTCCCGCACGTTGCCGGCGCCTACGCCGCACTCCTGTCGCTCGGCACTTTCGCCGCCGGGTTCCTGTCGCGCCCGCTCGGCGCGATCGCGATCGGCGTCCATGCGGATGCCGCAGGACGCAAGCCGGCGCTGCTGCTGAGCGCCGCGCTCGTGACGGCCGGCTCGTTCGGGCTCGCCGTGATTCCGGGCTACGCAACGCTCGGCATCGCCGCGCCGATCGCCGTGCTGCTGTGCCGGATCCTGCAGGGCATTGCCGTGGGCGGCGAGATGGGCGCGTCCGGCGCATTGCTGATCGAGCGGTGCCCACCCGGGCGCACATGCACGTACGCGGGCTGGCTGATGGCCGGGCAGGGGCTCGCGCTGGCCGCCGCCGGCGCCTGCGGGATCGCGCTGTACGCGACGCTGAGCGCCGCGCAGATCGAGCGCTGGGGATGGCGCGTGCCGTTCGCGCTCGCGGCCGCGCTCATTCCCGTGCAGATCTACTTGCGCCGCCATATCGACGAAACGTGGGAACGGCGCACCGCAACGACCGCGTTCGGCGGCATGCTCCGGCAGCATCGCGGCCGATGGCTGCTCGCGATCGCACTGATTTTCGGCGGCACGGTGCCGACCTACGTCGCCACCTATACGACGACGTTCGGCGTCGCAGGGCCGCCGCCATCCGCGCATGCATCGTTCGTGACGACCGCGGCCGTCGGCGCAGTGACGTTCGCGTTGTCGATCGCGGGCGGCCTGCTTGCCGATCGGATCGGCCGCATCCGCACCATCGTGCTGGCCCGCGCGCTGACGATGACCGTCGTCCTGCCGGCATTCCACTTCGCGGCCGTCCATGCGCATCCGCTCGCGCTGCTCGGCGTGGTCGCGCTGTTCGCCGGGTTGTCGGCACTCGCCGGCGCGCCGAGCATCGTCGCGATCCTCGACATGTTCCCCGCGCACGGCCGGGCGGCCGCCCTCTCCGTGGTCTATGCGACCGGCGTTGCGCTGTTCGGCGGCACCGCGCCGTTCGTCGTCGCGGCCGTGAACGCGTGGGCCGGCACGCACGGCGCGGCTGGCGCATACGTGTTCGTATCGGCCGCCGTCACGCTGGTCGCGCTTGCCGCCGTTCGCGCGGCCGACGCGCGAACGCCCGCCGTACGACGCTGAACGCCGCTTCCGGCGGTGGCCGCCGCCACGCCGCCGTCGTGCGATTCCGCAAACGCCCGCCGTTCGCCGACAGCGCCCTGCCCTGCTCCCTTCCAGAATCTGCCTGTCGTCCGACGCATCGTCGATCGAAGCGTCCGACGTTCCGCTGAAAAGCGTCGAAGACCATGCCGGCGCGCATCGCGCGATACGGCACGTCTGCCCACCCGCAGCCCCACTTCGGACAGGATCGAACCATGTCACATCATCTCGACTCCCCGCTCGCGCGGCAGGACATTCGCCTCGACATCACCGACCTCTACTGCTTTCGCGGGGAGACGGGAACGGTGCTGGCGATCAACGTTTGCCACTCGATCGCGGGCGACGTGCCGACACCCGGCTATCACCCCGAAGGGTTCTACGAATTCAAGCTCGATCTGAACGGCGATGCGATCGAAGAGCTCACGTACCGGATCCGCTTCGACGCGCGCGATACGCACGGGCGCCAGCGCTTCGAGCTGCGCCGTATCGCGGGTGCGGCGGCCACCGATCCGCATGCCGACGGCGAATTCGTCGCGCGCGGCAGCACCGACGAAGCGGTTACCGCGCCGTCCGGTACGCGAGTCTGGGCCGGCAAGGCAGGCGATCCGTTCTGGATCGAACCCGACGTGCTGCATGCGGTCGGCCACGCGTTCCAGGATGGCACCCCGCTCGACCTCGGTACGTGGCAGCCGGGCGATGCACGCAACCTGTTCGCGGGCCACACCGTCTACTCGATCGTGCTCGAAGTGCCCGACGCCGAGCTCCTCGCGAATGCCGACGCGAACCGCAAGGTCGGCGTATGGGCAGTGGCGACCCTCGCGACGGACGCCGGCGGCTGGCGATCGATCAATCGCGTCGGGCTGCCGATGATTCATCCGCTCTTCACGCAATACAACGAGGACCTCGGCGACCGGCTGAACGCAGGACGCCCCGCCGACGACTTCGCGACATACGGCGAAACGGTGATTGCATCGGTGGCCGGCGCGGTGCGCGCGAACGGCACCGCCGAAGATCCGGTCGGCTATGCAACCGCCGTCGCGCATCGGTTCCTGCCGAACGTCCTGCCGTACACGATCGGCACGCCCGCCGTGTTCGGCATGGCCGAGTGGAACGGGCGATCGCTCACCGACAACGCGCCGGACGTGATGTTCACGATCGCGTCGAACACGCCGATCCGCCTCGGAATCGGCAAGGAATCGGTCACGTCGAAGCCGTCGTCCACGTTCCCGTACGTTCCGAAAGCCTGACGCCGGTCCGGCGTTTCCCGCGTCCGGCGTCCGCGAGTCGCCGGGCGCGCAGCTCCCCTTGACGAGGCTGCCATGCTTGCACGTCGACATCTCCCGCCGTCCGGCACCGACCGGGCACACCGACATCGCATCACGTCGATCGATCTTTCCGCGATCGCGATCGTCGCCTTCATCGTGCTGTTGCACGTCGTCGGCTGGGGTACGCTGATCGCGCTGATCGTCCCGCAGCATCTGAGCGTCGGTTCCCGTGCGTTCGGAATCGGCGCGGGCATCACCGCGTATTCGCTCGGCATGCGCCACGCGTTCGACGCGGACCACATCGCCGCGATCGACAACACCACGCGCAAGCTGCTCGGTGAAGGCCAGCGCTCGGCGAGCGTCGGCTTCTGGTTTTCGTTCGGGCACTCGAGCGTCGTATTCGGGCTCGCCGTGCTCATCTCGCTCGGCATGCGCTCGTTGTCCGCGCATGTGGTCGACGCCGGATCGACGCTGCGCGCGCTGACCAGCGTGCTCGGCGCCGTCGTATCGAGCGTCTTTCTCTACGCGATCGCGGCACTCAACGTCGCCGCGTTCTACGACCTGTATGCGGCGTTCCGCGCGATGCGCACGGGCCGTTACGACGAAGCCCAACTCGAGCGGCGCCTCGAGTCGCGCGGTCTCGTCGCCCGCGTGCTCGCCCCGCTGATGCGCATCGTGCGCAAGCCGGGCCAGATGTACTTCGTCGGCCTGCTGTTCGGGCTGGGCTTCGATACGGCGACCGAGATCGCGCTGCTGGTGCTGACCGGCTCCGGCGCCGCGTCGGGTCTCCCGTGGTACGCGATTCTCTGTCTGCCCGTGCTGTTCGCGGCCGGCATGCTGCTGTTCGACACGATCGACGGTTCGTTCATGCACGTCGCGTACGGATGGGCCCTCGCACGGCCCGTTCGCAAGATCTACTACAACCTGGTCGTCACCGGTCTCTCGATCGGCGTCGCGCTCGTCATCGGCACCGTCGAGGTACTCGGCCTGCTCAACCGCGCACTGGGTACGCACGGTGCGGCCGGCACATGGCTCGCCACGCTCGATCTGAACGATCTCGGCTTTGCGATCGTCGGCCTGTTCGTCGCCACCTGGGCCGTGTCGATCGCGATCTGGAAGGTCGGGCGGTTCGAGCAGCGCTGGGCCGTCGGCCGCGACGCATAGCATTGCGCAACGTCACGTTCACTTGCCTACGGAGGGCATCCATCATGAGCAAAGTCATACTCGTCACCGGCGCGTCCAGCGGCTTCGGCCGGCTGACGGCCGAGGCGCTCGCACGCGCGGGCCACACCGTCTATGCGTCGATGCGCGACATCGGCGGGCGCAATGCGCCGGCGCGCGAACAGCTGCACGCACTCGCATGCGACGCCGGCATCGACCTGCGCCCGCTCGAACTCGACGTACAGTCCGACGCGTCGATCGATCGCGCCGTCGCGCAGGTGATCGAGCAAGCGGGCCGCATCGACGTGCTGATCCACAATGCCGGCCACATGGCATTCGGCCCGGCCGAAGCGTTCACGCCGGAGCAGTATGCGCAGCTGTACGACATCAACGTGCTCAGCACCCAGCGTGTGAACCGCGCCGTGCTGCCCCACCTGCGCGGCCGGCGCGAGGGACTGCTGATCTGGGTATCGAGCAGCAGCGCCGCTGGCGGCACGCCGCCGTACCTCGCACCGTATTTCGGCGCGAAGGCCGCGATGGACGCGATCGCCGTGCTGTATGCGCGCGAACTGTCTCGCTGGGGCATCGAGACGTCGATCGTCGTGCCGGGCGCATTCACGCAGGGCACGAATCATTTCGCCCACGCGAGCGCGCCGGCCGACGCCGCGCGTGCGGCCGAATACGACGCCGGACCCTATGCGGACTTCGGCCGCGAAGTGCAGGAAGCGTTCGCCGCGATCGTGCCGGCACACGCGCACGCGAGCCTCGTCGCCGATGCCATCGTGGACGTCGTCGCGACGCCTGCCGGCAAGCGGCCGTTTCGCGTGCACATCGATCCGACCGAAGACGGCGCGAACGTCGGCTTTACGGTGCTCGACCGGCTGCGCGCGGAGATGCTGCATCGCGTCGGGCTGTCCGATCTTCTGTCGCCGCACGTCCCGACGTCGAATCGCGCGTGACGCGCGCCGTTTCACCCGCAATCGATCATCCACCCGTCCGGGCTCGGCCGCGATGCGCCGCGTCCGCAGCCGCCCGGCCTTCATTGAAGGAGCACCCATGTCTCAATCGTCCGACAAGATCGCCATCGTTACCGGTTCGTCGCGCGGCATCGGCGCCGATATCGCAGTTCGCCTCGCGCACGACGGGTTCAAGGTCGTCGTCAACTATGCAAGCAACGCGGCGCCGGCGGAAGAAGTCGTCGCCCGCATCCGCCAGGCGGGCGGCGATGCGTTGCTCGTCAAGGCCGACATCGCCGATCCGGCGGCCACCATCGCGATGTTCGATGCGGCGGAAAAGGCATACGGCGGCGTCGACGTCGTCGTCAACAGCGCCGGCGTGATGCTTCAGGCACGGATCGCCGAATTCGACGACGCGACGTTCGACCGAGCGGTCGCCATCAACTTCAAGGGCGCGTTCAACGTGTGCCGCGAAGCCGCGCGCCGCGTGCGCGACGGCGGCCGGATCATGAACCTGACGACGAGCGTGACCGGCGTGCGTCTGCCGACCTATGCGGTGTACATCGCGACGAAGTGCGCGGTCGAAGGGCTCACGCAGGTGCTCGCACAGGAACTGCGCGGTCGCCGCATCAGCGTCAACGCGGTCGCACCGGGGCCGGTCGCCACCGAGCTGTTCCTCGCCGGCAAGAGCCCGGAACTCATCGAGCGCATGGAGAAGATGAATCCGATGGAGCGGCTTGGGCAGCCGGAGGACATCTCGGCCGTCGTCGCGTTCCTCGCGAGCCCGCAGGGCGGATGGATCAACGGCCAGGTCGTACGCGCGAACGGCGGAATGTGCTGACGACGGCCGGACGAGCGTGAAGCGCCGACGGCGGCCGCGCTCGCGCATGTCGGGCGAACGTGCCGACATGCGCGAACGCCGGTTGCGTCAACGGCGTTGGCCGCCTCGTCCGCCTCCGATGAGCAAGGAGAATGAAATGAACGCGTCCCACCCACGCACGTGAGGGTAAAGAGGGGTGGATCCTCACGGGCCAACGGCATC
>NZ_LOYC01000037.1:0-35721 GCF_001524725.1 Burkholderia sp. MSMB1072
ATCAGCGCGCGTCTGGCACGCTGGACGAACCTGGTCGACCTGTACCGCGCACTCGGCGGCGGCTGGATCCAGCGCGCCGGCGAAGCGCCGCGCGCGCCGGATGCGCCGGTCGATTACGACAAGGCGGCCGCTCCGGCGCCTGCGTCGGCAACTGTGACGAACGGGTAAGCGCGACGCACGGCAGGAGCGGCAGAGCCGCGTCCGTTCATCGAACCGAACGGTTGTGAAAACGAACACGCCACGGACGCAAATCCGTGGCGTGTTCTTTTGTACCGTCGCCGCGCGGGGAGCGGCGTTACGTTACGCCGGCTTCGTCCAAAGCGTCCGGCCGAAGAACGTGAGCGTGCGATCCCACGCCATTTGCGACCACACCGGATCGAACTGCGTGCCGGCGATGCGGCCGGGGCCTACGGCCGTTTCGTTCGCGAACGCATGGTGTGCGAGATAGCGATGGAATTCGAAGCCGACCTTCGCATCGGTGAGCTTCTTTTCCAGTGCGTCGACCTGGTCGATCTTGAAGAACGCATCCTGCGTGCCCCAGTGGCCCATCAGCGGCACCTTGAGCTTGGCCGGGTCGAGGTAGTCGAGCGGCGGAAAGCCGTACCACGTGACGCCGGCATCCGCTTCGGCATGTTGCAGCGACAGCAGCGTGAGGGCGCCGCCCATGCAGAAGCCCGTCACCGCGACGCGCGGCGCCTTCGTCTTCAGGTACGCGACCGCGCCCGGAATGTCCTGCGACGCGGCGTCGCCGAAATCGAGGCCGGTCATCAGGTGGTGCGCTTCCTCCTCCTCGACCGTCGACTTGCCGCGATACAGGTCGGGCACGAGCGCGAAGTAGCCGCAGCGCGCGAGGCGATCCGCGACGCCGCGGATCTGGTCGTTCAGCCCCCACCATTCCTGGATGACGACGACCGCGGGCGCGCCTTCGGTCCGTGCCGGCGTGGCGAGATAGCCCTGCAGTTCCTGGCCGTCCGGGCGGCGAAACGTGATCATGGAACCGGATGTTTGAGACATGAAACCGCTCCTTTTCGAAAAATGCGCCGAGTGCGATATCGGGCCGACCAGCGGGCGTCGCGGTACCGCTCGCATGTGCGCTGGCCGACACCGACCACGCGGCCATTCTATGCGCAAACACCGGATGCTTGCGTGAACGGCGCCGCGCGGCACGCGGCCGACAAAGGCAGCGGACGGCCGGAAAACGAACACCCCGCCCCGATGAACGGGAGCGGGGTGTCGCGTGTACGGCGTGCGTATCGGAATACGCGGGAAATATGCCGGCGCGTATCCGGCTTACTGGCCGAAATAGATCGAGTCGCGGCCTTCCTGCTTGACCGCGATCGCGCGGCCGGCACGCGTGCCCGCAGCCGCTTGCGCGCCGTAGCCGGCTTCATCGGCGTTCGCCACGCGGGCCTGGGCGGTCTGCAGCGCACGCGGGTAATACTGATCGGACACTTCGGGCTTGTAGCCGGCCCGTTCGAGCTGGACGAGTTCCGCACGCACCTGGGCGCGCGTCAGCTGGCCCGACGGGTTCGATTGGGCGAATGCGCCATACGATGCGGACAGGGCAGTTGCGGCGACGACAGCGGTAATGAACGACTTCATGGTGACCTCCGGTTCTGTTGATTTCGCGCTTCGCTCGTGACGTTCAGCGGGTTGATTGCATCGTAACGATCGCGTTACCGGTCGGAAATACGCGTTGCGGCGAATCATTATTGCAACTGGGTAAACGATTCGCGCGACATGGGATTTAATCTGAAGATTGCCGGCGCGAGGGAGCAGGCGCGTGGCCTTCTGGGAGCGATAGGGTCGATCGGTGAAGCAGCAGTGGAATGAACGGTTGAATCGCATTCCGAATTATTTCGGCGAACCTGCCGGCATTGCGCGTTCCGCATCACGCAGTCAGGGTCGCCTGCCGCTTCCGGTATTCGGCGGGGGTAATGCCGACGTGCCGGGTGAACGCTCGCCTGAGCGTATCGACGTTCGCGAAGCCGCATTTCGCGGCGACCTGCTTCGGCGTGTCGTGGCCGTTCTCGAGTAGCTGGCGCGCGGCCGAGATGCGGGTCGCCTCGACCCATGCTGCCGGCGTCATGCCGACTTCCGCGCGGAACAGTCGCGCGAAATGGCGCGGGCTCATGCCCGCATGCTTCGCCATCCCGGCCACCGAATACTCGAGTTCCGGGTGGGCGGCGATCCAGCGCTGGACTTCCTGCAGAACGGAACGCCCGGCGGGGCGTGCCTCGCCGTTGCGGCTGAACTGGAGCTGCCCGCCCGGGCGCTTGAAGAACATCACCAGTTGCGCGGCGACGCGCCGCGCGATCTCGCGGCCGAGATCCTCCTCGACCAGTGCGAGTGCGAGATCGAGCCCCGCCGTGACGCCGGCGCCGGTGCGCAGCTTGCCGTCGCGTACGTACAGTGCGTCGGCGTCGACGGTGACGGACGGATACGCTTTGGCGAGTGCATCGGCGGCGGCCCAGTGCGTGGTCAGGTGGCGTCCTTTCAACAGGCCGGTGGCCGCGAGGAGGAACGCGCCGGTGCAGATCGAGCCGTAGCGCCTGCTTTGCACGGCCGCCGAGCGCAGCCACGCGAGGACGTCGGTGCGCAATACGATCCGGCCGGCGTGCGGCGCGCCGGCGACCAGCAGCGTGTCGAGGCGTTCCGGGACATCAGGCGCGATCCAGTCGGGCAACACCCGTGCGCCGGACGAACTGCAAATCGGCCCGGGCCCGCTCGCGATGACCCGCAACGTATAGAACGGCTTGCCGCACTCGGTGTTTGCTTGCGCGAACACGTCGAGCGGCGCGGAGACGTCGAGCAGTTGAACGCCCGTAACGGCGAAAATACCCACGACCTTCGGCATGATCGATTGCATGTGGTATCGAACGCGATGCGCAGCAGTATAGGGGCGCTTCTTTCGCCGTGCAGGCACCGTGTCCGTTCGTCGCGCGAAATGGCAGGATCAGGCGTGATACGTCCATAGGAGACATCGACCGGAATCCGGAAAATCGAGGATGTCTTCCATGGAGGTAGATCATGACTGTGAACGTTGCCGGCATCACCCTTCCCGATACGCGTCTGACGCGCGAGATCACCGAGCTCGTGCGCGATACCGAGTCCGAGCTGCTGTTTCACCATTCGAGCCGAGTGTTCTATTTCGCGGCGCTGGCGGGCCGGCGGCGCGAGCTCGAGTACGACCCCGAGCTGCTCTATTGCGGCTGCATGTTCCATGACATGGGACTCACGCACCGGCACAGCAGCGCATGCGAGCGCTTCGAAGTGGACGGCGCGAATGCCGCGCGCGACTTTCTGAAGGGCAACGGGATTTCGCAACAGGACATCGATATCGTGTGGACCGCGATCGCTTTGCACACCACACCTGGCATCCCGCAGCACATGCATCCGGTCGTCGCGCTGGTCACGGCGGGCGTCGAGATGGACGTGCTGGGCCTCACTTACCCGGAATACAGCGATATCGAGCGGGAAGCGGTCGTGCGCGCGCATCCGCGCACGCCGCATTTCAAGGAGGACATCATTCAGGCGTTCTACGACGGCATCAAGCACAAGCCCGACACGATGTTCGGCAACGTGAAGGCCGACGTGCTCGCGGACAAGGATCCGCATTTCCGTGCGGGCAACTTCTGCAGCGTGATCCGGTCGTCCGCGTGGACCGGCTGAGCGGCGGGCTGGCGCGCATCAGCCGACGTTGATCGACTGCCCGACACGCAGCATGTTCGGCGCCGACGCCAGGCCCGGATTCAACTGCAAGATCTCGTTCAGCGCGCGCGCATCCTGCTGGTCGCGCGTCATCGCCTTGCGGTCGTCCGGCGGCACGTGCGCCGCGTCCAGCAGCGACTGGCGATGCGCGTCGGCGATCACCCACAGCGAATCTCCTGCCACGACGATGTACGGCTGCGCGGCCTGCGACGGCTGCGCGGAGGGTTGCGCGGGCACCGTATTGCCCGTCGTGCCGGTCCCGGGCGGCTGCGTTGCGGTCGTGCCCGGCGCGAGGCCGGCCGTCGGCGTGCCGGCGGTCGGCTGCGGCGGCTGGTGTGACGGCGGCGGCGGTGCCGGCGTCGACTGCGGCTTGTGCGGCGACGATCCCGAGCCACCCGACGGCGGGCCGAAGAACAGGCTCTGCAATTGCGTGAAACCCCAGATCCCGATCGGCACGAGGATGAGTGCGGTCGGGTATTTCTTGACCCAGCGCGTCGCGTTCGGGAAATGGGTGTTCAGGCGCGCGCCGAGCAGCATTGCCGTGGACGTCGCGGCCGTTGCCGCGAGCCCGTAGTGCCCTTTGTCGTATTGCGCGATCGTGCCTGCGATACCGCTCGCGACGCCGACGAAATCCGACGTCGAATCGATCAGGCGCACGACGCGGCTGCGCTTGTCCGCGTTCACGCGGTGCGCGCTGACCGCATAGACGAGGCCCGAATACGTCGCGGCGAGCCCCGCGCTCGCGGTCGTCAGCGCACCCGCGACGGTCGGCGCGGTCATGAGCCCGTGCACGCCGACGGCGATCGTCCCGGAATAGCCGACGATCGCGCTGCCGCGCCCGACGAGACCGAGGAACCGGCGGGAATTGCCGTGATGCAGCTGTGTGAGCGACGTGCCGCCGACCATGCCCTGCATGTTCGCGAGCAGATCGACCGACAATTCCTTGATCTGCGCGGCCGCATCGTCGAAGCCGATGAGCCCCTGCCGGTGCATTTCGACGAGGTGGCTCGCCTTCACGCGCGTTTCGTTCGTGAGCAGGTCGAGCTGTTCGAGCCGTGCCGGGTTGTAGCCGTGCACCGGCGCGGTCAGCTGCTGCGCGAGCGAGCGCTGCAGGCGGTCGAGCACGTCGTGCACCGCGCGCGGGTCGCCGCTCTGCAGGCTCTGCACCGCGCCCTGGTGCATCGCACCGAATACGCGGCCCGCGCGCGCGCCGACGAACAGCGCGGTGTTCGCGTGGGTCAGCGCATCCGAGCTCATCACGGTCATGCCGTTGAACACGTTCAGCGCCACGAGCGAGCTGGCGCCGGCCACCGTGCCGCCGAAGCCCAGCGACCACGCCCAGTCGCGCTTGCCGAACGACGGCCGGTGAACGCGCAGCGCGTTGAGCTGCGCGAGCGCGGCCTCCTGCGGGTTGCCGCGCTGGTGGCTCGGCTGCGCGGCGATGTCGCGGTTCACGATGACGGGCTTGGTTTCGTCGATCGCGAGTTTCGGATCGGCGGCCACCGCGCGCCAGAACGCGGTGCTCGATGCATTCGGGTTCGCATGCGCGTCGATCTTGCGTGCGGTATCGGGCTTGCCGTACAGGCTCAGCCAGCGCTTGCCGGCATCGCGCGCGCGCGCTTCGGCCCGGTTGGCGGGATCGGCGGTATTCCAGTAGTTCTCCTTCGCATAAGTGATCGTTGCCTGCCGTGCGCGGTCCATCAGCGCGGTCGTGTTCCCTTCGTACAGATCGGCGCGCAATTGCGCGAGCTGGTCGGGCTTCAGCCCATTCGCGAGACCGACGCGTTCGACTTCGGCGAACAGCACCTGATGCTGGTTCGCGAGCGTCTGCGCGCCGACCCGTTCGAACACGCGCGTGAGCGCGTCGGCACCGTGCAGGCGTGCGAGCTTGTCGGGCGCATGCAGCTTGTATTCGACGAGCTTGCGGGCGAGTGCGGCGGTCAGGTCCTGGTTCGCTACGAAGTCCGAGCCGTGCGTCGCATACGACAGCCCGAGATGAACCCAGTCGAGCTCCTTGCGCTCGAGCACGGCCTCGACGAGCTTCAGGTGGCCGTCGCCCGGCGCCGGTTCGAGCACGGCGTCCCAGCCGTGGAACGTCACCATCACATGCGGCGCGGGCGCGCCGGTGTGCTGCCGCGCCCACGTTTCGAGCGCGTCGAACGTGCGCACGTAGTCGTGGTACGCATCGTTGGTGCCCGCCAGCGTGCGCTGGTCCTCGGCCGACACGAGCGCGCGCGACGGCGCGGTTTCGAGACGCAGCACGAAGCCGCCTTCGGACGCCGCGTCGAGCCATTTGTGCAGATGGCCGAGGTCGTCGAGTTCGAGGTGGCGGCCCGTGCCGTCGATGTCGATTCGCGCGTTCGCTTCGTCGAACTGCGCGTTGTCGAGCTTGCCGAGTTCGCGCACGCGGCGGATGAAGGCGGGGTCGTGTTTGCGGCCGAGCGCGGCGGCCAGCGAATACGGATCGACCGCGACCGACACCACCGGCATCGCACCGCCGTAGCGTTTCACGAGTGCGAGCATCTCGGCAGGGTCGTCGCGCAACGTGAAGCCGCGCGCCATCAGCGCGAGGCGATCCTGGATCTCGGGTTTCGCGCGCGCATAGGCTTGCAGCGCATGCCGGTCCGCGGCCCGTGCGATCGACAGATAGGTGATCGCGCGCTTCGCATGGCGCGACACCACGTTCGCCGCATGGTCGGGCCGCGACAGCGGGCCGCGCCACGGCATGCTCGACGCATCGCGCGCGAGCCGCAACGGGATGCCGAGCGCCTTCATCATCACACTGTCGGCCATCATCACCTGGCGTGTCGTGCCGAGATCGAGCGGCTTGCCGCTGCGGCCCGCGAACGCCTTCACGCGCTCGTGCTCGGGGAACCAGTGGTCGACCTTCGCCTTGCCGAAGCGAAGAATCCATTCGGCGACCGTCGCGCTCGTCAGGCCGGGCTGATAGGTCTTGATGCTGAACGGTTTGCCGGCCGGCGCGGCCTGCGGCGCGGGCGACGCGGCCGGGGCGGGCGCCGCCGGCGCGTTCTGCTTGCCTTTCTTGCCCTTGCCGCGCGCGGGCTTTTTCGGCTCCGCGGACGGGCCGGCGGACGCAGTGCCGGACGCCGGATCGCCGGCAAGTATGGCCTGCTGGTTCTTCGCGGCTGTCAGTTCGGCCGCGATGCGGCTCTCCAGTACTCCGAACGGCGCGGACGATTCCGCCGCGGCCTTCCGCAACTGCTTGTCGAGTTCCGCTTGTTTCAGCGCATAGGCCGCGACCTGCGTCGGTCGCGTGCGCGCATCGAATTCCGCCGGGTCGAGCCGCGTCACGAGAAAGTGCCGGCCCGAGCCGTCCGGACCGCCGCCGATCTTCGTCTTGTCGAGGTCGACGCCTGGCTTGCTCTTGTCGGCGAAATGCGCGGCATCGTCGAACCATTGCAGCGTGCCGTCGCGGGTCGCGAGGATGCCGTCCGGCTGGTGCAGCGTGTCGATCAGCGCGCCTTCCGTGCCGTAGACGTAGATGAAGTATTCGGGGCCGACCTGGCCGAGATCGATCACGCGCCGCAGATGCAGCGTGTTCGCGCCGCTGAAATCGTGCACGTCGTCGGCCGATTTCGGCAGCAGGTTCGGCGCGACCCACCGGTTGGCGAGCGGCGTCGCGCCGGCGGGCGGCTTGCCTCTCGACTGAATCTTGCCGAGCCGGCGCTGTACGCGGTCGCTCGTTTTCATCGACGGCGGCTTTTGCTCGGCGATCGGCAACACCCGCTCGGCCGGCTCGAAGCCGCCATAGCGGGACACCACCGATTCCGGTAGCGAGGTCGGCACGAACACGACGCCCCGCCGGCCGTCGGGCAGGCCGCGTGCGCGGCGCCGGAAGGCGGTGCCGAGATCCTGCTCTCCGATCGACGCGTCGCCGACCGAGGTTTTCTCGTGATAGGACCAGCCGCTCCCACCTTGCTTGGGCACGGCATAGCCGAGCACCTTGCCGGTCTTCCTGTCTACCGCGAAGATCGTCGCGCTGTCGTCCGCGGCCTTCGCGGCCGCCTTGGGACGCTTGAATTGCGGTGCATCGGCGAGTTCGCCGATCTGCTCGACGACCTCCTGCGCAGGCGCGTCGCCGGAAGGCTCGGCATTCCACACGCGCTTCGAGTCGACGGCTTCGATCTTCGCCGCGCCGCCGAATTGCCGCAGCTCGTCGAGCGACACAGGCGACAGGTAGAAGTCGAATTTCGCGCGTGCTTCATGCGGCGTTTCGCTGCCGCTGCGCTTGCGTGGGCGTGTGCCCGGATAGAGCGCGTCGCGCAAGTCGTGCGACGGCGTGCCGCCGGGGTCGGCCGATTCGACCTGACCGGGCTGGCCGTGGGCATCGGTGGTCAGGCTCGCGACGAACTCGGGCTGCGGATGCGTGCCGTCGTCCGCCGGCCGGTCGGCATGCTTCGCGATCAGCACGTGAGCGTTGGGGCCCGCGTATTGCGCGAGGTCGCGGATGTCGGCCAACTGTGTGCCGTCGATCCGCTTCAGGTCGCGTTTGCCGTGCGCATCCAACCAGTCGGCCGCGCGCGCTTCGGGCGTGAGCGCAGGGGCGGCCGGCAGGAACGACGACGGGTCCGGCACCGGCCACATCATCATCGACGGCATCGTCCGCGGTGCCGCACCGGTTCGCCCGGCGTCGCCGTCGCGCAGCGCCTGCTCGGCTTGCGCGCGATACAGCGCACGGTAGACGGGGTTGCCGGGCAGCGAGGTCCGCGCGTTACCGAACGCGTCGGCGAGGCGCGCGAGGCCGGCTGCGTCGCCCGGCATCACATGATCGGCTTCGCGCGCGATCGCGTCGGGCAGCACCGCGTGCTCGGCGATGTCGACGCCGGTCGATGCGAGGATCTGCTTGCGCACCGCGAACGCGTTGGCTTGCGCGCGCGCCTCGGCGCGCAGCGCGCTTTCCGCGTACGCATCGGGGCTGCTGGTGTCGAGGTCGAGCCGGTTCGTCGCCACGTCGACCGCGTGCCCGACCTCGTGTGCGAGCACGTAGACGATCGTGCCGGCATTGCGCAGGCCGCCGTCGATCACGATCCGGCGCCGTTCGGCATCGACCTTGCTGCCCGCGCCCGCGCGGCCTTGCACGATCTCCCAGCGGCCGGGGTTCAGCAGCCGCAGTTGGTCGGCGAGCAGGCTCGACTGGTCGGCCAGCGCATAGGCGACATCGGGCAGCGGCGCACCGTCGAACCACATCCGGATGCGCGTGAAGAGCGACGGCTTCTGAACGAATGCGCCCTCCGGCAGCGACTCGCTGATCACCGGGTGTGCGAGTTCGACATGGCCGCTCGCGATGCCGCGTTCGAGCGGCTGGATGACGGCATCGATCATTCCGGGCGTGCGGTTGGTCGCCGGGTCCGGATGCGGAATCAGGACGGAAGGGTCGCTGAAGTAGAACTCGCCGCTCGCATCGAACAAACCTTCGAAATCGAACGACAGGCCGTGCCGCGCGGCAAGCTCGCGCATCGCGGCGAGCTGCCGCATCGATTCGCGCGTCACGCGTTTCGGCAGGATGCCGTGCATCACGTCGAGGCTGCCGAGCTCGGCCAGCGGGCTGTACAGCACCGCGACGCGCCCGTGGTACGTGAATGGCCCGTCGACCGTGACCGTGCGCATGCCGAGCTGCGTCAACTGGTCGAGCCCGCGCTTTTCGTGGGCCAGCATCGTGCGCGCCTTGTCGCCGCTGGCGTCGAACACGCCGATCGCATTGCGCTTGCCGAGTTCGAATACCGCCTTCGCGGTGCCCGCGCCGAGGAACGGGCCGAGCAGCGCGTCGGGATCGACGCGCCGCGACGGATCGCCGGCGACGTGCAGCCCGTGCTCGTCGACGGCGAGCGCGCCCGCATCGATCCGTTCGCGCGGCGACGGCGTGTAGCGCGTCCATGCGCTCGGGCCGCCGAACTGCATGCGCTGCGTGCCGTCGCTGCGCGGCTCGCCGAGCGTGCGGACCGTGCCGCTGTCGGGCACGTAGATCGTGCGTTGCCAGAGGTTCGCGAGCCACGCGGCGTGTGCCGCGCCGCCTTCGCCCGCGAGGACGATGGGTGCGCCGGCCCGTGCGGGCGTGAACGCGTGGCGATGATCGATCGAATAGTCGACGGGCGTGGCGGGGCGGCCGCGTGCGTCGAGCAGGCCGCCGGCCGCATCGGTCCGCGCGTGAACGAGCGTCAGCGGCTCGCCGTTCGCATAAGACACCGGACCGTTGCGCGAGAAGGACAGCTTCGGCGAGCCGCCGCTGAACCAGCGGCGCGGAAACGGCGATGCACGGTCCGCGTGCGCGAGGCTCCACTGCGCCTGTTCGTCGAGCGTGCGCGGCAATCGTGCGCCGCCGCTGCCGCCGGACGATTCGGTCGTGTGCGGTGCGGGCATGCGCAGCGCTGCGTTGCCCGATTGCTGCTGCCGATCCCATGTGCGGCCATAGAACGCACCGTAGCGTTCGCCGTCGCGGCCCGATACGGGAGCATTGCCGAATGCGTCGGCGAGGCGCGCGAGGCCGGCTTCGTCGCCCGGCATCACATGATCGGCTTCGCGCGCGATCTCGTCGGGAAGCACCGCGTGCTCGGCGATGTCGACGCCGGTCGATTCGAGGATCTGCTTGCGCACCGCGAACGCGTTGGCTTGCGCGCGCGCTTCGGCAAGCAGCGTGCTTTGCACGTACGCTTCCGGGCTGCTGGTGTCGAGCCCGAGCCGATCGTTCGACACGTCGGCCGCGTGGCCGGCTTCGTGCGCGAGCGTATAGACGAGCGTGCCGGTGCCGCGCAGGCCGCCGTCGATCACGATCCGGCGCTGGTCGACGTCGGTGCGGCTGCCGCGTCCCGCGCGGCCCCACACGATCTGCCAGCCATCCGACTTCAGCAGCCGCATCTGGTCGGCGAGCAGGCTCGACTGGCCGGCGAGCGCATAGGCGGCATCGGGTAGCGGCGCGCCGCCGAACCACATCCGGATGCGCGTGAAGAGCGACGGCTTCTGGACGAATGCGCCTTTCGGCAGCGATTCGGCGATCGCGGGATGCGCGAGCGCGATGCTGCCGTTGTCGATGCCGCGTTCGAGCGGCGCGATGACGTTGTCGATTTCCTCGAGCGTGGCGTCGATTTCCTCGCGGTCGTCCGTGCGGAATACGGTGGCCGGGTCGCTGAAGTAGAAGTCGCCGCGCGCATCGAACAGCCCCTGGAAATCGAACACCAGACCATCGCGCTCGACGATCTCGCGCATTTCCGCGAGCTGTCGCATCGATTCGTGCGTGACACGTGACGGCAACGCGCCGAGCGAGACGGCGCGGCTGCTGAGCTCGGCGAGCGGATGGTAGAGGATCCCGATCCGGTTGCCGACCGAGAACGGGCCGTCGATGGTCAACGTGCGCATGCCGTAGCGGCGCAGCAGGTCGAGTCCGTTGCGTTCGGTATCGAGCGCGTCGTAATGATTCGCGAGCTGGCCGTCGCGCGGCCGCGCGGGGTCGACGTCGTACAGGCCGATCGCGTTGCGCTTGCCGAGTTCGAACACGCTCTTCTCGATACCGGCCCCCAGGAACGGACCGATCAGCGCTTGCGGGTCCAGCCGCCGTGACGGGTCGCCTGCGACGTGCAGGCCGTTCGCGTCGACGGCGAGTTCGCCGTAGTCGATTCGCTCGCGCGGCGACGGCGCATAGCGGGTCCATGTGGGTGCGTAATCGAATCGCGCCTGCGCGCGCATGCTGCCCGGGTCGCCCATGGCCGCGTCGAACGCGCGGATGGTACCGCCGTCCGGCACGTAGACCGGCCGTTGCCAGGTGTTCGTGAGCCATGCCGCGGCGGCGTGGCCGTTGTCGGCGGCCAGGACCAGCGCGTAGCCGCTGCCGGCGCTGGTCGACGTGCCGGCGAGGAAGTGCGCGATCGAAAAGTCGACGTGCCGTGCGGGGCGGCCCTGTGCGTCGAGCAGCTGGCCCGTGGCATCGGTTCGGCCGCGGATGATCGTCACCGGTTCTTCGATTCCCGACGACGTGCGTTCGTCCAGGAACCGCAGCGTCATCTGTCGCGGCTCGTTGCGCCCGCGTTCGGCGAATGGCGAGATCGGCTCCGCGTGCGCGAGGCTCCATTGCACCTGTTCCTCGAGCGTGCGCGGCAGGTGCGCGCCGCCGGACGATTCGGTCGTGTGCGGCGCCGGCATCCGGCGCGGGGCGCCGCCGCCGCGTTTCTGCTTGTCCCAGATGCCGTCGTAGAAGGCCTGGTACGTCTCGCCGCGGCGGCCCGACACCGGCGCATCGGCGAACGTGTCGGCAAGCCGTGCGACCGTGCCCGCATAGTCGCTCGACGGCGTCCAGCGGTCGGCCTCGTGCTGGAGCGCGTCGGGCAGCGTCGTGTTAGCCGCGATGTCGCCGCCGCCTGCGAGATCGATCTCGTAGCGCGCCTCGAACGCGTTGATCTGCGCGCGCGCTTCGGCTTCGAGCGCCTTGCGCGTGAAGCGGCTGCGGCCGCTGTAGTCGAGCGAATCCAGCGTGCCGTCGATCGCCTCGAGCGCATGCTTGGCCTCGTGCGCGAGCGTGTACGTGATACTGCCCGAATCGTGCAGTCCGCCGTCGATCGTCACGCGGCGCCGCTTCGGATCGATCCGGCTGCCGCCGCCGCGCTTGCCGAGGCTCACGCGCCAGCCGGCATCGCTCAGCATTCGCAACTGCTGCGTGAGCGTGTCCGATTGCTGCGCGAGCGCGTGGACCGCGTCCGGCAGCGGCGCGCCGCCGAAACGCATTTGCAGCCGCGTGAACAGGCCCGGGCCGGCGAGCGCCGGGTCCGGCGGCGCTTCGGTGGTTTCCGGGTGCGCCGCGGCCGGTAGCGTGTGGGCGTCGGCCCGTGCATCGCGGGCCGGCTTCGGCCGGGATGCGTCGCGCGCGTCGTTCGCCGCTTGCGACGCGGATCGTTCGGCCGGCTTGACGAGCACCACGATGCGGTTCGGTGCACTGAATGCGCCGTCCAGCGCACGCGCCGTGCGAGCGGGCGGCTGCGGCAGGGCGGCGTGCGTGTCGGGATCGGCGGCGGTGCGCCGGGCCGTTGCGAGTACGACGACGGTGTCGTCGTTCGCGGGCGGAGGCGCGCGGCGCGTGGCGGGCGCTTCCGGATTCGTCGCGGGCGGCTCGGTTTCGACGACGCCCGCCGCATCGGCGTGCGCCGCCTGCGCGCTCGTGCCGACGACACGGCCGCCTGCCGTCGCTGCATCGGGAGCGGGCAGGTAGCGCGTGAGCGGCGCGTCGGCGCGCAGCGTGCCGTCCGGGTGCATCGCGTCCGGCGCGGCCGCGAATACCGGCCGCTGCCAGCGATTCGCGAGTTCGGGCGCGACGTGCGCGTCCGCCGCATCGGCGATGACGACGATCGGTTCCGCGACGTCGGCGGGCAGCGCGCTTGCCGCGCGCGGCCGCGCCGCCTCGGGCGTGGCCGCTGCCGGGTCCTCGCCGTTCCGCACGATGAAGAGCGTGTGTTCGCCATAGTCGAGCGCGTCGACCGACGGGCCGCGCGGCACCGACACGCCGGCCGGGTCGAGCGTCGCGGGCCGGGAGGCCGGATCGGCGTCGGTCAGGTCGATCACGCGGACCGGCGTGCGCGGCGCGACGCTGGCCGGCGCTTCGAGCGCGCCTGCGCCCGGTGTGCCGGGCGCCCGCGCGACGGCCGGATCGTTTTCCGCGCGCAGGTCGCTGCTGCGGCGATTCTGCGCGGCGACGTGCGAATCGGATGCGCGCGTTTCCTGCTGGTCCTCGTCGCGCGTGGTCCGTGCTTCGCTCGTGCGCTGCGCGTTGCGTGCGCTGGCGGTCGCGGTGGCCGTATCGTTCGCTTCGGTGGCGCGCGCCGCGGCTTCGTCGGCCGGCGTGGTTCGCGGCGCGCCGTCGGCTGGCGGCGCCTCGTCGCTTGCCGGCTGTCGCGGGTCGCTGCGCGCCGGGGCGGGCGTTTTCGCGACGAGCTTCGACGGCGCATTGATTTCGCCGTCGCTGCCGAACGACAGCCGGTCGCCCGTTTCCGTGACCGATTCGATCTTCGTGCCTTCGGTCCAGGTCTTGCCGGTCAGCTTGACGATGCTCAGTTCGCCGTTCTCGCCGAGGATCACCGACGTCCCCCGCGGCAGGTTGTTCAGGTCCTTGTTGTTGAGCGAGTCGAGCACGCGCACGGGCATGTTGTCGTAGGTGAGCACCTTGTCGCCCGCCATCAGCGTGCCGTCCTTCGCGACCTTGACGTCGACGCCGTCGAGCGACGCGCGCGTCGCGCCGAACGCAAGTTGCGACGGCTCGTTCCTGGTCAGGATTTTCTGCAGTTGCTGCCCGTCGATCGAGATGCGTTCGCCGCCCGCCGAGCGGGCGACCACCGGCCGGCCCGTGACGCGAACCGTCGCGTTGACCACGCGGTCCCGCACGCCGCCCGCGCCCATCAGCGCGACGTTCGTGAAGCCGGACTTGAGCGCATCCCAGCCGTGCTCGCTGTCCCCGTGCGCGAAGTCGATACCGGCTTCGACGAAGCTTTCGCCCGCGGCGCCGACGCCGGTGGCGAGCGACGTGCCGCGCACGATCGCGGTGGTCACTTTCGCGGCCTTCGCCGAGCCGGTGAGGGCGGTGATCGTCTTGCCGAACACTTCCGAGCCCGCGAACTTCGCCGCGCCGGCCGCGCCCATCGGTACGAGGTTGAGCCAGTCGCCGCGCGCGCCGGCGTCGGTGAACGGATTGATGCTCTGGTTGTGTTCCCAGCGCGAGCCGATATCGAGCGCGGATTTCGCCATGCTCGAACCGATCGCCGTGTCCATCATCACCGCGCCCGCGAAGTTCAGCGCGCCGCCGGCGAACGCGCCGACGCCGGTCGCGTCGAGCAGCACGCCGGCGCCTTCCATCAGCAGCCCGAGACCCATCATCCCCAGGTTCACCTTGCCGCCGGTCAGCGTGTTCAGCGCGCTATGGAACCAGTCGTCGTGATGCGCGGCCTTCTGCTGGTACTGCGCGTGGCCGTTGTCGTCGTAGCCGGTCACGAGATCGAGCGTGCCACTCGACGCAAGCTGGTTGTTGTCGAGGTAGTCGCCGATGTCGTCGTAATGCGCGGACGTGTCGTCGACGTACTGGACGTGGCCCTTGCTGTCGGTGACCTTGAAGAGCGCGCTCGTCACCATTCCGGCCGTCTTGTCCGAGTAGATCAGCGGCAGGACGTTGACCTGCGTGTCGCTGCCGCCGCCGAGCTTCAGGATTTCGCCGCGCACCTTGTCGATCGTGTCGAGCTTGTCCTTGTCGGTGTAGCGCACCGAGTCGTCGTTGACGGGCGCGGTGGGCGTGCCGGTGTCCGACGACGGCTGCACGTCGGGCGGCAGCCCGATCGCGATGCCGATCAGGTTGCGCTGCTCGTTGTCGGTCAGCTTGCCGAAATGGATCGTCGCGGCCTTGTTCGTACTCGCCCCGGCCTGATCGAGCAGCGATTGCGACAGCTCGCCCTGGTGCGCGCGGAAGAAGCCGTCGAGCGCGTTCGAATACGCGTCCTTGTCGTGCTGGCTTTGCGGATTGCGCAGGTTCTCGGCGAGGCTCGCATCGAACTGGTCGAGCAGCACCTGCTGATGCGACATCTCGGTCAGCAACTGCAGTTTGTTGACGGTCGCGTCGGCTTGTTGCAGGTCGTTGCGCGCCTGGTCGAGCTGGTCCTGGTACGGATTCGGACGCAGCGGCGTGCGCATCGGAATCTCGTCGCCGTTCACCTCGCGCATGCGCACCGGCGTCGGATTGTTCGCGTACCAGTCGTCGTAGGTTTTCTGTATGTCGGCGAGCTTGCCCTTCAGCACGCCTTGCTGCGTCTTCGCGTTCGCGAGCTGGAATTTCGCGGCCGCATCGTTGAACGTGTTGGACAGTCGGCCGTCGGCCGCGCGCAGCGCGCCCGCGACGACATGGAGCTTTTTCGCGTCGAGCGCGGTCTGGCCGGTCGCGGTGGTCGGCAAGGACGTGTTCGAGCCGGGCGGCTGCAGCACGAACGACGGATTCGTGAACAGCGTCGTGGGCGGCAGCGACGTCGACAGCGCGCCGGGCGGCGCCGACGTGCTCAACGACGATGTCGGTGTCTGCGTCGTCGATGGTGCCGGCGTGCTCGATGTACTCGGCAGCGACGTGCTCAGCGACGGCGACGGTTGCGCCGACGGTGCCGGCGGCGTTGCAGACGGCGGCGGATTCGTCGACAGCGTCGGCGTCGGGTTCTGCAGCACGAACGGCACCTTTGGCTTGAGCTGCGCGTCGATCTGCGCGCCGGCGTCGTCGTACTGCTGCGCGAGTGTCTGACCGTACGCGACGACGAACCCGTCGTGCGCGAGGCTGGCCTTCTGTTTCGCCTGTGCGAGTGCATCGGACGCGGCGGCGAGGTCGGTGTCGACGGTCGGATGCGGATCGAGCGAGTGCGGATTCGCGGTATGCCAGTCGTCGGACGCCGATTTCGCGGTGTCGTACTTGCCTTGCAAGTCGTCGACGGTCAACTGCGCGCCGAGCATCTGCATGTAGCTGCCGCTCGTGTTCGCCTGCGTGGTCGCGCGATCGAGCGCGGCCTTGTCGTCTTTCGCCGCGCCGGGCGTCGAGCCGATCAGGCACGCGCTGTCGGCGTCGTACTTCTGCTGCAGCGTCGTGACCTGCTGCGCGTCGAGCGACGCCGCATAGGCCGCGTTCGAGTAATTGGCGATCTTCGCGGCCTGCGCGATATTGGCCTGCACGGCATTCATGTCGACGTTGCCGTTCGCATCGGCTGGCGGCGGATCGGGCAGATCCACCTGCAACTGCAGCGGCGCGAGCGCATCGTTCAGCTTGCCGACGCCGGTATCGATCGCGTCCTTGTAGGCGGGATCGGCCATGTACGACTGGAACTGCTTATAGGCGAGATTCGCATTGCTGACGTCTGCCCAGTACTTCGCCTGAGCCGTTACCGCGCTCGAGGTCGCCGATTGCCAGTCGTCGTAGGCCTGGACCTGGGCGGGCGTCTTGCAATCGCCCTGCTGCGGGACGAAGTTCGGATTCGCCTTCGTCTGGTCGGGGAACAGCTTTTGCAGCGCCGCGAGCTTCGCATCGGCCTGCTGTTGCGCGGGCCCCTCGATTTTGTCGTTCGTCGGGTCGGCGCTGTACTGGTCGGCTTTCGCCTGCTCGCCGTACAGGATCCGGTAGCCGGCGTCGGTCGTCACGTCGAGTTCGCGTTGCGCGGTGTCGGCCGCATCGCGCGCCTTCGTGTAGTTGTCGCGCGCGGCCTTGCGCTCGTCGGGCGTCGCGTCGGGGTCGCGGTTCGTCATCCGCAGCACGCCCTGCGCGCCTTGCAGCGCTTGCTGAGCGTTGTCGTACCGGGTCTGAGCGTCCTGGATCACACCCTGGACGGCGCGCGTCGTGTCGTTGTCGACCGTGATCTCGGGCGGCGCCACGCGATATTGATCGGCCATGCTCTGGAGCAGGGCGGTGGCCGACGCGATTTCGGGGTTGGTCGGCTTGGACGGATCGGTGCCGAGATCGGCCTGCACGGGGATCGGCGGCGTGGTGATCGGGGTGACCGGGTTGGCCGGACCGTTGTTCGGGCCGTCGTTGGACGTACCGTCCGCATTGCGCGGCGGTTTCGATGCGAGGTCAGGGTCCAGCGTTTGCGACAGGAAACGCTGCCAGTTCAACCCCAAACCCATTCCGTCGATCGACAACATGCAAGGCTCCCGTCAGGCGCGGCCGTACGCAAGATGCACGCCGCCGGCGCCGCATGGCGCGATTTCGAGTGTACGGAAGCGCTCGGAGCGGACACGGGGGCGATTCGTAGCGCGCGACGAGGGGGAACGGGTCGGTGCGGGGATCGCTACGAGAAGCGATCATGTCCCGATAAGTGCGCGATGCAGAAGGCGGGAGATGAGGCGGCTTGCGTATCGATTCGATCGGGTTCGTGTGTTACAGCTGGCTTTCGGTGATGGTGTCCGCCTTACTTTCTGCTTTCGGTTTTATGATCAGGTATGCGAAGTAATTTGCAGCGGTGGAAGGGGCGGGTAGCAGTAGGCAGTGCGGTATGCCCTGCATCGAGACGAGGAATTCGGGCGACACGAGTTTGGAGAGCGGATATTGGCGCGCGAGGAACAGGGGCCGGTACGGCGGGTGATGCACTTTTTTGTGGTGGATTGGTGTTGTCGGATGAATTGCACCGATATCCGATGGGAGAGGCCGGCTGCTGGCTGGAGCAGTCGGTCGACGTGTAATCGGCAGAGTTCGACGTGTTAGCGCGGGACGCGACCAATCGGGCTGGGGAAAAGAGGCGGCTCCTTCACTTCACGTAGCACCATTGGAAAATTGTTACGTGACAACTTCGCGTCATCACGCTCAATGATTTTATATACTGAATTTCTGGGCCCCATCATCAGGGCGAATCTCCGATTCGCGTATCCCCCAATACGGGTCCACCAGCCTGGCAAGACCCTCGCTCAACCGCCCGCAAGCATCCGGCAAAACGCCTATAATGATTGGGCAAATTGCCAAAGAGAGGTCGGGTCATGAGCACCATCGCTTTTCATCCTTCGGGCGTCGCTCATCCGCGTCAGGCCGAATTCACGATTCTCGAGCAGCTGCTGGCGATCCGCGTCCGGTCGGGCGCCGATCTGGCCGAGCTGGCGAGCGCGCGCGTCGACGTATCGGTGATCGACCGCCTGTCCGAGCGCGGGCTGAAATCGGACGAACTGGCGTTCATCATTCCGCGCCGCACGCTGAGCCATCGTCGCCAGGCGCACGAACGCCTGTCGCCGGAAGAGTCGGACAAGGCGATCCGCCTCGCGCGCATCGTCGCGCAGGCGTCGGCCACGTTCGGCGACCAGGACAAGGCGATGGCGTGGCTGCGCAACGGGCTCCAGCGCTTCGGCGGCCGCACGTCGCTCGACATGGCGAGCACCGAGCATGGTGCGCGGCTCGTCGAAGAGGCCCTCACACAGATCGACGAGGGGTACTTCGCTTGACGACGCTGTGGCGGATCAGCAATTACGCCGATCTGAAAGGCATCGGCGGATTGCGGGCCGGCGGGCGTTGGCATTTCGCCGGGCAGCCCGTCGTGTATCTCGCCGAGCATCCGGCGCTCGCGTTGCTCGAGACGCTGGTTCATTTCGAAATCGCCACCGTCGCGCAATTGCCGAGCGGATACCAGTTGCTGCGTATCGAAGTGCCCGATTCGGTGGACGTTGCCGAAATCGCCGAAGGCGATGCGCCGGAGGACTGGCGAACGAACGTCGACTGGACCCGCAGCGCCGGCACCGAGTGGCTGCACACGCAGCCGAGCGCGCTGCTGCGCGTGCCAAGCGTCGTCGTGCCGCATGCCCATAACTTCCTGTTGAATCCGCTGCATCCGGCCGCGTCCGACATCCGTATCGCGGAAGTGATGCAAGCGCCGTACGACACGCGAATTCTGCGGCTGGTCCAGTCGAAGCCTGGCGAGTAGCGAACCGGGAGGCGTACGGTTCGCGCCGGCGGTACCCGCTCAGCGCTCGTGGGCAGCGCGATCCGCGGCCGCATCGGGCGACAGCGTTTGTCGAATGCGCGTGACCGTTCGCATGCTGGCGAGACCGAGCATCGCGGTGACGTCGGCATGCGCGTGGCCCGCGAGCAGCTGGCGGCGCGCATACGTATTGCGCAGCACGCGCGGGCTCATGTCCGCTGCGTGAAAGCCGATCGCGTTCAGCGCCTCGCGCACGACGAGCAGCAGGAACATGTCGTTCATTGCGCCCCCGCGCGGCGCGGGAAACAGCAGCGCCGACGGCCGCGGCTCCGAGCGCGCCCGCCATGCGGCGAGCGGCGCCACCCCGAACGCGGCGAGCTCGATCCGGCGCGCCGGCCGCGCGCGATCGCGCGGCACCGACAACACCGCAGGTCGCGCGTCGAGATCGGGCGCGTCGCTTGTCATCGCGCGAATTTCGGCCGACGTGATGCCGCTCGCGAGCAGCAGCGCGACGATCGCGCGATTCCGGCAGTCGGCCGGCGTGTCGTCCGCGCGAGGCTGCACGTGGCGTTGCAGCGCCGCGTCGGCATCGGGCGGCAGGTAGCACGGCTCGGGCTCGCCGTCCGGCCATGCGAGATCGCGTGTCGATCGGCCGGCCGGATGGATCGTCCGCACACCGGCGTCGACCAGATGCCGGCCCAGTCGGTCGATCAGCTTCGCATAACGCACGCGTGTCGACGTGCCGGGCGTGCAGGTACGGTCGAGTTCCGCGAGGAAGGCCGCGACGTGGTCGGGCCCGAACGTGGCGAGCGATACGCGCTGTGCGCTCAGGTGGCGCAGGAATCGCTCGAACATCGCGACATGCTGCACGACCGAACGCGGCGCGAACGGCCGGCGGCCGGCGCCGGTCGCGGCGGTTTCCTGCCAGACGCGAAACGCGCCGACGGGGTCGTGAATCCAGCGATCCGTGTCCATCCCCGCTTTATAGCCGGACGCGGTGACGCCGGCAATCGTCCCGATGTCCGCTCGGCCGGCGCGACCCAGCCGGCGTGTCGTCGACGCCGTCGTTGTTCGTCGTCGGGCAGACGAGCATGAGCGGCGGCAGGCAGCGGCAGCGTCGAGCGTCGCGCCGCGTGAGCGTGCCGCTGCCTTCATGCGTCGCGCGAAGGCGCTGCAACTGCCGCCGCGTGCGCTTGGCCGCCCAGCCGTGCGAGCGCGGCGAATGCCAGTTGCGTCGCGATGGCCGCGAGCGTGCCGGCCGCCATGCCGTTGCCGAGCACGATCTGCACAGGCGCGCCGAAATGGCGATACAGGTTCGGCACCAGGATCGGCGCGAGGCCGACCACCAGGGCGGCCGCGAGCGTGTACTGGTTCGCGCGCGCGTGCAGGTCGACGCTGGCGAGCAGCCGAATGCCCATCACGCCGATCATCGCGAATACGACCAGCGCGGTGCCGCCGACCACGGCGGCCGGAATCGCATACGCGAGCCGCGCGAGCGGTGCGAACAGCGCGATGGCGATCAGGATCGCGCCGGCGGCCGCCGTCACGTAGCGCGAGCGTACGCCGGTCGTCTGCACGACGCCGATGTTCTCGGCGCTCGTCACGATCAGCGGCGTGCCGAACAGCGCGCCGGCCAGCGATGCGAGCGCGTCGCCGCGTATCGTCTTCGGCACGTCGCGCTGGAGCGAGATCGCCTTGCCGCACGTTTCGCCGACGGCGACCGTCTGTGCGGTGGCCTCGGCCATCGAGATCGCGGTGAAAATCAGCAGCGGTAGCGCAGCCAGCGCGTCGAAACGCGGCATCCCGAACGGCAGCCACGCCGGATGCGTGAACAGCGGGCCGTGCCAGACGTCGCCGAGCGCCGGCATCGCACCGAGCGCCCAGCCGAGCGTCGCGCCGGCCATCAGCCCGATCAGCACCGCGAGGCGTCCGGCCGTGCCGCGGAATGCGCCGGCGACGACGACGGTGGCGACGATCGTCGCCAGCGCGAGCCCGAGTGAGCGCGGCTGCGCGAAGTCGGCCGAACCGGGCTGGCCGACGACGATCGCCGCGTAGATCCGGATCAGGTTGATCGATACGAGCAACAACATCGCGCCGACGACGATGCGCGGAAAGAGCCGCAGGCAGCGCGTGAAGACGGGCAGCAGCACCCAGTAGAACGCGCTGGCGAGCAGCGCCGCGCCGGCTGCGGTCGGCAGGCCCGATTGCGCGGCGATGCCCGCGAACAGCATCGTCGGTGCGCCGCCGGGCACCATCACGAACGGCATGCGTGCGCCGATCGGGCCGGCGCCGAGCGATTGCACGAGCGTGCCGATACCGCACGCGAAGAACGTCGCGCCGATCAGCTGAACCGTCAGGTCGGCCGGCAGCGCGAGCGTTTTCGCGATCAGGAACACGGCCGTGATCGGCGACGCGGCCATCGACAGCACGTGCTGCAGCCCGAACAGCGCGAGCTGCCACGCGGGCAGCCGGGCATCGACGGGCGGGGAGATCGAATCGTGCGACACGGCAGGCCCCTCGGAAGCGAACGGCGACGATGGCCGGAAACCGGCGGTGAACGGAAGCTCAGGTCCGTAGCCAGGGCAATTGCGCGGCGCTGTAGCGGAACGTCTGGAACACGCTGTTCAACTGGCCGGGGCCGGTTTTGCGCGCCGCTTCGTCCGGGTATTCGGCGAACCACGGGATCACGTATTCCCAGACTACCTCGCCGGCCGGCGTCACTTCGAACAGCCGGCCCGTCGACGATTCGGTGATGTGCGTGTTGCCGTTCGGCAAGCGTTGCGCGTTGCCCATGAACGGCGTGTAGAACAGGTTCGCGACGTCGTCCGCATACGACCACACGACCCGCTGCGTCGCCGGATCGATTTCCACGACGCGCGAGAACGCGACGTGCGCACCATGGCGGAAATTGCCGTTGTCGAATGCGAGGATATGGCCGTTCGGCAGTGGCACCGGCGCATGCTGGTGCGATACGACGTCGGGCCCGATCCGCAGGTCGATGCGGCCGGTTGCGCGGTTCACGCCGACGATCCCCGACGTCGTGCGCAGGCTCATCAGCACGCGGCCGTTCGCATCGACCGCGAGACCGTTGACGAGCGGCCAGTGGTAGCGGCCGAACCCTGCCGCGATCGGAAAATCCTCCGGCCGCAGATGGTCGCGTGCATGCCATTCCCAGACGATCCGGCCGGCGCGGTTCACTTCGCGGATCACGTCCGCGTACATCACCTCGTCGTCACCGTGCGCGGTGCCGCCCGGCACGCGCCGCGCGAATGCCGCGTCGACCGGTTCGCACGCGGCGTACAGCAGGTTGCCGTTCGGCAGCCACTGCGCATCGTGGTGATGCGCGGGATCCTCGTAGCGCCACACGATGTCGCCTTGCGGCGTGACCTCGTAGAAATCGCCGCCGTGCCACATCGACCACGGTGCGTAGCGCGATTCGGAGTGCGGATGATTGCCGTTGTAGCCCAGATTGCCGTTCGCGAGGATGACCGCGTGGCGGCCGGGACGCACGGGCAACTTCCACTGGTGGACGACCTCGCCGTCGATGCCGACGAGATAGACGTTGCCGTCGGCTGTCTGTGGCGCGATGAGCGTATAGCCGCCTGCGGACAGCGCGGGGTCGTGGGCGATGAGGCCGACGCCGCGGCGGCGCTGGGTAATCTGGTCGACGGTCGTCACTGCGGTCTCCATTCGAATCGGCTACGGGAATGCAGCGGAATCTAGACGATTCGTCCAGTCAGTAAAATCGGATTATTCTTGACGGCCTGTTCGGAAAAATCTAACGGTGCCTTCATGCGTTCGATATCGCAGACATTCCGTTGTTTCGACGAAGTCGCGCGGCGCGGCTCGATTCGCAAGGCGGCCGATGCGCTGCACCTGACCGCCGCGGCGGTTCACCAGCAGATCCGCAATCTCGAAGCGCAGGTCGGCGTGCCGCTGTTCGACCGGCTGCCGCGCGGCATGCAGCTGACGCTCGCCGGCGAGATCGTGATCGCGGCCGTGCGGCGCGGCCAGCGCGATTTCGACAACGCGCTGACGCAGGTCGAGGATCTGCGCGCGCTGCGGCGCGGGCACGTGAATCTCGCGGTGCCTGCCTCGACGGCGGAAAGGCTCGTGCCCGACGCGATTCTCGCCGCGATGCAGCGTTACCCGGGCGTCACGTACAGCGTGCGCTCGGGAAACGGCGAGAGCATCGTGCGCTGGGTCGAGACGGGCGAGGTCGACATCGGTTATGCGCTGCGCCGGCGCAGCGCGGCGGGCGTCGTCGAGGTGCGCGCGTTCGCGCAGCCGCTGGGTGTCGTCACGGCGCCCGGTCATCCGCTGGCGTCGACGGGCGGCAAGGTGCGGATGCGCGACTGCTTCGCACATCCGCTGATCCTGATGACGCCCGACACGGAGTTGCGCGCGATGTTCGACCAGATCGATGCGCGGCAGCCGCGCAGCCCGCGGCCGCTGGTCGAAACCGGTTCGGTGTCGATGGTGCGGCGCCTCGTGGCCGCAGGAGCCGGCGTCGGTTTCCTGATCGCGGAAAACGTCGCGGACGATGTGGCCGCCGGTCGGCTCGCCTGGACGCCGCTGGCCGATGCAGGCGCGCGCTCGTTCAGTTGCATCTACCAGCGGGCGGACACGAGCGCGACGGTCGCGATGACGATGTTTCTCGCGTTCTTTTCCGAGGCGATCGGCGCGATGGAGCACGGGTTCGCACGTGTCGGGCGACCGGCCGCCACGCGTCGTCGGGCGACAAGGTAACGGTCGCAATGCGAGCCGCATCGGCGTATCGGAATGCGATGCAATGCAGCAAGCAACCCCGCATGCCGGTTCGGTGACGTCGCGCACACGACGTCCGGTTGCATGACGTGATTTCCTTATTGCGGAAAAAATTTTGTTCATGGGACTATCGAACGCGTCGCCCGTGCACCGAGGGGGCAGGCGGCAGGATGTCCATCGCAACGACCGACAAGAACATCGGCAGACCATGAACAGAACAGCGATTTTTCCGTATGCGTCCGCGTTGCTCGCGGCTGCCCTGCTGACCGCCTGCGGCGGTGACGTCGAGAACGAGGCGGCCCACACGACGACACCTTCCACCGATGCGAGCTGCCTCGCGGTCGACAATAACGGCGCGACCGTCGTGGTGGGCTCGAACCAACCGGGCGACCCGTCGCTGCCGGAAGCATCGTCGGGCTATCGCACCGGAATGAAGCCCGTCTATGCGAAAACCTACCTGGTGGCCACGTCGAACGCGTACGCGAGCGCGGCCGGTTGCGCGGTGCTGAAGAAGGGCGGCACGGCCGCCGACGCGGCGGTCGCCGTGCAGGCCGTGCTCGGTCTGACTGTCCCCGAGGCCACGGGCCTCGGGTCGGGCGGCGTGCTGCTCTACTACGATGCGCGCGGCAAGACGCTGCAGGCATACGACGGCCGCGAAACCGCGCCGGCCGCCGCGACGGAGAACTATCTGCGCTATGTCGATGACGCCACCGATCATTCGGCGCCGCTGCCGAACGCGCGCGCGAGCGGCCGTTCGATCGGCACGATCGGCGTGCCGCGGCTCATCGAGGCGCTGCAACAGGATCACGGCCGCTTGCCGTGGCAGAGCCTGTTCGGCGACGCGATCACGCTGGCGACCAACGGGTTTCCGATCGGCGGCCGATTGGCCGACGCGATCGCGGCGAACGCCGCGAACCTGAAGCGGGATCCCGAAGCCGCCGCGTATTTCCTGAACGCCGACGGTTCGCCGAAGACGCTCGGCACCGTACTGAAGAATCCCGCCTACGCGCGCACGCTGTCGCTGATGGCGCAGTCGGGCGCGAACGCGCTGTACACGGGGCAGATCGCGCAGGACATCGTCGCGAAGATCGCGGCGACGAAGGGCGCGGACGGCTCGACGCTCACGCCGGGTAAGACGACCGTCGCGGATCTCGCCGCCTATCAGGCGAAGCGTCGCGAACCGGTGTGCACGACTTATCGCAGTTACTGGGTGTGCGGGATGCCGCCGCCGTCGTCGGGCGGCATCGCGGTCGCATCGGCGCTCGGCATTCTCGAGAATTACGACCTGAAGTCGCTGAAGCCGACGGCGATCGATCTCGAAGGCGGCAAGCCGACGGTCGCGGGCGTCCACCTCGTCACCGAGGCCGAACGGCTCGCCTATGCCGACCGCGACAAGTATGTGGCCGATACCGACTTCGTGCCGCTGCCGGGCGGCACGTGGGACACGCTGCTGAACAAGCCGTACCTGAAATCGCGCGCGGCGCTGATCGACCCGACCAAAAGCATGGGCACCGCGCAGCCCGGCAATCTCGGTGCGGTGCCGCTCGGCGTCGACACGACGCTGATCGAGCACGGCACGAACCAGTTCACGATCGTGGACGGCGACGGCAACGTGCTGAGCGCGACGACGACGGTCGAGTCGAGCATGGGCTCGTTCCACATGACCAACGGCTTCCTGCTGAACAACCAGTTGACCGACTTTTCCGCGAACCCGCTCGACACGTCCGGCAATCCGGTGGCCAACCGACTGCAGCCGGGCAAGCGGCCGCGCAGCTCGATGGCGCCGACGATCGTGTTCGGGCAGGCCGCCGACGGCTCGCGCGGCGACTTCGTGATGGCGACGGGTTCCCCGGGCGGCGGCACGATTCCGCAATACGTGGTCAAGACGCTGGTCGGCGCGCTCGACTGGGGGCTCGACGCGCAGCAGTCGGCAGGGCTCGTCGATTTCGGCGCGAGCAACAGCCCGACGACCACGATCGGCGGCGAGCACCCGAACGTCAACACGGCGAACAACGGCGCGAACGATCCGCTGATCGCGGGGCTGCTCGCGCTCGGGCACAAGGTGTCGACGTCCGCTCAGGCGAGTGGCGTCAACACGGTGATGCGCGTAACGGTCGGCCAGTCGCCGGCGTTGCAGGGCGGTACCGATCCGCGTCGCGAAGGCGTCGTGCTCGGCGATACGTTCCGGCCGTAATCGGGTGGCGTGCGTGCGGCCTCGGTCCGCTTGCCGGCGGCCGGGGCCGTGCGTCATGATCAGGCTGCATTGACGGCCGGGCAACGCGCATCCTTTGGAATGCAGATAAAAGCGGCCGGCTCGTCGGCCGGCCGTTGCGTCGATCGCCTCCCGGATACCTGTCGATCGGGCGAATCGCCGGCGTGAAGCAGCCGGTCGCCGCGGTTCACGATTCAAGCCCGTCCGTCGTCAAATACGGCGTTCGCCTCGCCGCAAGCCCCCGATTGTCAAACAGTGTGAGTCAATCGTCAGCATTTGCAACGGAAGTAACAGTCCCCGCAATTCAGTCGTTTTGCGCGCCGACGCCGCTACATTAGCTCCACCTGCCGCATGTCGCGGCGAGGCATGCGACAAGCCGCACGAAAGCGGCCCGCAGCAACAACGTCTTTTGGGGAGAATGACCATGAACAAGATTCGTACGATTCTGCTGGGTGCCGCTCTGACGGCGATGGCGACGTCGGCTGCATTTGCACAGACGGCTCAGACCGGTGCCCAGGGTTCCGCAGGCATCGGCGCCCAGGTCCAGACGCCGCTGCTCGGCGGCGGCGTGGGCGTGCAGGCTGGCGCCGGCGCGAATGCGGCGGGTTCGGGTTCGGGCGCGGGCAATGTCGTCGGCGGCGCGCTGAACGGCGTCGGCAAGACGGTCGGCGGCGTGGGCTCGGCAGCCGGCACGGCAGTGGGCGGCGCGACGCAGGCGGTCGGTTCGGCGGCCGGTGCGACGAAGGATGCGGCGGCATCGGCCGTGCACGCGACGAAGTCGCACGTGAAGCACGTCGCGGGCTCGGCGAAGAGCCATGCACAAGGCGCGATGTCGACCGCGGGCGATGTCGCGGGTGGCGCGAAGGCGAAGGCCGGCGAGGCGCTCGAAGGCGCGACGAACTCGGTGCAGGGTGGCGCATCGGTCGGCGTGAAGGGTTCGGCGTCGGCGCAAGGCGGCGCGCTGTAACGAGCAGCACGGATCCCGTCACGGCCCGGCCCGCTTCGATGCGGGCCGGGCTTTTTCTATTGAGGAGGCGATACGTCGCGCATGGAGCCTCATGTCGAAACACGGGAAAATGGATGTATCGATATTGATTGGGATTGCAGAGAATAATAAGCGACTGGTCGACTGAACTTGACGACAAAAAGAGACGACTGTCGGGCCGCAGGGGCAAGCTGACGACTCGAAGGCCGCACGGATGGAGCGCAATGCGGCCCGCAGGCGGTTCCCCAAACCGCCGGCTGCATAGAGCCCGGTACCATCACGACATATCCCAGACGAACATTTCGCCGGCCCCGATGCGGGGCATTTTTTCTCCCTCAACGGGCGTATCGCTCAGGTGGCATTTTCGAGCATCGCGCCGAGCATGATTTTCGACGCCGCCATTCGGGCGCAAAAGCACGTTCCCCTGTTTGGAAAAATTCATTCGAGGGGCCAGCGCAAGCCCGTTATTTGCGTGAACAGGCCCTAGCGGCCGAAAATTTCACTTTCATGAGTCAATGGCGGCCGCCGTAAATACATTTGCAAAGATGAAATAAAGTATTTGCAAGATAAGTGGAAGCTAGTTTATAAATACGAGCGATTTGTATTTTCTCTACTGCTCGCAACCATCGACGTTGACGGAGTGTCCAGATGGTCGTGCACGGTTCGCTGCGCTCCATCATGTGCACAGCGCGTTGTCGCGACATGAATGCCGCCTGCCAGGCAGCTATGCCGACGGCAGGGAGTCCCGTCGAAATTGCTGAATTCGACAGCACCGCGCCTGGTGGATCCCAGGTGGAACACGGTATTTTCGTTATCGAAATGCTGATTAATTGATCGGCATCGATCGCGAGCCATCTTGTGGCTATCGATGGTATTAATGTGGCTTTTGTTAGTCGATTTGATTCGGATTGCGAAATGAATGGATTGTATGTAGTGGAAAAAGAAATGATCGCCGATCCAATTTTTTCTGCTCGATCCGCATTTCGGCGGGAGATTCGATGGGCAATACGCTGAATGGCATGAAGCACCCGAAGCGATTGAACGTGTCGCCAGCCTCCCGGCGTATCCGCCTTCATGGCGAACGCGCGATTCGCAATGGCAACTCCACCGAACAAGAATGTGCGATCTGGCGCATCGTTGCCGGTCGCGGCATGTCAGTGTTCAAGTCAACCTGCACGACGTGTGTGGCAGGCCCGTTCGATACGTGAAATCCGGTGAGACACAAATGAATACGATGATATCCACGATGGCAAATGGCGCCGAACTCGACGCGGACGTTCGACCGCGGCTCGCAACGCAACCCTCGAGACTCCTCGTGCTTGGCAAGCGCACGATCGACGAACTCGACTACGACCCGTCGATGGTGCTCGATGCTGTCGAACGGGCATACCTTGGCCTCGGTACCGGCGAATCCGACAATCCGCGCAAGCTGATGAGCCAGCCGGCGGACAAGCATTCCGTCGCGTACGCGATGCTGGGTCGAGACGGTGGACGCAGAACGGTCGGTTTCAAGACGTCATATAAGTTCGATCCGGAACATAACCGCGAACTGCAGAAGTACTACACGACGTTGTTGCTGTTCGACGACGAAACCGGCATGCCTGTCGCCCTGATGGACGGCAGCCTTGTCGGGTCGCTGCGCACGCCGGCGGTATCTGCCCTGATCGCGCGTGCGGCTGCGCCGCGGGCTCGAACGGCGCTCGTCGTCGGCACGGGGACGCAGGGGCGGATGGCGGCGCCGTTCCTGCTGACTGCATTGCCGGACATCGAACGCGTGATCGTACACGGCCACTATGAGTCGGGAATCGACGCCGTCCGCAATACGTTGAAGCGCTTTCATCCGGGCCGTGACATCGAAGTGTCGAAGGACCTCGTCGCCTCCGCGAATGAAGCAGACATCGTGCTCGGGGTGGCCGGCGCCGGCGTATCGGAGACCGTGCGGCATGCGGCGCTGAAGCCGGGCGCGCTCGCGCTGTTGGTCGGATACGGCATTCACGCTGACGCGCTGCATTGCGCCGATTACCGCATCGCGACGAGCGAGGCCCAAATGCAAGTGACCGGTGCCGATCTCGTGGACGAAGCCGGAAAACTGCCTGCCGTCGATGCCGAGTTGCCGGACATACTGCTTGGCCGCAAGCCTGCGCGGCGCAACGAAGCCGATATCGTTTACGCGTTCAACAGCGGAATGATCGTGACCGACATCGCGCTGGGACGTGTGCTGGCCGATGCCGCGCTGACGAAAGGGCTCGGTCGGGAAGTCGAACTATGGTGACGGATATTCCGCGACTGCCGGCGTTGTGGGACCCGCTGCTGCGGGATTTCGTTGACGACCATCAGGCGATGATCCGCGATCTTGTCCATGGTTTCGACGCGCCCGTTCATTTCCTGTTTCCTGAGCGCTTCGCGCGCAACGTCGCCGATTTTCAGCGCGTACTGGACGATCGCCAGGTGTCCGGGCGCATTTACTACGCGAAGAAGGCGAACAAGGCGCGATGCTTCGCGCATGCGGCGGCGGCAACCGGGATCGGCGTCGACGTCGCAAGCACGGGCGAGTTTTCGGAAGCGTTGGCCGCGGGGGTGTGCGGAATCGATATCGGTGTATCCGGCCCGTCGAAATCGCGTGCGCTGCTGCGGCTCGCGGTTTTGCACGATGCGTTGATCGCCATCGACAGCGAGGAAGAACTCGATCGGCTGATCGCGATTTCGGGACAGGCGAAGCGGGTCGCACGCATTCTGTTGCGGATGGCACCGGCGGCACGCAACGATAGCCGATTCGGTTTGAGTGCCGACGCACTCCGCGCTGCGCTGTCGACCTGTGCCGCGATGCAGGCGTCGCTCGTTCTTGAAGGATTCTCGTTCCATTTGTCCGGTTACAGCGCCACGGAGCGCTGCAATCAGGCCGCGATGGCGATGCGTGCGTGCATGGCTGCTCGTGAACTCGGTCTTGCGCCGACCACGATCAATATCGGTGGCGGCTTCGCGATGTCGTACGCGAGCGAGAGCGACTGGCGCGCATTCCAGCGCATACACCGTGCAGACGATTACCACGCAAACAAGGTATTCGACGGATTCTATCCGTATCACTCGGCCTGCAGCGGCGTGCAGATGCTCGATGCAATCCTGGCCGGCACTCCGGACGCGGAATCCGTATCGCTCGCCGAACTGCTCCGCGAGTACGGCCTGAAACTCATGCTGGAACCGGGGCGTGCACTGCTGGACCAGGCGGGTTTCACGGTGTTTGCCGTGCAAGGCATGAAGGACTGCGGCGACTATGGCATCGTGACCGTCAATGGCACGAGCTTCAGCGTGTCGGAGCAATGGTTTGCCAGCGAATTCCTGCCCGATCCGGAATTGCAGAGCGTCGTGCGCGAGCCTTCGCGGTCACCGCGCACGGGCACGCCTTATCGGGCCTGTGTCGGCGGGGCGAGCTGCCTCGATTCGGACATGCTGACCTGGCGCAAGATCGCATTCGGGCAGCGCCCGGAACCCGGCGATCTGCTGATCTACCCGAACACGGCCGGCTATCAGATGGATTCGAACGAATCTTCATTTCACGAGCTGCCGCTTCCCCCCAAGCTTGTCTTGACACTTGACGGCGCGCGGCCACGCTGGCGCGTCGATCGCCTCTTCCAGCTTTCGGGAGCCTGACCATGAATGTGCGTTTTATGGGTGAGCAAGCCACGATCACCGTACCTGCGATCGTGTCGAAGGTATCGGATCTTGTCGGCCGCACGCCGTTGTTCGAATTGATTCGCGGCGCCAACGGCGCGCGCATCCTGCTTAAACTCGAATCGACGAATCCGACCGGCAGCGCCAAGATCCGGATGGCAAGGCAGATGCTCGATGAAGCCGAACAGGACGGAAGTCTGCGGCCGGCCGGACACGTGATCGAATCGACGTCCGGCAATACGGGCATGGGGCTGGCGCTGTTGTCGGCCGAGCGCGGCTATCGGTTTACCGCGGTCGTGGACAGTCACGCGTCGAAAGACAAGCTGCGCGCGATGCAGGCCTTCGGCGCAAAGCTCGTTTGCGTGAGCGACGGCGACGCGATCGCGACGGCGGACCGCGACGCGCTTGCCAAGCGCATGGCGGCCGACGATCCGGACAGCATCTGGACGGAGCAGCACAACAATCCCGCCAACGGTAACGGCTATCGCGGGCTGGCACATGAACTGCGCGACATCCTCGGCGACCGAATCGACTTTCTGGTCGGTTCGGTCGGCACCGGAGGCTCGCTCTTCGGTACCGCACGAGAACTGCTCGCGACAGGCCCGGCGCCGCGAGTCATTGGTGTCGAGCCCGTCGGCTCGATCGTTTTCGGCGGCGAAGGCGGACCGTATTATCAGTCCGGCACCGGGACGCCGCCTGGCGCCGAGATTGGCGCGTTGGTCGACTATGCGCTGCTCGACGAGGGTTACAAAGTGACGGATGCGGCCGCCTTCAATACGGCACGCTATATCGCACGCAAGAAGTCGCTGCTCGTCGGCGGCTCTGCGGGCAGCGTCGTCTGGCACGCGTTGAAGATGTTCGATTCGCTGCCCGCGGATGCGACGCTCGTGGTCCTCGTCTGCGACGGCGGGGAAAAATATCTCGACACGGTGTTCGACGACGACTGGATGCGAGAGCGAAATCTGCTCGACGAGTCGATTGCTCAAGAACTTGAATCGATATTTTCCCGCGCCGCATGAAGTTTCATCGACAAGTCTGGCTCGATGCCACGCAAATCGGCGTGCTTGCCGCTCCCCTCATCCTTACGCAGCTCGCCCAGGTGGCGCTGACGACCACCGACATCGTCATGATGGGGATGCTTGGCCCGCGCGAGATCGCCGCCGGGGGCCTCGCGCTGACGATCTTCAACCAGTTCCGGACGATGGGAACCGGGCTGGTGACGGGAACCGGCAACCTCGTCGCGTTCGCGAACGGTCAACACGCGCATGCGGAAATCATGCGGCTGGTGCGCGCCGGCTTTGCGCTGTCGACGCTCGCGGCACTGGCGTTTGCATTGATGATGCTGTGTATCGAAATGCCGCTTGTCTGGCTCGGGCAGGATCCCGATGTTGCGCGACAAGCGTCGTTCTATCTTGCGGCGGCGGCGCCCGGCATGTTGCCGTGTCTGTGGTTTCAGGTGCTTCGGCAATATACCGTCGGACTGCGCAAGCCCGGGCCGCTGTTGGCGATCACGATCGTATCGATCGTCGTCAATGCGGCGCTCGACTACGCGTTGATGTTCGGCCGGTTCGGATTTCCGAAACTCGGCCTGATCGGTATTGCGTGCGCAACCAGTAGCGTGTACCTGCTTTCATTCATCGCGTTTCTGACGATCGCGAGGCGCCGGCCGGAACTGTCCGAACACTTGTCGCTTGCCGTCTGGCGCGCCGATGCCGATACGTTGGCGCGGACGTGGCGGATGGGTTTGCCGATTGCGGCAACCTATGGATCGGAGGCTGCGTTCTTTACCGTCCTCACGCTCGTGATCGGAACGCTCGGCGCCGATGCGCTGGCCGCCCAGACAATCGTGAATCAGGTGATCTACATCGTGTTCATGATTTCGGTCGGGTTGTCTCACGCATCGTCGATCAGCATCAGCCATGCGTGTGCGCAGCACGACTATCGCGGTGCGCGTCGACTCGGCTATACGGGCCTTGCGCTGGGCGTCGTGACGATGCTGGTCGTTGCGCTTCCATATCTCATCGCGCCCACCCGCGTGCTCGCCCCATTTCTCGATAACGGCGTGGCCGCGAGTGCCGAGGTTCTGCGACTCGCCGGCGGCCTGCTGACGATCGCGGCACTGCTGCAGATCTTCGATTGCAGCCAGAACATCGGTGTCGGCATTTTGCGGGGCCTCGGTGACGTAACCAGTTCGTTTCGGATATCGATCGTCGGATACTGGTTAATCGGTCTGCCGGTCGCCTGGGCGGCCGGGGTGTTGCTGGGATACGGCATCTACGGCATCTGGAGCGGACTGGCCATCGGCCTTGCGGCCACGGCATCGATGTTGCTGCACAAGTTCGAGGGCCGCCTTCGCGCGATGACGAAACGGACGCAAGACGGACATTCGTGAACGCGACGAAGTCTCCAACGAGCACACCGGTGCACGCCGGACACCAGAATTCCCGAAATATCAGCCGGCATTGCATCGAACGCGGCACGTCCACTCGTCTCGCCAGCGGTGGGATGCCGGCTGAATTCCCGACTGCCCGCACGCGTTGCCGTTTGTAGACGGCGACGTACTTTTGTCCGCGACCGTACCCGTGCGTGGCATGGTTGTCGCGACTCGCCTCATACGGCGTATTCCGCTTTGGCGATGCACAAGCCGTGACGGTCACCACTCGTGATTGCGCTAATCGTATGCCGACGAGATGCGTCGGTGAGTTTGCGTAGTCAGTAAATCTTTCTAATTCGGCCGATCGATGGTCCCAAGAGTGCGACGGATATAACCACATCTGGAAAGCATGATTTGAGCGACCGCATTTATTGAACTATCGCAGCGGTAATTGAGTGGCATGGATGTGGGCTATGTAAATAATGCATCGCATTGTGCGCGGAGATGAAATTGATGCCGGGCGATTTGTAAAGTTTTCTGGCGTTGGTCGATCTGAATTGTGACAGGATGCCGCACTTCTCGTGGTTATTGAAACATTATTCGTTTCGTGGAAATTTGAGTGCAACTAAATTGCGTGTTTGTGCTGTAATAGCAAAGAAAGGTTCATTACATATTTTTTCGGGCAAGTAATGTTTCTGTCTTCTGTCCTCCGATATACTTGCGCAACTTCAAGTTTAGAGTGCGAAGTCTAGATAGGTAACCCATGTGGTGAGCTGTTTCAGCCATTGGCAAGTAAATAATTCAGATCTTAATGGTTTTGTGTAATTCGTTTGTATTCCTCACTAGATCCGATCCTCAAAACATGGTTCGCGAGCGATGGCCGTCGAGATGTTGCCATTGGATACTGTCGTAGCGCTGGCGTATGGAAAGGAGGTGGCGTTGGATTGCCAGTCCGGTAAGGCTTGAAGCTTTGGCAGTTATTCGGCTGCCAGAGCACGTCAACAAATACGAATCTTGTCTTTTCAATAAGGGCCCAGAAAATTGGAGACCTTTTCTCGCATCATTGGCGGGATTCTTCGTCCCAACGGTCTGACCGAGGGGATCGATCAACTCGCGGAAAAAATCGGACGCGTGATTCCGTTCGACAAGTGTTTGATTCTGCACGGCGGAAGCGGCGATACAGCTTCGCACGGGCTGATATATCGCTATGGGGCTGCGACCGACGCCGGAACCCGGCGAGGCATGACTTTGTTCGGTCCCGGGATCGATATCGATCGATATCTGGGTTGCTTCGCGTTGTCCGATCGTCAGGATCATACGTTTCGCTGGCGCGATCTCGACGGGGAGGCGCCACAACGCGACGCGCAGGTCAACGATGTCGCGTCATACATGCGGGGGCAGGGTGTGGTCGCTTGCATCGGCGCTCCACCCGGTGATTCGACGGCCATTCGGACCGTTTTGCAGCTGAAGTGCGAAGACACGACGTTGCATTCGGCGTTGCTCGTCAGCCTCATCGCCATGCATTTGCATGCAGCCTTGACCCAGAAGATTGCGAGGCAGAACCAGGAAGGCGCGGAACCGTGCGCAGCCGCTCTCGAGCCGGATGCTTGCGAAAGCTCGAACAGGATTCAGTTCACGAGAAAGGAATCCGATGTCATCAAATGGGTAGTCGAAGGCAAGACTGCGTGGGAAATCGGCCGGATACTTTCGATGTCGGAAAGAACGGTCAAGTTTCATCTGACGAACGTCTATGAAAAGCTGCGTGTGTCGAATCGAGCGCAAGCGGTGGCGAAGGTTAGCCGTCTGGGATTGATCTAGGAGAGTTCGGGAATGTCTTTCAAGGAAAAGGTCAAGGCATTTGTCGCGCGTCATGGGTTTACGTACAAAGCCTATATTTTGTCGATTCTCTTTCTGCCGCCGGCAGCGCTTTATATCGCATGGAAGAGACCGGGCTTGCCGGTCCCGGGTCGTGTCTTGCTGTGCATTACCGGTGTGCTTGCGCCTCCGTTGGTCGGTATCGCCACGGCGATGATCCTGAAAGGTGCATTCGATTTGATCCGGACAGTAATTTCCGTTTAGTTTTTCTCCCGATTGCCGAATACGATTCCGCTTTCCCAAGCGTGGTTCTCGATCGCTTCATCATTCATTTCATAGACGCCAATGAATGCCCGACTGCCAACCGTCCAATTGTTAGAGTGTGTTCGGGCAATAGCAGGATTACATGAGCCGTCGCGCAATATTCCGTATAACTACACGTCGTTTTCCGATCGCGAGATCGTGATCCGCCTGCTCGGCGAGGAGGCGTGGTCGGTGCTCGACGGACTGCGCGCCGAGCGGCGCACGGGCCGTTCGGCACGGATGCTCTGCGAAGTGCTCGGCGACATCTGGATCGTGCGCCGCAACCCGTACCTGCAGGACGACCTGCTTGATAACCGAAGGCGTCGCCGGTCCCTGATCGCGACGCTGCATGACCGATTGGCCGAAATTGCAAGGCGCCGTCGGGTGAGTGTGACCGGATGGTACGACGACGCCGGCCGCGAACGCGCATCGCGCGTCGAGATGCTGGAGACGGCCGCGCAGCGCGCGGTCGACGAGTTCG
>NZ_LOYC01000038.1:0-42149 GCF_001524725.1 Burkholderia sp. MSMB1072
TCGCGCGCCAGGTGCTCGGCGAGAACTGGATGGCCGATTATGTCGCACGGGCGAACCATGGCGGGATCGAGCGCGTGATGCTGTGAGGAAACGGCCTCGCAAGCCATGCGGGCGCGACGGGGCCCCTGTATCGGGACTATGCGTGTGCGGCCAGCGTCGCGACAACGTGATCCTGGAGTTCGCGCTCCCTGGCATGGATAAAGAAATGATCGCCGTCGAAACGATGAAGCGAGAACGGCCCGTCGCTGTAGCGGCGCCATTCGCGCAACGCGTCGATATCGACATGCGGATCGTGCAAGCCGCCAAATACGGTCAGCCCGCAGCGCAACGCGAAAGGCGTATCGGCGCAATATCCTTCGGCCAGCGCCAGATCGGCTCGCAGCGCGCGCAGGAAATGCCGAAGCCAGTCAGGCTCCGACAGCAACGCATCCGGTGTGCCGCCCATCGTCTTCAGCCAGGCGATGAGCTCCGGTTCCGACAACCGATGAATCGATAACGGACGAGGGGCAACATGCGGCGCGCGGTGCGCTGCGCAGAATGCGTGAATGGGCCCGCGAAGCCGTCGTCGATCGAGTTCCCTCAGCCATTCGATACCGACGACACTGCCGAAACTGTATCCGAAGATGCCGAACGGCTTGTCGAGGAGCCCGTTCGTGGCGGTGGCCAACGCATCCGTCATCGCATCCAGCGATGTGGGCGGCGCTTCCGAGAAGCGCGTCTGGCGTCCCGGCAGTTCGACCGCAACGACTTCGATCCAGTCGGGCAGATCGAGCGCCCAGCGCCGATAGAGCAGCGAGCCGGCGCCGGCGTACGGGAAGCAGAACAGCCGGTGCGTGGCCGCGGGTCGCGGGCGATGCAGGATGAACCAGGGCGTTATTTTGACGGGCATGCCGATTGAGAGCGGAAGTCGTGACGCGTCGCGGCCGCGATCCGGTCCGGGGCGGCGCGCCGATGACGGTGCAGCGTAATGGCAAGGGCCGGCGACGGGTGCCGTCCGACGGTACAGGTTGACGATCCGTCCCGGCCGTGATTGTTCGCGAATGCGGGGCGCGACATGCCATCCCGGTAGCGGATGCGCGCCCGGATGCTGCCCCAACGAACAGGTTTTTCCCTACACGCAAGTTGGTATTCTGCGCTGCGCGATCGTCCTGCACCGTGCTGTCGCGGCCTGCCAACTTCGTATATCGAAACCATGAACGCCGTAATACTCGAAGCCGTTGAAAAGTCGTATCTGATGGGTTCCGTCAACGTGACCGCGCTGCGCGACGTCACGCTCGACATTCGCGACGGAAAACTGACCGTCATTGCCGGTGCTTCCGGCAGCGGGAAGTCGACGTTGCTGAATCTCGTCGGATGCGTGGACCGGCCCGACCGCGGCCGCATCGTCGTGGCGGGCGAAGAGGTCGGTCGTTTGTCGGACGACGCGCTGTCCGATTTTCGTGCTCGACGGCTCGGTTTCGTTTTCCAGAACTTCAATCTGCTGCCGGTGCTCACGGCGCACGAAAACGTCGAATATCCGCTGCTTCTCGCGGGCACGCGATTGACGGAGTCCGAACGCGCGCTGAGGGTGCGGGACATGCTCGATGCGGTCGGCCTCGCGGACAAAGCGCATCATCGTCCGGGACAGATGTCGGGCGGGCAGCGGCAACGCGTCGCGATCGCGCGCGCACTCGTCGCGTCGCCTAACCTCGTGCTGGCGGACGAGCCGACCGCCAATCTGGACAGCAAGACCGGCCAGCAGATCATCGCGCTGATGCGGCGGTTGCAACGGGAGCGGCGCGTGTCGTTCGTGATTTCGTCGCACGATCCGCAGGTCATCGCGGCAGGCGACGATGTCGTGCACATTGCCGACGGGATCGTGTCCGGCGTGACGCGCACCGACGACCAGGAGGCGTTCGCATGAAGACCTTTTTGCTCGCGCTCCGCAATCTGCTGCGCAACCGTCGCCGCTCGATCACGACCTTGCTCGCGATGATCGTCGGCGCGCACGCGGTGCTGCTGTTCGGCGGCTATACGCGCAACATCACGTATGGCCTGCAAACCGATTACGTGAAGTACGGCGGCCATCTGCAGATCGAACGCAAGGGGTTCTACGAGTTCGGCAGCGGTAATCCTTCCGAGTACGGGATCGACAACTACGAGGCGATCATCGATGCGGTGAAGGCCGATCCGGAACTGGCGAAGATGGTGCTCGTCGCGACGCCCACGCTGCAGTTGCAGGGTATCGCGGGCAACTTCGACGCGGGGTTGTCGCGTACCGCGCTCGCGCTCGGCGTGCGCGTCGACGACCAGAACCGGATGCGCGCCTGGAACGACTACCACTTCCCCGTGACGATCCCGCCGATGGCGCTGACCGGCACGACCGGCGACGCAGCCGTGATCGGGACGGGCCTCGCGCGCGTGCTCGAACTGTGCGGGCCGCTCAAGGTACCCGACTGCAACCCGCCCAGGAAGTCCGCGGACACCACGCCCGCTTCGCCGCTTCCGGGCGATATCGCGGCCCTTGCCGAGGGTACGCGCGTGGCGCCGGCTGCCGGGACGGGCGGCCGGCGGATCGAACTGCTTGCGGCGACCGCGCGCGGTGCGCCGAACGTGGCGGAACTGCAGGTCGTGAAGGCGGAGCGACAAGGCATCAAGGAATACGACGACATGTACGTCGGCCTGCATCTCGCGCAAGCGCAACGACTCGTCTACGGCACCGAGCGGCCGAAGGCGACGGCGATCGTCGTCCAGTTGCGCCATACGTCCGATTTGCCGGCCGCGAAGGCCAGGATCGAGACGCTGCTGAAAACGAAATTCGCGGGTACCGATACGGAAGTCGTCGATTACACGGTGCTGAACCCGTTCTATGGCCAAGCGCTTGCAATGTTCGCGACGCTGTTCGGTTTCGTTGCGCTACTGATCGCAGCGATCGTGTTGTTCACTGTCGGCAACACAATGAGTACGGCGGTGTTCGAACGCACGGTCGAAATCGGTACGCTGCGCGCAATGGGATTGCGCCGGGCGGGCGTACGTCGCCTGTTCCTGTGCGAAGGGTTGCTGCTCGGCGTGATCGGCGCGGTGCTCGGCGTTGCCAGCGCGGCGTTGCTCGCCGGCATCATCAACGTCAGCGGCCTGACGTGGACGCCGCCGGGCCGCTCGCCGGTGCCGCTGATCATTCGTGTGTGGGGCGAGAACGACCTGATCGTCGGTACCGCGATCGGCCTGCTCGTCGTGGCGATGCTTTCCGCGTTGCTGCCCGCGCGCCGCGCGTCGCGAATGGAGATCGTCGATGCGCTTCGCTATGCGTGATCGAACGATCGGATCGGGCGTCGATGAAATGTCGATGAAATGCATTCGTCGGCGGATTGTCATGTTAGCCTTCGCCGGGAGTTGCATCGTCATGCTCGGCGCATGTGGCGCACCGGCCGAGCAGCCGGCGCCCGCGGGTCTGGATCTGTCGCTGACGCGAACGACGGCGTCGGGCGCTTACGTCGTGACGCTCGAACCGCCGACGACACCGCCGCCGCTGAACCGGATCCACACGTGGACCGTTACCGTGAAGCGTGCGTCGGGGGAGCCGGTGCGCGGTGCGCGCATCGATGTCTGCGGCGGGATGCCTCAGCACGGGCACGGTCTGCCGACGCGCCCTCGCGTGGTCGACGGCAATGGAAACGGGACGTATCGGCTGCAAGGGATGAAGTTCAGCATGCCCGGCTGGTGGACGATCACGCTGAAGGTCCGGGACGCGCAGCGCGACGACGACGTGACGTTCAACGTCGTGCTGCCGCCGGCGGTGGCGTCATGACGGTCGACACGGGCGCCATGCCTGATTACTGGATGAGTTCCATACACGGAGAGGCTTCAATGCGAAAAGTCATGCTGTACTGGATGCTGTTGCTGCTCGCGCCGTTCGCATCGGGTATCGCGAACCTTGCCCATGCGGGGCCGGCGAGCGAAGCGTCGGCGCCGGCCGCCGCGGCGCCCGCGGCGGCACGCGCGGACCGGCTGCCCGCCTATCAGCCGCGCTTCGGGCGCACGCGCCCGATCGTCGCCGTCGTTGGCGAAAACTACTATACCGAGCTGACCGATTACGTCGTTCCCTATGGCATCGTGGCCGAATCGGGCGCGGCGGATCTCGTCGCGCTTGCGACGAAACCGGGCCCCATCCGGATGTTTCCCGCGCCGATGAACGTCATTCCGGACGAAACCACCGCCCAGTTCGATCAGCGCGTGCCCGAAGGGGCCGACTATGTGATCGTGCCGGCCGTGCATCGCGACAGCGATCCGGCGCTGCTGGCATGGGTGACCGAGCAGGCGAAGAAGGGTGCGACGATCATCGGCGTGTGCGATGGCGTCTGGGTGGTCGCCCGTGCGGGGTTGCTGGAAGGTCGCCGTGCAACGGGGCACTGGTATTCGATGAACGATCTCCGCAAGAAGTTTGCCGATACGCGCTGGGTCGACGGCAAGCGTTACGTTGCCGATGGCAAGGTCGTCACGACGACCGGCGTCACGGCGACGATTCCGGTATCGCTTGCGCTCGTCGAGGCGCTCGCCGGGCGCGAACGTGCGCTGCAGGTCGGCGAGCGGCTCGGACGCCCTGCATGGTCGTCCGAGATCGCGAGCGACCGCTTCAGCCTCGGTTTGCCGGCGATGGCGACGATTGCAACCAACTATGTGTCGTTCTGGTCGCACGAGGATTTCGGTATCCCGATCGCGCCGGGTGTCGACGAAATCGCGCTCGTGCTCGAGGCCGACGCCTACTCCACGACGTTCCGCTCGACCGCCTACACGGTGGCCGCGAACCGCGAACCCGTGCGCACCCGCCGCGGGTTGACGATCGTTCCCGACCGCGTGGCCGGCGTCGACGCGCCGGCGCGGATGTTGTCCCCGCCGATCACGCGCTATCCGTTGCATGCGCTCGACGCATCGCTGAATGCGATTTCGTCCGAGTTCGGCAAGCGCACGGCCGCATGGGTCGCACTGCAGATGCAGTATCCGGGCTACTGAGCTGCACCCGCAGCGTCGCCCCGTTTCTCCCCAAACTTGCCGGTTCTCCACCCGTTTTCGGGTGGGAGCCGAACTCGTCCCTGTCATTCCGTATTTGCCCCGGAGATTCCGATGCAGACGCATTCGATGGCGCGCCTGTGCGCCGCCGCGATCCTCGCACTCGCCTGCTGTACCGCACACGCCGCGCCCGATCCGCAACGCATCCTCGCCGCGAGCGACGCCGTTCGCAACCCGAGCGAACCGTTTACGCTGAACGTCACGCTGACCCAATACACCGATGGCAAGCAAACGGATTCGAACGCACTGACCGCTTATTCGCGGATCAACCCGACGAGCGGTCAGTTTCGCAGCCTGATTCGATTCGCCGCGCCGGCACGCGATGCGAACAAGCTGATGCTCAAGAGCGGCAACGATCTGTGGTTCTTCGATCCGGCGAGCAAGGCGACGATCCGCATTTCGCCGCAGCAACGGCTGCTCGGGCAGGCGTCGAACGGCGATGTGGTCACCGTCAATTTCGCCCAGGGGTATCGTGCCCAGGTCGAGGCGGAAGAGGACGTGCAGGACGGCGAGCGCCAGATGCGCCGTGCCTACCGGTTGAAGCTGGTCCAGAGCGTATCCGACATGACGTATCACTCGATCGAAATGTGGATCGACACGACGGACTCGCGCCCCGTGAAGGCACGTTTCTTCAGCGAGAGCGGCAAGCTTCTCAAGACGGCATTCTATCGACGCTTTCAACAGCAGCTCGGTGCGTTGCGGCCCACCGAGATCGTGATCATCGACGGGCTCAATCCGAATCTCGTGACCGTGATGCGATATGCGGACTACGTGGCGCGGGAGATTCCGGATGCCTGGTTCCAGTCCGATTTCATGGCGCGTTTTCAGCCCGAATGATGACGCGCATCGGCATCGCCTGTATCGCGTTGGCCAGCATGGCGGGCGTATGCCATGCCAACGACGCGGAAGAGGCCGGGCTGGCGCTGGCCGACGCGACGCCGGTGCAGAAGGTCGACGACGGCAAGTACCAGTTCAGTCTGGAACCGGGCCTGCGTTTCGCCACCTTGCGCCCGGGCGGGACGCGGACGGCCACGCGCCTGTCGCTCGACCTCACTGCGCGTCATGCATTCTCGAACGGCTGGGGCATCAGTCTTGCAGACCGGCTCGACCTGAACGGTCCGTGGCGCTTCGATGGCGACTCGGGCGCGATCAACACGCTGAAGGAACTGTATGTGGACGGCCGCGTAGGCGGCGGCAGCACGTTGCTGCAGGCCGGCCGCGTCAATGTGCGGCTCGGCGTCGCGACCGGCTACAACCCCACCGACTTTTTCCGCGACAACGCGGTCCGTTCCGTGACCTCGGTGGATCCCGCGAGCCTGCGCGAGAACCGGCTCGGTACGGTGATGCTGCGCGGCCAGCAATTGTGGGCCGACGGTTCCGTCAGCGTGCTCATCGCCCCACGGATTGCGGATCGCGCGACCGACGCATCGTTCTCGCCGGACTTCGGCGCAACGAATCAGCGCACGCGCTGGATGCTTCAGTTCAGCCAGCGCGTCATCTCGGATCTGTCGCCGCAGATCGTGATCTACGATGACGGGAAGCCCGGCAGTTCGCCGCAATTCGGCGTCAACCTGGTCCATCTCGTCAACAACGCGTGCGTCGGATACGTCGAGTGGTCGGGTGGCCGAGGGCCGTCGACGCTCGCGCGTGCGCTTGGGCAGCCGTACAGCGATGTCGCGTTCCGTTGGAAACTCGCAACCGGCGCGACTTGCACGACGTCGCGCAATCTTTCCTTCACGCTGGAGTATGACCGGGACGGCGCCGCGCTCGATCGTGCGGGATGGCAGGCGCTGCGCAATGGCCCGCCGGCCGGTTATGCCGCGTATCGAACGCTGTCGGCCGCCCAGCAGGATCCCACGACCCGCGACGGGCTCTTCGCGATGGTCAGGTGGCAGGACGCCTGGATCCAGCGACTGGATCTCTCCGGTTTCGTCAGGTTGAACCTCGCCGATCGCAGCCGGCTCACCTGGCTCGAGGCGCGTTATCGCTTCGCCAGAACCGATGTCGCGCTGCAATGGCAGATCAATGCGGGCGCGTCTGGGACCGAATACGGCGCGCTGCCACAGTCGAATCTCTTTCAGTTGCTCGTCAAGCACTATTTGTAACGCGGGAACGGATGCCGATCCGTTACGCGTGACGGGCTGCGTCACCTGCGTCAAGGAGAAGAACCGCATGAAACACTTTGTGACCTCGGGCAACGAATTGCCGCAGTGGCCGTCGCCGATTAGCCACGCAGTGGTCGCGAACGACACCTGCTATCTCAGCGGCCAGCTTTCGCTGGATGCCGACGGCCGCTATGTGCCCGGTACGCCGGCCGAAGAAGCGCGGCGCGCGTTCGCGAACCTGTTCCGTGCGATCGAAGCCGCGGGATTCACCCCACGGGATCTCGTGTTCGTCGACATCGCGTTTTCCGACATCGGTGCGCTCGCGGAGGTGAACGGTGTTTATGCCGACCTGTTTCCCGCGGATCGCCGGCCTGCGCGAACCGTCTATCAGGCGGCTGCGTTGCCGTTCGGCGGCCAGGTCAAGGTGATGGGCGTCGCCGTTCGCGACGCGTCGCGTTGACGAACGACGGCGCGGACGCTCAGCGCTCGACGACGGGGCCGGAAAACGCACCGAGCAGCGCGGCGAGCTGCCGTTGCTCCTCGTCCGACAACGCGATCCGCTTCAGTTCGCTATGCCCGATCGCGGCCGCGGGCGCGTCCGCGTAGTGGCGCATCACGGCGTCCAGCGACGCGAATTGCCCCGCGTGCATGTACGGCGGCCGCAGCGCTACGTTGCGCAGGCTCGGCGTCTTGAACGCACCGAGCATTTGCGGGTCGTCGGTCGAGATGAATTGCAACTCCTCGCACTGTTCGGGCTTCGCGTCGCTGAACGGTCCCATGCAGTTGAATTCGTCGTGCAACACCTTGGCGACCGCCGCCGCGCGGCCGGGATCGGCAGCCGTCCCGCTGCGCGGCGGTACGCCGATGTTGTGGAACTGCCGGTCGCTCAGCATGGGCCCGGTGTGGCACGTCACGCATTGCCCTTTGCTCACGAACAGGTGAAGCCCCGCTTTTTCGGTCGGCGTCAGCGCGGCGAGCTTGACCGGGTCGCCGGTCCGGACGCCGTCGACATAGGTATCGAAGCGCGAAGGCCCGTATTGCAGCGTCGCTTCGTACGCCGCGATCGCCTTGCCGAGATTCGCGAACACGCGCGACACGTCGGCGCGGGTGCGTTCGTCGAGCCCCTGCCAGACAGCCTTCTCCGCGTCCGTGCCGAGCGGGCTCCCGTCACGGGGCAGCGCGCTCAGGTCGGGCAGCGGTCCGAACAGCGGCTCGTAAGCATCGCGGTAGTGCTCGGCAAGCACATGGGCGGCGCGCAGCCGGGTGCCGCCGTGTTCGTTGTGATCCTCGATCGGCCCGATCGCCTGCGACCACACACTATCCTTGCGGCCGTCCCAGAACAGCCACGGCGCATCGCTCGTGCCGACGACGGGCATCGTGCGGCGCACGCCGATGCTCAGGCCAATCGCCAGCGGTCGTCCGTCTTCGAACTGGCGATCGGGCGTGTGGCAGCTCGCGCAGGCGATCGCGCCGTTTCGGCTGAACCGCGGATCGGAGAACAGACGCTTGCCGAGCTGAGCCGCCGCTGTGGACGCGGCCACGCGATTCGACGGGTCGACTTTGACGACGTTCGCGGGCAGGCGCATCGATTCGAGCTGCGCCCGTTCGTCGGCGCGCCAGCGGTCCGCCGCGTCGGCGGTTTCCGCCATCGCGTCGGCCCGGTGCCCCGGCCATGCGGTCCAGACGAGCAGGGCGCCGATCATCGAGGCAGCCGCGAGCCCGCAGTGCGTGCGGGACGGCCGTCGCACGCGACGGCCGGAATCACGCGATCGCATCGATCGTGCGCGATGCCGGCAGCAGCGCGCGCGTATTGCCCGACATCAACCACTTGCGTTGCAGCGGCGCGACCGCGGCGAGCGGGCCATCGGCGGAGAGGAACTGCTCCATGACCTTGCGGTGGCCGCCCGAGTTGCGAAAGACTGGCCAGTCGGTGCCGAACAGTATCTTGTGATTGATGTTCATGCGGAACAGCTCCGCGAGCGCGACCGACCACCCCTGCGGATGCTGGGAGCCGAGAAACGCGCTGACGTCGAGATACACGTTGGGCCGGTACGCGCACTGTCTCGCGCAAGCGTCGACGTGATGCACGGCGCCGTGCGCGAGGATGAAGTTCACGTCGGGAAAATCGAATGCCGCGCGGTCGAGCAGATCGGGGTGCGAGTACGCGAACTCGAGCGCCGGGCTGGTCGGCCCCACGTGCAGCAGAACCGGCAACCGGTGGGCGCGACAGATTTCGTACAGCGGGTACAGGCGCTTGTCGCTCGGGCTGTAACCGCACGGCGGATAGAGTTTCAATCCGGAGAAGCCGTACTCGACGACGCCTTTCTCGAACAACGCGACACCATCGGCGCCCCAGCGCGGATCCATGCCGCCGAAGACGTGAAAGCGCTCGCCGTGACGCTGCAGAATCGCGTGATGCTCGGCATACATCTCGGCGATCGTGAGATCGCTTTTCATCACGTACGTGAAATCGGGCAGCAATACCACGGCCTGTTCGATGCCGGCCGACGTCATGTCGGCCACCAGTGCATCGCCGAAGTGGTCCTGGCTTTGCGCGAGGTAGGTATCGAGCAGTTCCGATCGCGATTTCCGTACGCCATTGGCGACGAGGCGGACATGAACGTTGGCGCAGAATCCCTCCAGGAACGCAGTGGGGATGAAGCGCGTCGACGCGATGTGGCAGTGCGAGTCGATGATCGGTCCGTCGTAGATGGCGCGGCTCATACCGATGCTTCGACGGGGGCGGTGCGGCCGGCGTCGCGACCCATCAGCATGCCGAGCGCACGTTCCTTGAGATCCGCCACGCGCTGCATCATGAAGTGGCCGGCATGTATCTTTCCGTTCGCGCGGGCGTAGTCCGGCAACGTGCCCCACGTCTGAAAACCGTAGTGTTCCCATACGCGGTGAGCGGGCGTGCCGTCTCGCACGTCGAGCGTCAACAGTTCGACGTTGTCCCGATCGCATTGCAGCGCGATCTCGACGAACGCGGCAGGCAGCACGCTGCCGCCGCGACAGGCGTCGTGGATCATGCCTTTCGCGAGATCGGTGATATGGCGATTGTTGGGGTTCAGGTTGCGGCGCAACGTGCACAGGCCGATCAATTGCCCGGTGTTCGCGAAGATCGTCAGCAGGCGAACCTTTTCCCCGGCGAGATTCGAGCGCAGTTCCTCGAGATAGCGGCTCGCTTCCGCGTCCGTGATCGTTTCGGCGAAGCCGATGATCGGCGCGCTTTCGCTCGTGCGCCGCATCAGTTCGACGATCTGCGCGCCCAACGCGTCGTCGACGCCGTTCGTCCAGCGATAGGTGACGTGCGTGACGTTGGCCTTCGGCAACGCGATTGGATACTGTGCGCCGTCGGCAAGCAAGGTACGGATGGAGTCGTTCATGGGTGTCCCTGGATCACGTGGTTTCGAGGGCCACGGCGCTTTCGGCGCGTGGCGGGGTCGGGGAGGTGCACAGGTCGTCGAGCACGGCCTGGAGGCCATGATCGACCAGCCACTGATCGTCGTAGATCGTGTCGAGATACTTGGTGCCGCTGTCGGGCAGCACGAGAACGATGTTGGCCGGGCCTTGCAAGGTGGCGACGTAGCGGCGTGCGGCCTGCGCGATGGCGCCGGACGAACCGCCGAGCAGCAACCCTTCGTCGAGCGCGAGACGACGGCAGCCGGCGAATGCATCGCGATCGACGATGCGCATCGTTTCGTCGACGAGATGAATCAGGATGTTTCCGGGCTGAAAACTGAGCCCCGCGCCATTCTGCAGATGTGGCCGGTATGTGCCGCCGAATACGACCGAGCCGTCGGGCTCGACACCGATCACGCGGGTGGCCGGATCGCGCTCCTTCACATAGCGTGCGATTCCGCTCAGATGGCTGCCTGTGCTGGCGGACACGATCACGGCGTCGAGACGATCGGCGAGCTGGGAGACGATTTCGGGCCCGGTGGAGTAATAGTGGGCGTCGATCGCGGCCGGATTGTTGTATTGATCGAGGTTCACGCAATTCGGCACGCTTGCGGCGATCGCTTTCGCGACCGCAATGCGCTTGCGCTGATAGCTGCCCGTCTCGTCGGGGTGTTCGACCATCTCGACTTCGCCGCCGAATGCCCGCACGAGATTGGCATTTGTCTTCGGTGTCTTCGGATCGAGCACGCAAATGAAGCGATAGCCGCGCGTGGCGCACAGCATCGCGAGTGCGTGCCCCATGTTGCCCGACGTCGATTCGACGATCGACCAGCCCGGCTTGAGGCCATGGTTGCGCTCGGCCTGGCGGAGCAACTGAAGCGCGCTCCGGTCCTTGACGCTGTTGCCGGGGTTGTAGCATTCGAGCTTTCCATACACGCGGATTCGCCTGTGTTCGTTCGACAGGCTTTTCAGATACAGCAGCGGCGTATCGCCGATCAGTTCGACAAGGCTGTTTGCGTACATTCGAAATCTCCGACCAGCGGGTTGGCGTTGGCTTGTGCGTCGTTCGCGCGTGGCGCGACGCGATCGGCCGCGTGTGATCCGGCTTGCTTCACAGTGCGACTTTAGTGATCGATGCCCCGAGGCTGTAACTGTCCGAACGGGCATCGGAAGGCTCGTGCGTCATAGTTCGCCCGACTCCATCTCCATCTCGCTACGGTCGGCCGCCGGGAGGACTCGCAGTCTCGGATGCGGCAGTGCGTCGGGCGTCAGCGCCCGATCGCGGACGAACGTGCCGACGAGTTGCGCCAGCAGCACCGCATTCTGGTGAACCATGTGATGACTGCCGGCCTGGAGCTCGACCCGGATCGGACGAAGCTGGGCCGACGTAATGGCTCGCGCACGTATCGCGCATGTCATTTCGTCGTATTCCCCGGTCACGAGCAGCGCAGGGATGCCGGCGATCGATCCGTCGCGTTCGGCTTCGATCCGATGGGCGCGAAAATTCAGCAATTGCTGGCTGTATTCGATCATGTTCGCCGCCGACACGAACGGCGCGTGCAGCCAGTGACGGGTTGCCGAATCGGGTAGCGCGAACATCGATGCGTGGCCGCCTTCGCGTACGTCGCTTCGTGCCCGCTTCTCCAGAAGTCCGATCATCGATTTGGCCATGCTGTCCGCGGCCTTCGGCATGCGCGCGACGAGCGAGCACATCGTATTGAGATTGTTCTCGTAGGCGCTGTCGGCGCCGTCGTAGTCCTGCGCGCCGGCAAACGACGGGGCGATCAGGCTCATCGACGCGATGCGGCGGGGAAGTGAGCGAGCCAGCGCCAGCGCGTATCGGGCGCCTCCGCACCAGCTCGCGACGTGAATCGCGTCGATTCCCTCGACGTCGAGCAATTCAGCCACGCTTCGCGCGTAGCGGTTCGGCGCGTCGGGGCTCGAATAGTAGGCGCGCGTCAGCCCTGCATCGCCTGGCGCATCGTTTGCATCGTCCGCCACATAGAGCGAAAAATCCGGCGCCAATCCGGCCGCGAAGTCGTGCCACACGTCATGCGGAATGCCGAATGCGTTGATGAGCAACATGGCCCGCGGGCCGCGCCCGGCAGCGAGATATCCATGCCCGCTGCCGGTCGTGATCCGGCGCGCCGACGGCAGGTCGACCAAGCGGGGAGCGTCGCGCCGCTCGTGCCGGGCCGCGTGAGCGGCGACGCGTGAAGCGATCCGGGCTCGCCAGTCGAAGCCGTCGCAGTGCAGTCGGTGAGAAGAGATGTCGGTCAGGGGCACGTACGAGCCATCCGCGTATCCGAGCATGTGCTCGGCATGCTTCAGGTTCGTTTCGAGTAGCGCGAGAACGGCGTCGGAGCCGGCCTGATCAGCATTGCTTCGCGTCGGAATGAGCGCCCATCGCGCGACGCATTCAGCGAGTTCGCGCCACGCAATGCGCCGATCGCCACGCACCACGTGAAGCCCGGGCGACGCTTCCGTCGCAAGCCAGGCCAGCACCGCTTCAGCCGTCAGCAGGCAGGCCGTGCCGGCAGTTTCGGCAGGCAACGCCAGCGGCTCTTGCTCGAAGTACGTGTCGGCGCGGCGGCGTACCTCGAACACGGTTTCGGCGACCGCATCGGCGAGCGTGTCGAGCGACGCCGGCGAGAGCGTATTGCCTTCGCCAATGGACTTCGTGCCGTCCGCGAGCGGGTCGCCGAGCACGACGATGCATGCGTTCGCAACGGATGCGAAAGCAACGTCGAGCGCGGCCGACAGGATGCGAGGCAAGGACGCGAATGCGCGCGTGCGACGCATCTCGGGATCGTCGACGACGACGGCGAGCCGCCCGGAACCGGGCGCGTTCAATGCGTCGCGGAGTCGAGCGATGCGCGTATGCGCGTCGGGCTCCGCATTCGCTACGCCGGCCGATGCCGCATCGCCGGCATCGGCCGCTGCGCGCAGCGCGTCGAGATCGCCTGCATCCAGCAGACAGACACGGTCGTAGCCGCCGGCTGCCGACACCCTGCATGTGTCGAGCGGATGATCGTTCGTCGTCATCTCGTTACGCTTTCACGGACAACAGCATTTCCACCAGATCGACCGCATCGCCGATGGTTTCGAGGTTCGCGACCTGTTCGGTGTGCGATGCAAAGCTGATGCCGAGCCGATCCTCGGTCAGCGCCATCAGCGACAGCAGCGAGATCGAATCGAGCATCAGATCCGACGTCAGCGACGTTTTCCGCGTCAGCATGTCCGGCGCAATATCGAGCGCAGCAATCTGCGGAATCAGTTCGGTAAGCGTAGCGAACACGTTCGCGTGGTCGTCCATCGGATTCTCCAAGTGCCGTAGGGGTTCCGCTTTATAGCGTCCAGCCACCGCACTGCCTACCTGCACTGACGTACAGGGTTGGCGCGGCCGTGGAAACAGTCGCCCGAACGGACAGGTTTCAGTCTTGAAAGCCGCCATTACATTGCCGGTTACCTCACCGACAGGGAACGATCATGACCCTCACCAAAGAAGCCGTGCTGATGGACAAAGCGACGTTTTCCCGCGCGCTGCGCGAAACGCTGGACGAGCAGCTCACACTCGATCACCCGATCTTCGCGGAGTTGTTCACGCCTCAGAAAAACTGGCGCTTGCTGAAGATCATCACGCTCGAGGGATACCAGATCACCCGGTACTTTCTCGAGTACATCGAGAATCTGTATTTCCGCTGCCCGTTTCCCGACCACAAGCGCCGGCTGCTGTACAACCTGTTCGAAGAGGAAACCGGGCGCTTCTCGAAAACGAAGAACCATGTCGAGCTCATGGAGGACTTTATTCGTGCGCAAAACATCGGCGACGAGGAGCGCGATGCATGGACGCCGTCCGAGGCCACGCGCGAACTGATCGACTATCGCCTCGAGAACTGCAAGGGCGAGGGTACCTACCATATCGGCGCCGCCGCGGTGATGATCGCGAGCGAAGGGCAGAGCCTGGAAACCCGTGCGGGCGACGCGCGCCACTCGATTCTGGCGAAGTGCTACGGGCTCACCGAGGAGGACACGCGATTCTTCTCCGTTCACCAGAAAGAGGACGTCGCGCACGTCGCCGAAGGCATCTCGCTCGTGACCGATCTGTGCACGACCGTGGAGATGCAGCAGGAAGCGCTGTTCGCGGTGCGCCACACGTGCAAGCTGTTCTGGAACATGTATGAAAGTGCCGCGCAAAAGTACTACGCGTCCGCGGAGGGCGTCGCGCACGCGTGACGGGACAACGCCGATGATGACCTTCGACGATCTCGTCGCGCGCTTGCGCGACAGCAGCCATACCCTGACCTTTGTCGACGACAAGGGCGCCGAAACCGTCCGGACCTTCCACGAACTGTTCGAAGACGTGCTCGCCACGGTCGAGCGCGGCAAGGCAATCGGCCTCGTACCCGGAGCGCGCGTCGGCATCGCCGCGCCGAACGGTTATCCGTGGATGGTGTGGGATCTGGCGTGCATCGAGCTCGGCTGCGTATCGGTCGCTTTTCCGAACGATGGCCTGCTCGACACGTGCGACGCGTTGATCGAGCGCTACCAGCTGAGCGTGCTGGCCGTGGACGCACGATGGCCCGATACCGCCGGCGCGATTGCCGGGCGCGTCGTGGATATCGATCCCGCCAGCCGCGGCGATTCGCACGCGCGTATCGAGCCGGTGCGGGTGGAGCATGTACCCGATACCCATTCCCTGGTGTTCAGTTCGGGCACGACAGGCCGGACCAAAGGGCTCGTGATGAGCCGCAGCGGCACCTCGCACTTGCTCGATCTGTATGGCGACGCATTCGGCGTCGCGCCGGGCGAGCGGTTCCTGACGTTCTTGCCGTTCGCGAACTACCAGCAACGGATGACGTACTACTTCTGTCTGTATCACGGGATCGACCTCGTGTCGGTACCGTTCCACGGACTCTTTCCGGGTCTCAAGCGACACCGTCCGACGTTCGTGATCGCGCCGCCGGTGCTGTACGAGACGCTGCATACGCTGGCGCGAGCGGCTGCCGGACCGGGCGGCGACCCGTCGACGCTCGCCGAGCGACTGAGCGCACTGACCGGCGGCAACATCCGTTACATGGTTACCGGGATGGCGCCGATCAAGCGCGCGGCGCTCGATTTCTTCTGGGATTGCGGGATCGAGCTGTATGAGGCATTCGGGATTACCGAGGCAGGCATGGTTGCGTGGAACAAGCCCGGACGGGTACGCGTCGGTACGGTCGGCCAGCCGGCAGAGCCGGGCAGCGTCTCGTTGCTGGAGGACGGCGAAGTCGTCGTCACACGGAACGCACTGCTGTCGCTCGGCTACTTCGATGCGCCGGAAGAGGATAGTCGCGCGACATTCATCGCGCCGAATGCGGTAGCGACGGGCGACATTGCCGAATTCGACCAAGACGGCTTTCTGCACGTCGTCGGGCGCAAGAAGGACGCGATCATCACGAGCAACGGCGAGAAATTCCATCCCGAGCCGATCGAGGCGCTGCTGTATCGCGATCCGCGTGTCGACGTGGCCGTCGTGATGGCGGGCCCGCAAGCGGGGCTCGGCGTCGTCATCGCGACGCGCCGGCCGGACGATCCCGAAGTCACCGACGCGCTGCGCGAACTCGTCCGTGCGGTCAACGGCACGCTGCCTGCACAACGGCAACTGGTGAAGGTGATTTTCACCGACCGCGCATTCGACGTCGAAAGCGGATTGCGCACGCGCAACCTCAAACTCAATCGCCGCGCGATCGCGGACGCGTTCCTGCGACACGCATGAGATCCCCCTCGTGCGCGAGCCGCCGCCTTTGCGCGACGGCTCGCACCGACCTCATTCTGGATAGACCATGACGACGCATTCGAATCCGAACGTGTTTCAGATGGAAGCCGAACCGACTTCCATCGTCGAGACGCTCGCCCATCACACCGAGCGGGACCCCGACCGTATCGCGCTGACCATCCTGCGCGACGGCGAAGCGATCGAAAGCGAAAGCACGTTCGGCGATCTGCATGCCGGCATGACGCGTGTGGCGCGCGGACTCGCGCAACTGACCGAGCCGGGCGCCCGCGTGCTGCTGCTGTTGCCGACGAGCGCCGAGTTCGTCTGCACGTTCTATGGATGTCTGGCATCGGGGCGCGTCGCCGTGCCGGCCTATCATCCGCAGCAGGTACGCAAGGTCGCGCAATGGGCGAAGCTGCAAGCGATTGCCGACAATTGCGGCGCCGCGCTGATCGTGGCGCCGGCGACCTCGATCGATACCATCGAGACCCTGCGCGCGACGCAGCAGCTGTTCGCCGGCTGCAAGCTCGTCACGTATGAAGCGCTCGTCGATGCCGGCGCGAACGATACGTCGGCGTTGCCGCGCATGCCGGCGCCGGATGATCTTGCGTTCCTTCAATACACGTCCGGATCGACGGGCACGCCGAAGGGCGTGATGATCACGCACGGCAACATCATCGACAACCAACGGTCGATCGCGCTGCTGATGCGACACGATCGCGACACCCGCATGCTGTCGTGGTTGCCGCTGTATCACGACATGGGACTGTCGATGCCGTTGCAACTGGCGTCGATCGGGCTGTCGGTGGTGTTGATGTCGCCCGTTGCGTTCGTCCAGCAGCCGGGCCGATGGCTGCGCGCGATTTCCGCACATCGTGCGACGACGTCCGGCGGGCCGAATTTCGCCTATGCGCTTGCCGCTGCCGCGCTCGACGGAAGCGACGACGAGGGCCGGCTCGATCTGTCCAGTTGGCGTGTCGCGTTCTGCGGCGCGGAACCGATTCATCGTCAGACCGTCACCGATTTTATCGACGCCGCAAGCCCGCACGGCTTCGCTCGGGGGGCGTTCTATCCGTGCTACGGGATGGCCGAGGCGACCCTGATCGTGTCGGGTGTCCCTTACGGCGACGGCGCCCATTACCTGGACGTCGATAACGTGAAGCTCGCCGCCGGCCTCGTCGAACCGGTTCAGCCCGGCGCTGCGAACGCGAAGAGTCTCGTGTCGTGCGGCGGCACGGCGCCCGGCACCGAGATCCGGATCGCCGGCCCCGACGGTCGCCCGGTTGCCGACCCGAATGGTGTCGGCGAGATCTGGGTGCGCGGCGGTGCGATCGGCGTGGGCTACTACGGTAACCCGGAAGCGACACGGTCGACGTTCGACGCGCATTTCGAAGGCGAACCCGGCGCACGTCCGTTCTTGCGCACCGGCGATCTGGGCGCGATCGTCGACGGCCGCCTGTACGTGACCGGCCGCGTGAAGGACATGCTGATCGTTCGCGGGCGCAACCTGTATCCGCAGGATATCGAGGCATGCGTGCAGCACGCCGTGCCGGCGTTGCGCCGCGGATGCGGCGCCGCCGTATCGGTGCAAGCGGACGGTGAAGAGAAGCTCGTGATCATCCAGGAAGTCGGCCGCACCGCGCGCCGGACGCTGGACCTCGACGCCACGCTGCGCGCGATGGTGGTGGCGATCGGCGAGGACTTCGGGGTCACGCCGCACGCGATCGTGCTGGTCGAGCCGGCGACCATCGAAAAGACTTCCAGCGGCAAGATCGCGCGCGCGCTGTGTCGTCGTGCGTATCTGCAAGGCGAACTGCGCGCCGTCGCCAGCTGGACCGACGGCGCCTATGCGACGGGTGCGGGCGCTGCGCGGGACGGTGCGGTGGCGCCGGCCGTCGCCGAGACCGCGACCCATTCCGAACCGATGCTGATCGAGCGCGAGATCGCGGACCGGATCGTACAGATCGTCGCCGAGCGGCTCAAGATCGCCGAGACGCAGGTGTCGCGCACGGCCGCGTGGGTCGAGATGGGTTTCGACTCGATGAGCGCGCTCCAGTTTTCGTTGAAGGTGCAGCACACGATCGGGCTGACGTTCGATGCCGCCGTGCTGTGGGACTGTTCGAATGTCGAGCAGCTTGCGGCTCATCTGGCGCGGATGCAGGGCGCGGCCGATGCATTGCGATCGAGCGGCGCACCCGCATCGGCCGCCGCGCACGCGCGTTCCGCGCCGATCGTCGGCGGCGCCGAGGCGCCGCATACCCGGGAGCAGCTTGCGGCGCTCTCCGACGCGCAGGCCGAAGCGCTGCTGCTGAAAGCGCTGCAGCGCTGAGCCGATCCCCGGCAGTCTCGTTCCGCGAACGTCTGGAGTGGTACACATGATCGAGTCCAATCGCGCGCCCGCCGCGCCCCTTACTCCCGTGAAGCAAGCGTTGCTGAAGATAGACGCGCTGCAACGCGAACTGGCCGAAGCGCGCAGCGCGATGAACGAACCGATCGCGATCGTCGGCATGGGCTGCCGTCTGCCCGGCGGGGCGGATTCCGCCGACACGCTCTGGTCGATGCTCGCGGACGGGACCGACGCCGTCGGCTCCGTGCCGGCTGATCGATGGACCGATGCGATCTACGATCCTCGGCCGGGCCGTCGCGACACGAGCTACAGCAGGCATGGCGGCTTCATCGACGACGTCGATCGGTTCGATGCGGGATTCTTCGGCGTGTCGGAGCGCGAGGCGCCGCATATCGATCCGCAGCAGCGGCTGCTGCTCGAATGCACCTGGCGTGCACTCGAAGACGCCGGCTTTTCGCGAGAAGCGATCGCGTCGTACCGAACCGGCGTGTTCGTCGGTTCATCGGTCGACGACTACGCGCGCGTTAGCGAAGGCGTAGCGGGCGACACGCTCAGCTATGCACAGACGTCGCTCGGGACCGCGCGGCCCTTCGCGGCCGGACGCATTTCCTACCTGTTCGGATTCCATGGCCCGGCGTTGCATCTCGACACCGCGTGCTCGTCGTCGCTCGTCGCGGTCCATTTGGCTTGCCATAGCCTGCGCACCCGCGAGTCGGATGTCGCATTCGCGGGCGGCGTCAACCTGATGTTGTCGCCGGAGATGACGATCGCGCTGAGCGAGCTTCAGGCGCTGTCGCCGAGCGGCCGCTGCCGGACGTTCGACGCCGCCGCCGACGGTTACGTGCGCGGCGAAGGCTGCGGCGTCGTCGCGCTGATGCGGCTGTCCGATGCGCGGGCACAGGGCAGGCCGATCCGGGCGGTGATCCGCGGCTCCGCCGTCAATCACGACGGGCGCAGCAATGGCATGACGGCGCCGAATGGCCGCGCGCAGCGCGACGTGATCCGCGAGGCGCTCGAGCACGCCGGCGTGTCGCCGGCCGACGTCGACTACGTCGAGGCGCACGGCACCGGTACGCCGCTCGGCGATCCGATCGAGCTGCGTGCCCTCGAGGACGTGTACTGTCGCGACACGAACCGCACCGGCGACCTGTACGTCGGCAGCATCAAGACGAATATCGGGCACCTCGAATCGGCCGCCGCGGTCGCCGGGCTGATGAAGGTCGTCTGCGCGCTGCAGAAGGGCGAACTGCCGCGGCACCTGCATTTCGATACGCCGACCACGCACGTCGACTGGCATGCGAACGGCATTCGCGTCGCGACCGAGCATGCGGCGTGGCCGTCGTCCCGACCGGGCCGGCGAGTGGCGGCGATCAGCTCGTTCGGCATGAGCGGCACGAACGCACACTTGATCGTCGAGGCATGGCAGGAGGCGTGCGCGGCGGAACCCGACGCGGACGTCGCGCTGGCCGGTCACGCGCGTCACGACATCTGGCCGTTGTCCGCCCACACGGCGCCGATGTTGAAGCAGGCGATCGAAGACTGCGCGGCGCACGTGCGGGCAGACGCGTCGGTGGCACCCGCCGCGGTCGCCAGCGCGCTGCGTCTCGCACGCGACAGCCATCGGCATCGCGTGGCGATCGTCGCGGATTCCCGCGACACGCTGCTCGATGCGCTGTCGGACGCCGCGCGGGCCATGACGGTCCGGAGCGGGCAGCCCGGCGGCATTCGCGACCGGCTTGCGTTCCTGTTTACCGGACAGGGCGCGCAGCGCGCTGGCATGGCTCGGCAGCTCTATCGGGATTTCGCGCCGTTTCGCGACGTATTCGACGCATGCGACAGCCATATCGAGGCGCAAGGCGAACTGTCGCTCGTGGACGTGCTGTGGGGCGACCATCAGGACCGGATAAGCGAAACGCGTTACACGCAACCTGCGATGTTCGCGCTCGAGGTCGCGCTCGCGCGCTTGTGGATGCACTGGGGCGTCGTGCCCGATGTCGTGATGGGCCACAGCATCGGCGAGTACGCGGCTGCGTGCATCGCCGGCGTGTTCTCGATCGAAGACGGCTGCCGTCTCGTGACGGCGCGCGGGCGGTTGATGGATACGCTCACCGCGCCGGGCCGTGCGCTCGCGGTGTTCGCGAGCGTACGTCACGTGGCCGATGCCGTGCGCGACTACCCCGGACGGGTCGCCATCGCCGCGGACAACGCACCGGAGAGCGTGCTGGTGTCGGGTGACCCCGACGCAATCGAGTCGATCGAGCGGCTGTTCGCGTCGCGCGGCATCGCGACGAAGGCGCTGGCGGCATCGCGCGCATTCCATTCGCCGCTGATGGAGCCGATGCTTGCCGAATTCGGCGCCGTGGCCGCGACCGTGCGGTATCGCGCGCCTGCGATTCCGATCGTCTCGAATGTGACGGGCCGATTCGAGGTCGAACGCCTGTGCGATCCCGCGTATTGGGTCGAGCATGTCCGGGCCACGGTGGCCTTCCGTGCGGGTGTCGACACCCTGCTCGACGACAAGGTGACGACGGTCGTCGAGATCGGGCCCGGCAAGACGCTTGCAGGCCTCGTCACCGCCTGCATGGCGGAGCGGGCAGATCATGGCAACGTGATTGCGTTGCCGTCGATGAACAATGACGGGCGCGAGACCGAGCAGTTGTTGCGTGCATTGGCACATATCTATATGTGCGGCCGTCGTGTCGACTGGCATGCATACGAGCGGTCCCGAACCGGTGCGCCGATGCGGCAAGCTGCGCGCCGCGGCGTGCTGCCGCCGTATCCGCTCGAAGCGCACCGCTACTGGGTGAATGCGCGGGAGCCGGCGCAGCGGGCGAACGTGCTGACGAGCGCAGCCGTCACGCGTCGGACCGCCGGTCGCGGCGTGCTGGGCTGGCGTCTCGCGATTCCGGCGTCGGACCGCCGTCGCTACGAGAGCGAGGTATCCGATCGGTATCTGCCGTTTCTAGGCGGACACCGCGTGCACGGGCAACTCGTTTTCCCGGCGGCAGGGTTCGTCGAGGCGCTGCTCGACGCCGCGTCGCGGCGTGATGGCGCGGAGTCGGAATCCGGGAGCGGTCCGTGGCTGTTCGCGCGTGACGTGTCGTTCGATAACGCGCTCACGCTGGAGCCCGGCAGCGCGGTGACGTTCGGCACGGTCGTGCACGCAGGCGATACCTTGCATCCCGGCGAAGAAGGCGTGCGGATCGACATTCACGCCTGTCACGACACGGCAGCTTGCAAACCCGAATGGACGTTGCAGTGCGCCGCGCGGATCGGGACGACGCACGGCGTTCCCGACGCGCCGGCACTTGACGAATGGCGCATGCAATGCGGCGACGCGTTGCCTGTCGACGGTTTCTACGAGCGCTTGCAAGCGACCGGGCTCGAATACGGCGGCGCATTTCGCTCGATTCGCGCGCTGTCGCGGGGCGGCGACGTGGCGCTGGCCCGAATCGAAATGGAGCCGGACGGCACGAACGACCTCGTCCGCATCGTTCATCCGGCGCTGCTCGACAATGCGTTTCAGACCGTCGCGGGCGCGCTATGGGATGCGGAGTTGAACACTGCCTTCGTGCCGATCGGCATCGAGCGGATCGCCTGCGTCCCGATGCCCGACGTGCGGGCGGTGTGGTGCGCGGTGCGGGCCCGGGTGAAGCGCAGCCTTGCAACCGCGGATCTCTCGTTATACGACGACGCGGGCACCTGCGTCGCCGTCGTCTCCGGACTGCGGCTGATGGCCGTCGATCCGCGCCGATTTCGGCGGACCTCGGAGCCAGTCGCGCTGAACACGCTCGTCTGGCGGCCGTTCGCGGCTACACGTGAAGCGGCTGACGCACGCGCGAACTTCGTGCTGATCGGCAACGGTTCCGCGCTGGATGCGATGTTGGGGCACGCATGTGAAGACGCTGGCAACGCGTGTGCAATCGCGGCGCTGACGATGGACGACATGTTCGACGACGATGCAGGCGCCCGGCGCATTCGTGCTGCGCTCGACGACGACGCCCTCGCCGGCCCGAATGCACGACCTGCCGTACTGCTCTACGTGTGGCCGTCGATAGGCGATGCAGGATCCGAAGACGAACTCGCTGCAGTCGGCACGGCTTACCGGCGCTTCGCGAACTTCTGGCGCGAAGTGCAGTCGACCCGCTGGCCGCAGGGCGCGCCGACCGTCTGCATCGTGACCCGGGCGGCGCAGCACGTGCCCGGCATCGACGTGCGCGTGTCGCCGTTTCAGGCGGCGGCTTGGGGCGTCGCCCGCAGCCTGATGCACGAGAGCGGCGACATTCCGGTGTGTGTGGTCGATCTGCCGGCGCCGGATGCGACGTCTTGCGCGAGCGCGCTGACCGCACTGGCGGGCGCCGCGGCGACCGGCGAGACACAGTTCGTGTCATGCGGCGACACCGTATATGTCCCGCGGCTCGTTGCACGCGACGCCGGCGGGGCGCAACCGCTTGCGCGCGGCGCCTATCTGGTGACGGGCGGACGCGGCGCAATCGGTACGCGGGTGATCGAGCAACTGATCCGGAATGGTGTGCCGAAGATCGTGTCCGCCAGCCGCCAGGTGCCGACCGACAGCGAACGCGCTCGCCTGACCTCGATCGCCGGTGCGCACGGCACGATCGTCGAATTCGTGGCGGCCGACGTCGCGTCGGCCACCGACACCGACGCGCTCGTCCATGCGCTCGAAGCGGATTCCGCGCATCCGCTCGTGGGTGTCCTGCATGCGGCGGGCACGCTCGACGACGGCCTGCTCGCGACCCAGCCGATGACCGACGTATTGAAGGTGCTCGCGCCGAAAGTCGCGGGGACGTCGAATCTGCATCGTGCGACCGCGCATCTGCCGCTGCGGCACTTTGTATCGTTTTCGTCGATCGTGGCCTGCATCGGCTCCCCGGGGCAATGCGCATACGCCGCCGCGAACGCCTACGTGGACGCGCTGACGGCCTTGCGCAATCAGGACGGCCTGCCCGGGCACACGATGAACTGGGGCCTGTGGGGCGGCAACGGGATGGTCGACCAGCTCGACGCGCGGCAACTGCGCCGCATCGCATCGTTCGGTCTCGAGCCGATCGAGCCGGACGCCGCATTGCGCCTGTTCGACACGCTGGTAGCCGAACCGGACGGGCAGACGCAGATCTGGAACGTGGAAGTCGATACGCTGATCAAGCGCAGCCCGAGCCGCGCGATGGCGACGTTGTTGTCGGAACTCGTGCCGCCCGCGCCGACGGCGAATCGCACGACCGGTACCGGCCACGGCTTGCGCGAGCGCATCGCGGGGTTGCCGGACGACGAGCGCATGCAATTGCTGCGCGGACACCTGACCGACGCAATCGCCGCGACCCTGCATACGTCGAGCGAGCGGATCGCGCCGGATATCCCGCTGATCGAGCTCGGGCTCGATTCGCTGATGGCCGCGGAATTCCGCAATGCATTGCGCAGCGAGCTGGGCGTCGATGTTCCGTTCGGGCGATTGCTCGAGGGCGCGACCGTCGACGACGTCGTGCGCACGATCGTGGCCACGCTCGACCGTAGCGAGTCGCGGGCGCTCGACGGAGCACCACCGTCGCGCGTCGCGGACCGGATCGACGTGGTGTCGGGAGAAGCGACGTTCGGCGTGGAAATGGAAGGAGGGGAGCTGTGAGCTCGATCGAATTCATCAACGAACTGGCGGGGCGCGGAATCGAGCTCTGGACCCAGGACGGCAAGTTGCAATACAAGGCGCCGAAGGGCGCGGTGACACCTGCGCTCGTCGACGAGCTGAAGACCCACAAGGCGACGCTCGTCGCGCTGCTCGAGCAATTCGCGGGAACGGCGGGCACCTACCCGCTCTCGTTCGCGCAAAAATCGCTCTGGTCGCTGCATCAGCTCAATCCCGACAGTGCGGCATACAACGTGACGTACGCGACGCGCATCGACGACGATGTCGACATATCCGTGCTGCGTCGCTGCGTCGACTATCTGATCGCACGCCACCCGATCCTGCGCACCGCGTACCGCGTGATCGATGGCGAGCCGCGTCAGCAGGTAGGGTCGCAAGCGCGCGCGCAGTTCTCGGTCGATCGCGTGTTTGGGGCTGACGAAGCCGCCATCCGCCGGTGGATCGACGAAGAGTCGAATCGCCCGTTCGACCTGACGCAATCGCCGATCCGGCTCAAGCTGCTGCTGAACGATCGGGACGGCGCGGACGCGATTCGCACGGCGCTGCTGTTGAACGTCCACCATATTGCCGCCGACTTCTGGTCGCTCGAGATCCTGCTCAACGAGCTTCGCACGCTCTACCGGCTTGCCTGCGCGGGTGAGCCGCTGAAGTTGCCGCCTCTACCGGTGCAGTACAAGGATTGCGTCGAACACGAGCGCGCACGGCTCGACGGCGCGGACGGCGAGCATCTCGCGGCGTTTTGGCGACGCGAGCTGGCACACGGATTTCCGGTGTTGAGCCTGGCGACCGACCGGTTGCGTCCGCCGCGCAAAACCGAGCATGGCCGCGTATACGACCGGTCGCTCGGCGCGACACTGTCGCACCAGGTGCGCGACACGGCCAGGCTGCTGCGGGTGACCCCGTACATGCTGCTGCTCGCGGTCTACCAGTTGCATCTTCACCTTCATACCGGGCAGGGGCGGTTGATGATCGGCGCACCGACTTCCGGGCGCAATGCGCCGGGCAGCGAGAGCGTGGTCGGTCATTTCGTGAACACCGTCGTGCTCGCGTGCGAAGTCCGACCGGACGATTCGTTCGACGATCTGCTGCGGCGCACGCGCGAGATGATGCTGCGCGTGCTCGATCACCAGGATTATCCATTTCCGTTGCTGGTCGATGCACTGCGTCCGGCACGCGATCCGAGCCGGTCGCCGATCTACCAGGTGATGTACAACTGGAATCAGGCCCGCGGCGATTTCGCCGCCGAACGCGGGAGCGGTGTGCCGTTCTATCGCGAGCGTCTCGCCGCATCGAGCACCGGTACGCGCGGTGCGACACACGACCTGACGCTCAACGTACAGGATCTCGGTGACGAATATCTGACCGCCTGGACGTTCAATACGGATCTGTTCGACGACGGAACGATCGAGCGATTCGCGAGCCAGTATGCGCATCTCGTGGAGCAGGTGGTGGCTGACACAAGCCGTTCTCTGCACCATTACACACTCGCGACCGCACCGATCGACGATGCGCGAAACCGCATTGCCGCGGCCGACGCATTCGTGCGCCGCGCGGCCCATGCCGAATCCGATGTGCAGCGGGATGCCTCGCGCGTCGTCTGGCAATTCGACCATCGCGCGATCACCAACGGCGAGGTCCGCGATGCGGTTCGCGCCGTCCGCGCGCAACTGGATGCTCTCGGAATCGGTGTCGGAAAACGTGTCGAACTCCGACTGCAAAGTGTCGCCGAGCGCGCGGTCGCGTTGCTCGCGATCCGCGCCGTCGACGCATGCTATACGGTGTCGGCCGACACGGCCGACGCAGTGTGCCGCGGCCGTAGCGACGAGTGGTCCGGCTGGGAGATCGATGCGATCGAAGTGGCGCATGCGCGCGACGTCGCCGCGCGCGCCGACGGCGTTGCCGCAGGCAATGCGTCGGCGGTCGAGCCGCTTCTCGACTATGTCGGTCAATTGTTCCGTCTCGACGCCAACGCAACGGCGCTCGTTCCGCACGGAGCGCATGACTGGCTGTCGGCAGCGGCGCTCGCCCAGGTCGTGCTTGTCGGCGGCACGGCTCGACTGTCCGAGCGGGCCGCCATTGGCGCGCTCGCTTCCGGCGACCCGGCGATCGCGGACATCGCGTACGCGGAACTCGACCGGTTGGTCGCGGGTGGCCCGTCGCTACTCCTGCCGTCGCTTCTGTTGCAACGTGCCGATGTCGCCGGCCTGGGGCGGGCACGCACGCTGGTCGCGTACGGCGAGCATCCGCATACGTTGAAGTCGTTCGCCGCGGCCAACCGGATACCCGCAGCGGCGTACTTCGTCCCCGTGCGGCGCGCGGACACCGGTTCGGCACTGTGTGCGTTCGCGGCCGGGCCGGACGGCTGGCAATTGCTGGCGCCGTCGTATCCGGGACGCGTTGCGTTCGCGCTGGGATCGTCCGGCAGTTTCGCCGACGATCGTCAGGCCGGAACACTGCATTTCTTCGACGGCGCGTCGATCCACGCGTTGGGTGCGGGAGCGCCGCTCGAAACCGCGCCCACGGACAGGACGCTGATATCCACCGGCGTGTCGGTCGTCCGACGTGGCGCCGACTTGCTGTGCGCCGATCCTTCTGCACGGGTCGCGCGTCACCGGCCCGTGCCGATCGAGATCGGCACGGTCGAGCAGGCCATCTCCGCGATCCCCGGTGTGGCCGCCGTCGCCTGTGCGTGCGTCGTTCGGGACACGCAGGAAATGCTCGTCGCCTATCTCGTCGCGGATGACGGCCACGTGGACGCGCATGCACTCGAAAACGCGGTTCGTTCGGCATTGAAGCGCGCGTTACCGGACTCGATGCACCCCGACGCGATCATGGTGCTCGACCGGCTGCCGCTCGACGCGGACGGCGCACTCGACGCAGGCGGGCTCCCGTTGCCTTGCGCGAGCGAGCGGGCCGACCGTAGCGCGTCGACCGACATCGAACGCAAACTCGCCGCGATCTGGGCCGACGTCCTCGGCCAGCCGTCGGTCGGCGTCGATCAGGATTTCTTCGAATTGGGCGGCGATTCGATTCTCGCCGCGGTCATCGTATCGCGGGCCGCGCTGGACGGCATGTATTTGAAGCCGCAGGACATCTTCCTGCATACGACCGTGGCGAGCCTGTCGACGGTGGTGCGCGAAACGCCGGGTCTCGATGTCGATCAGGGACCGGTGCATGGCGAGACGGTGCTCGGCCCGGCGGCGCAATGGTTCGTCGAGCGCGTCGACGTCGATCGTTCGCACTTCAACCAGGCGCTGCTCATTCCGCTCGACGAGACGCCCGACGCGAACATCATGGCCGAGGCGATTCGCGTCGTCATGCGCCATCACGACGTGCTGCGCTCCCGGTTCGTCGCGCACGGCGACGAAATGCGGCACGTGTTTGCCGGCGACGGCGGCTCCGATGCCGTCGATTTTGCGATCGTTCGGTGTATCGACCCGGCTGGCCGGCGTTGCGAACGCATGTGGCGCGGCGCGATCGACGCAGCACAGAGCAGCCTCGACCTCGAAGGGGGCCGGCTCATGGCGGTCAGGTGGCTCGAGAGCACCAGCGTGTCGAGCAGCCGGCTGTTGATCGTCGTTCATCACATGGCGATCGACGGCGTGTCATGGAGCATCCTGCTGCAGGACCTGGCCGATTGCTATCTGCGGTTGCGCGCCCGCACGGCCGCGGCGTTGCCGCTGAAGACGAGCTCCGTGAAGGCCTGGGTCGACCAGTGGCTTGCGCTGGCGCAGGGCGACGCGCTCGACGACGATCGCCTCTACTGGCGCAAGGTGAACGCACAGGTGCGCGACGTGCTGGGTGGGCCGAAGCGGGTGGCGCTGATGCGTCACGGGTTGACCTCGATCGTTCAGCATGCTTATCAGGAATCGTCGCTCAGTTGCGCGATCACGCTCGATGCGGATCTGACGCACGCGTTTCGAACCACGGCGCCGCGTGCCTATGGCACCGACGCGAACGATCTGCTGATCGCCGCGTTGCACGCGGGTTTCCATGCATGGAGCGGCAGCGATGCGTTGCTGGTGGATGTCGAGGGGCACGGCAGGGACGCGCTCGGCGATGCGATCGACCTGAGCCGCACGGTCGGCTGGTTCACGTCGATCTATCCGGTGTTGATCGACACGCCGGTCAACGCCGCGGAACCGTCGGCGCTCGTCAAGTCGGTCAAGGCGCGGCTGCGCGAGGTGCCGCGAAAGGGTGCGAGCTATGGCGTTCTGCGCTATCTCGACACGAAACCGCAGGCCGGCGCCGATGCGCTGACGTCGTTTCCACGTGCGCCGATCCTGTTTACCTACCTCGGTCAACTGGAGCAATTGTCGGGGCCGTCGTCGCCGTTGTACGGCGGGCCGCCGGAGCCGGCGCCGGGCATCCGCAGCCCGCGCCAGCGGCGCACGCACCTGTTGGACGTCGTCGCGTATGTGTCGCGCGGCAGGCTGACCATGGAGTCCAGCTTCTTCGGCGTGCCGGGCGTCGACGAAAGCATCGGCTGCCTCATGTGCCGCGTCGAAGAGGCGCTGACGATGCTGATTCGCCATTGCAGCGCCGACGGGGTGGGCGGTCTGACACCCGACGACGTTCCTCAACTCGATGTCGACCAGGACGCGCTTGACGCGCTGCTGGAAGAAATCGACGCACTCGAGCGCTGAACGCGGCGGCGCGCGATAGCGCGCGTTCGTCGAGCATGACCGCACCAGGAATCCAGGATGACCCGAAACGTCGACACCATTTACCCGCTTACGCCTCTGCAGCGAGGCATGCTTCACCATTCGCGACTCGACCCGGCCTCCGGCATCTACGTCGAGCAATTTTCCTGCGTGTTGCACGGCCCGCTGGACCTCGAGCGATTCCGCGGCGCGTGGGAAGCGGTCGTGCATCGCCACGACACACTCAAGACGCTGTTCATTCGCCTGCATGAAGAGAATCCGTTGCAGGTCGTCCGGCATACGGTCGGATTGCCGTTCGAGATGATCGACTGGCGTGATCGAGCGGCCGACGAGCAAGCCGATCGATTCGAACACCTGCTGGCGAGCGACCGCGCACGTGGCTTCGATTTCAGCGTCGCGCCGCTGATGCGCGTCACGCTGATTCAGCTCTGTCACGAACGGCATCGGTTCCTCTGGACCTATCACCACGCGATCCTCGACGGCTGGTCGATGCCGTTGCTGCTCGGCGAGGTTTTCCAGCGCTATTCCCGTCCGGATGCGCCGTTTCCTGCCATCGCGCGGGACTATCGCGACTACGTTGCGTGGCTGCGCACACGCAATGGCGACAGTTCGCTCGACTATTGGCGCGATCTGTTGCGCGGCTATCGCAGGCCGGCAGGATTCGCGCCGTCGGTATTCCCTTCGCCGGCAAACGGTGCCGCAGGCGGCGCCGAGCCGCGTCGCACGCTGTCGGTTCGGGCCGACACGATGCCGGCCGGATGGATGGAGGCGGCTGGCCGCGCATGCCGCGTCGCCCGGGTGACGCTCAACACGCTTTGTCAGGGCGCGTGGGCGATGCTGCTTGCGCGCTACGCCGGTTGCAACGACGTCGTCGGCGGCATCGTCATATCGGGGCGTGCCGCAGAGGTGGACGGTATCGAACGCATGGCCGGTCTGTTCATCAACACGCTGCCGTGGCGTGCGACGCTCGACGGCGAGCTCGATACGGCCGACTGGTTGCGACGCTTGCAAGCCGATACGCAACGGTTGGAACAGCATGCGCACAGCGCACTCGCGGACGTATTGAAATGCAGCGAAGTGCCGCGCCAGCAATCGCTCTTCGAGACGCTTTACGTATTCGAGAACTATCCGGGCCGGGATGCGTTCGACCGGCTCGCGGCGAGTTGCGGGTGGCGGATCGACGACCCGCGCGCCGTCGAGGAAACGAGTTATGCGTTGACGCTGATCGTATTGCCCACGGATACGCTGACGATTCAGTTGACCTACGACACGGCCCGATTCGACACGGCGTTTATCGAGCGCATGGCGTTGCAATACCGCAGACTCCTGGAAGTCCTGGTCGACGCGACCCCGCGAAAAGTGTGCGATTTGGTGCTCGATGCGCGATCGTCGGCGGGTACCGGTGCGACGCTCGACGCGTCTGCATCCGCGTCGATTGGCGACGCGACGTTGTCGGCGCATATCGCCGCGCATGCCGCTCGCACGCCGGATCGAATTGCCTTTTCCCGACTGGACGGGCGCGAGTCGCCGGACAGCGCGCACGGCGTCACCTATGGAACGATTGCCGATCGCGTGCAGCGTGCTGTTCGCCAATGGCGGCGTTTCGGCTATCGGCCGGGCGAGCGTGTACTGATTGCATGCGATGACCCCGTCTCGGGGCTGGTGTTGCTGCTGTCCGGCCTGACGTATGGCATCGATTGCGTGATGACCGACCCGAATCTGCCGTCGTCCGCGTTCGATGCGATCGTCGATGGCGGTTGGTCGCCGGAGCCGCTGCGAAGCTGCGTGACGACTGCGCAGCATACGCCGTTGACCGGCGTCATGTGTTACGTATTCGACGAGCGGGATCCGATGTACGGGCAAATCGGCGGTGCGCTCGACGATCGTTCGGACCCGGTGCAGGGTGCCTGTTCGTTGCTGCGGCGCGATGTCGACGGTGATTGGCGCGTCATGCGCTATACCCACGCCCAGCTCGTCGAAGCCGCGCGCGCGTTCGGAGCGACGGTACCGGCCGGCGCATCGCGGGATGTTGCGCTGGGCGACGGGCCGCTGTCGCATACGGCGTTGTGGACGGTACTGGGCGCACTGAGTGCCGGACTGTCGCTGCACCAGATCGCGAGCGCCGGCGATCCTGCGTTTCTGCGGCGAGCGGCGGCTCCGAATGCGCACTGGAACGGTATCGTCCTGAGTCCGGAAGCGACGCGTCATATCGTCCGCGCCTCCTCGATGCTGTCGGCCGGCGCGCTTCGCACCGACTGGGTCATGGCCGATGCACGCTCGTTGACGCGTGAGGACGCAGAGAGACTCGCCGAGCTCGCACCCGGCGCGAAGCGCTTTCGGCGATTGTGCTGGCCTGCATGGTCGCTCCCGCATGCGGTTTCGTCGGCCGATGAATTCGATCGCGTCGAATCGGGCGTGGTATCGGCAAACGGATCCGTGTTCGTCGCCGACACCCATCTGAACCCGGCGGGTGGGGATGCACTCGGTACGCTCGTCGTGTCGGGGCATTCGGTGCCCGATCTGATGTTGCGCAACGGCGAGCCGGACCGGGACAGCCTGACCGTCACGCGCAACGGTACGTGGTTGCGTACGACGCTGGACGCGTGGCACACGGAGCATGGCTGTCATATGTGGCTGCCCGACCGACGCGCGTGTTCCGAAGAGACGACGGCGGACTGGCTCGATTTCGAGGCCGACGTTGCACGGCAGGCGGGTGTCGATGAGGTCGCGCTCGTGGAGCGGATCGCGGAAAACGGACAATGGGACCATGCGCTGTTCCATCAGGACGCGACGGCCGACGCCGCGGACATCGTGCGCCGACTGGCCGGGCAGCGCGGCATGCCGGCACTGTCCGCCGGCGCAATTGTCGCGCTCGCTGCGCTGCCGCGTTCCGCGAAAGGAAGGATTGATCGCGTCCGGCTGCTTTCCGGTGACGTCGAGGTTCGCCAGCATGATCGTCATGCGGCGCCTCGCGACATCGTCGAAACGGCGATCCACGACATCTGGTGCGTGTTGCTCAAGCAGCCACGCATCGGCATTCACGATAATTACTTCGATCTCGGCGGCGATTCGCTGCAAGCGACCGTGATGCTGTATCAGATCGGCGAGCGGCTTCAGCACCCGATCGACATGGAAACGCTGCTGGCCGCGCCGACGATCGCCGGCCTGGCCGCCAGTATCGCGAATGGCGATGTGCATCGCGATACGCCGGCCGTCGATTTGTCGGGTGAAGCGCGGCTCGACCCGGCAATCGAGACACGGCAACCGTATGTGTTGCGACCGTATCGCACGGTATTGCTCACGGGCGCGACGGGTTTCCTCGGCGTGCACCTGCTTCATACGCTGCTCGCGACGACCGACGCACGCGTGATGTGCGTGGTCCGCGCCGACGATCCGGCCGCCGGCGTACGACGTATCGAGGCCGCGATGCAGTCGCATGGCTTGTGGGACGCGCAGCACCGCGATCGGATCGTGGCCGTGCCGGGCGATCTTGGCGAACCGAACCTGGGCTTGTCGGCGGCTGCATTCGACGCGCTCGCGCGTGAAATCGATGCGATCTACCACAACGGCGCGCTGGTCAACTTCGTTTATCCGTACGCGACGCTGAAGCAGGTCAACGTGCTCGCGACTCAGGACATCGTCAGACTGGCGAGCCAGCATCGAGTGACGCCGATTCACTACGTGTCCACGGTCGGTACGCTCGACCGTTATTCGGATGCGTTGCCGGAAACGCTCGCGGTGCCGTTCCACGAACACCTGACGAGCGGCTATGAACAAAGCAAATGGGTCGCCGAGCAGTTGCTCGCGCAGGCGCACGCGCGCGGCGTTCCCGTCACCGTCTATCGTCCGGCGCGGATCGTCGGGCATGCCGCGAGCGGGCGGATGAACCTGGACGATCTGTTCTGTCGATTGATCAAGGGCATCATCCTGTTCGGGAAGGCGCCGCGCGACGTCGGTTTCGACAACATCCTGCCCGTCGACGTCGTCAGCCGGATCATCGTACGCGCGTCGCTCGACCCGACTGCCGCGGGGCATGGCGTGCATGTGATCAACCCGCGCTGGAACTCGCTGGATGCGCTCGTCGATTTCATCGAAGACGAAGGCTTCGCGATCGAACGGATGAGCTACGACGCGTGGCTCGCGGCATTGGCGGAACATGTCCGGCAGGATCCGGCGCATCCGCTTTCGATGCTGATTCCGGTACTCAAAAAATTGAATCCCGTTGCGGATCCGACGGTCGGGCGCATTCTTCCGATCGACGTCACCCAGTTGAAGCGGCTCGCGGGTGACGTGCTCGCATCGAGTCTGCGTCCAGCCAACGACTGGTTGCGCACGTTTTTCGATTATTTCTACGAAGACGGTTTTCTCGAGCAACCGCATGAAAGGCTGGTCACCGCATGAGCCGCGGTTCGCCCGTGCGACCGAGCGCGAGACGATGATCTGAAGTCGGCGTCGTCGGGGCGCGACGACCGGCCCCATCGAATAGTCGATGCCCGGGAAGGCGGGGCCGCCGTCGTCCCGGTTCCCGCATTGCCCGAAAGCGATGCGTTGCCGTCTTGCATGTCGGGCGGGTCGAGCCGGCATCGAAACGGTGTCTGCCGACCGCGTTCTCGGATCGCGAGCGGTTGAAGTGCCTTCGACGGTGCCGTGCGCAGGGTCGCCTGGCAGCAACGCTTGCATCGGTGAAAAAATAGCTCCAACGAACATCACCGAGGTGCCGCGCTCGATCATTCCGGGATCGAGGGGCGACCCTGCCCAATGCCCGCGCATCATGCTTAAATAACGGGGCTCCCGACCGCCGACCGCTGCGATGGCACCGCCGGCCGGCATGGGCGGGCATGTCCGATCGATACCCGTGACGACAGACGATACAAAAGTGCCGATCCGGCCTGCCCGGCGCGATCCGACAACATTCCGAGGCATCACGTCATGACCCTTGTGTTCCGTCTTCTCGCGCTCGCCTGCGCGCTCTGGCTGGCCGCCTGTGCGGCGCCGCCCCCGCCGCCTCCCGGTACCGCCGCGCCCGCCCCCGCACCGGACGCCAGCGAGCGCCGCGGGCTCGGCACCGCGTGGGGCGAGTCGGTGCGATCCGAAACCCGGCAGGTCGAATTCGAACGTGCTGATCCGACGTCGCCGACGGATCTCGCGTCGGTTTATTACAACGACGTGCTGCCCAGCCATCTTCCCGCGCCGCAGGTGCGCCGGCTGCCGACCCGCGTCGTACTTGCGAACGGCGGCATCGCGCTGTCGTTTACCGACGAGAAGGGCGCGCCGCTGCGTCTCGCGCGCCGCGAAGGCCGCTGGCACATGGCGGGCGTCGAGGGTTCGCGCTACATGATCGTGTTGCGCAACCAGGGGCGGCGCGCGTTCGAAGTCGTGTCGACGGTCGACGGGCTCGACGTGCGGTCGGGGCGGCCGGGCAGCTATGCGAACGGCGGCTACGTGTTGTATCCGGGCCGCACGCTGACGATCGAGGGCTTCCGCAAGAGCCGCGACGAAGTCGCCGCGTTCCGTTTCGCGGCCGTGCCGGACTGCTATGTCGCGAACTCGAAGTACGGCGATGCCGCGAACGTCGGCGTGATCGGCGTCGCGCTGTTCGCGCAGAAGGAGAGCGACGAGGACGTGTTGCGCCACAACGCGAATCCGTTTCCCGGCAACGATAGCGGCTATGCGCCGCCGCCGGTCCCGCGCGGCGACTGAGCGCATCGCGCGCACGCGGGGCAATCCTGTGCGCTTTCCTGCTGCCCGTTCGGCGCCGTTCCCGTTTCGTTTCGCTCGAAACATGGTCCGGAGCGCAACCGCGCGACCGGACGATCGCGCGGCCTCTTTTCCTGCGCTGCCCGTTCTTCAGCGGCGCGGTATCGCTGTCGCCCGCTCCTGCTGCGGCACAATGTCGGTTCGCATCGGTATCGCATGCTTTCCCGCCATCCGCACCGACGGAGAACGCATGTCGTCATCCGCTTTCAGGTACCATCCCGACCCGCTTGCAGCGGGCAGCGCGACCCGGTCCGACGCATGTCGCAAGTGCGGTGGCAAGCCCGGCGGCTCCCGGGACGACGCTTGACGGCACGGGCCCGCGCGAGCGACGTCGCCCCTTCGTCATGAAACAGAGGAACCTTCGTGAAGTTCATCCACGCGGCAGACATTCACCTTGACAGCCCGTTGCACGGCCTGAGCGCCTATCCCGACGCGCCGGCCGCGCAGTTGCGCAACGCGTCGCGCGAGGCGCTGCGGCAACTCGTGGATCGTGCGATCGAAGAGGAAGTCGCGTTCCTCGTGATCGCAGGCGACCTGTACGACGGCGACTGGAAGGATCACAACACGGGCATCTTCTTCGGCCAGCAGATGGGCCGCCTGCGCAAGGCCGGCATCCGCGCGTTCGTGCTCGGCGGCAATCACGATGCCGAAAGCGAGATGACCAAGAAGCTGACGCTGCCCGACAACGTCACCGTGTTCGGCCACCGCAAGCCGGAAACCTTCAGGCTGCCGGAATTCGACGTCGCGCTGCACGGGCAGAGCTTCAAGGACAAGGCCGTCGTCGACAATCTCGCGATCGGCTATCCGGATCCGGTGCCCGGCTATTACAACATCGGTGTGCTGCACACGGCGCTCGAAGGGTATGCGGCGCATGCGAACTACGCACCGTGCACGCTGGCCGAACTGCACGCGAAAGGCTACGACTACTGGGCCCTCGGCCACGTGCACGAATTCCAGCAATGGACGGGCGCGTCCACCGTCGTGTTTCCCGGCAACCTGCAGGGGCGCCATATCCGCGAGACGGGCCGGCGCGGCGCGGTACTCGTGACGGTCGAGCAAGGCAAGACACAGGTCGAGCGCCTGTATCTCGACGTGCTGCGCTGGGAAGCCGTATCGGTCGATGCGTCCGATTGCGAGTCGGTTGCGGATCTGTCGAGAAAGATCGGTCAGTCGCTGGAGGCGCTGTTGACCGTCGACGGCCACGTGCCGCGCGCGGTGCGCGTCACCGTCACCGGGCGCACGCCCGCGCACGGTCTCTTTTTCGGCCGCGCGCCGCAGTTGCGTGCGGAGGTGCTGAACCAGATCGGCATCATCGGCAACGAGCGGCTGTGGCTCGAGAAGGTCCGGCTCGCGACGTCCGCCGCCGATCGGCAGCCGGGCGAAAGCGAACCGCTCGAGGCGCTGGAGGATCTGAAGCAGATTCTGGCCGACGCCGCGCGCGATCCGGATTTCCTCGCGCTGCTCGAACGCGACCTGAAGCCGTTCGTCGGCAAGGTCCGCAGCGACGTGAAGGAGGACGTGCCGTTGCTGACGATGGCGCGTGCGGGCGAGCTGACGGCGCTGGTCGAGCAGGTCGGGCCCGCGTTGCTGGCACGGCTGGCGAGGGGGGAGTAAGCGATGCGCATCGGCCAGCTCGATCTGATCAAGTACGGCAAGTTCACCGACGAGACGCTGCGTTTCCCGTCGGCCCGCGAGGATTTCCATGTGATCGTCGGGCCGAACGAGGCCGGCAAGTCGACGATCCGCACGGCCGTGTCCGAGTTGCTGTTCGGCATGAAGCTGCAGACGCCGCTCGATTTCCTGCACAGCACGCCCGAGTTGCGGATCGGCGGCGTGCTGGAGAGCGGCACGGGCGAGCTCGCGTTCCACCGTGCGCGCGGGCGCAGTTCGTTGCGCACGCCGGCCGACGACAAGCTGCCCGACGACTATCTGACGGCGATCCTCGACGGCGCGACGCGCGAATTTTTCGAGCAGATGTTCGGGCTCGATCACGGGCGGCTGGTCGATGGCGGTCGCAGCATTCTCGACGCATCGGACAAGCTCGGCCAGGTGCTGTTCGAATCGGCTGCCGGCGTCGGCAGCCTCGGGCGGGTGCGCGAGGAACTCGACGCGCGTGCGCTCGAATTGTGGGCGCCGCGTCGTAGCGGCAGCGCATTTACGCTGGCCGAAACGGCGTTCAACGAAGCCGTGACCGAGCTGAAGACGGTCCAGGTGCGCACGCGCGACTGGGTCGATCGCAAGGATGCGCGCGAAGCGGTCGAGCAGCAGATCGAGCAGGCGCGTGCGGAGCAACGCCGGCTCGAAGCGCTGCGCTCGAAGCTCGAACGCGTGCGACGGCTCGCGCCGTACCTGAAGGAGCTGACGGTCAAGGACGCCGCGCTGGCCGAACTGGGCGCGGTCGTCGAGTTGCCGCCGACCGCGTATGCGGATCTGCTGAAAGCGCAGGGCGATCTCGCGGCCGAGCAGAAGGTGCTCGAGGAGCGACGCGCCGACCTGCTCGCGAAGCGGCAGGCGCGCGAGGCGATCGTCGCGGATGCCGACACGCTGGCGCTCGAAGCCGATATCGAGGCGCTCGATCGGCTGCGCGGCGCATGCATGAATCACACGCAGGATCTGCTGCTGCTCGGCGCGGACGTCGAGCGGCATCTGTCCGCCGCGTTGTCGGCGGCCGCGCAGCTCGGCTGGCCGACGGACGAAGCGTCGCTGCGCGCCGCGTTGCCGACGGCGCTGTCGCTGAAGACCGTCGCGAACCTGCTGCGCGAACATGGCGCGCTGCACCAGGCGCTTGCCGGTGCGCGCGAATCGCTCGACGAACGCACGCGCGAACTGACGCAGGTCCGGGAACAACAGGCGCGCCTGTCGACCGTCGACGTGCCGGAAGCATTGCGCGCGGCGTTGGCCGATGCGCAGGGCTTTCGCAACAGCGGCCCGCGCGAGCAGGCGCTGGCGCACGAAATCGCGGCCGCCGAACGCACGCTGTCCGGCGCGCTCGACGCGCTCGGCCAGTGGCGCATGCCGGTCGATGCGCTGCGTGCGCTCGACGTGCCGTCGGCGGCGCGGCTCGGCGCGTTGCTCAAGGAAGACAGCGAGCGTGCCAGTGCGGCCGCCGCCGCGCGCGAGGCGCGCGACGGTGCGCTCGAAGAGCTCGAACGCCTCGAACTGCAAGAAAAGCATTTCGCGGAGAACCACAAGGTCGTCACGACCGCCGACGTGCTGGCGGCGCGTGCGCGTCGCGATGGCGCGTGGGGCGATATCCGCAACGGCGCCGTCGATCTCGCCACGGGCGCACCGGCGCTCGACGACGCGATTCGCCTCGCCGACGAGCTCGTCGATGCGCAACTCGGCGCGACCCAGGCCGCCGCGACGCTGCAATCCTTGCGTCAGCAGGTCGAATCCGCGCGTGCGGGCGTGACGCGCCGGCAGGCCGCGCTGGACGAACGTGAGCGCGAGCTCGCCGCACATCGCGACGCCTGGGCCGCGCTCGCGACGGCGGCCGCGGTGCCCGGCATGCCGCTGGCGGCGATGGGGGACTGGCTCGTGAAGCGCGACACGGTATTCGCCGCCCAGGTCGATCTCGATCGTCAGCGTCGCGAATTCGACGCGATGTGCGCTGCCCGCGCCGGCGCCGAAGCCGCACTGCGTGCGGCGCTGCTGACGGTATCGCGGGGCGGCGAATCGGACGGGCTGGCCGCGCTCGTTGCCGTTGCAGAGACGTTCGTGCAGTCGGCCGAGAAGGCGGCTGCACAGAAGGACAGCCTCGACGATCGCGCGCGGGAAGCCGAACGCGGATGCGCGATCGCACAGTCGCGGGTCGGCCATGCGCAAGCGGCTTACGACGCGTGGCAAGCGCAATGGCGCGACGCGCTGGCCGACGCGAAACTGTCCGCGAGCGCGACGACGCTGGCCGCGGCGGAAGGTGCGCTCGGGCTCGCGAATACGGTGACGGCCGAACTGGCCGATGCCGACGCGCCGCGCAACCGGATCGCCGCGATCCGCGCGGAGCTGGCCGCGCTCGAGGCCGGCGCGAGGCGGCTCGCCGAAGCGCTCGCGCCGGAGTGGCTGGCGAGCGGCGACTGGCCGGACGTGGCGCGCCGGCTGACGATGCGCCTCGCGGCCGCCCGGGAAATCGCGCGCGCGATCGAGCGTGCCGACGAGGCCGTGCGGCAGGCCGACGGCAAGGTTGCGGACGCGGCTGCCGCGGTGGCCGGCGCCGATGCGCGCATCCAGCCGCTGTTGCAACTGGCCGGCGTCGCATCGATCGACGCGGCGCTGCCGCTGGCCGAGCGCTCGGATCGTCAGCGCCAGCTTCGACAGGCGGTCGATGCCGCGCACGAGGCGCTGGTGCGAGACGGAGACGGGCTTTCCCGGTCCGCCGTCGAGGCCGAGGTGGCGGAACAGGACATTGCCGACGTGCCGGCGCATCTCGAAGCGGTGAAGCAATCGCTGGGCGATATCGGCAAGCGGTTGAACGAGCTGGCGCAGCAGCAGGTCGTGGCCGATCAGGCATTCGGCGCAATCGACGGCCAGGCGAACGCGGCCGTCGCCGAGTCGAAACGGCAAGAGGCGCTTGCGGCGATGGGCGATGCGGCCGAACAGTATCTGGAAGCGGCCACGGCGAGCCGCTTGCTGAAGTGGGCGACGGATCGCTACCGCGACCAGAAGCAGGGGCCGATGCTGCGGCGCGCGGGCGAGATTTTCGCCGGACTCACGCTGGGCGAATTCGCGAAGCTGACCGTCGATACCGAACGGACGCCGCCCGCGCTGTATGCACGGCGTACCAGGGGAACGTCGGTCGAGGTCGCCGGGCTGAGCGAAGGGACGCGCGATCAGTTGTTCCTCGCGCTGCGGATCGCGGCGCTGGAGTTGCAGCTCGGCAGCCGCACGGCGCTGCCGTTCGTCGCCGACGACCTGTTCATCAATTTCGACGACGCGCGCGCGAAGGCGGGGCTCGATGCGCTGCGCGATCTGTCGACGCGCACCCAGGTGCTGTTTTTGACGCACCACGACCACCTGCTGCCGCTCGTGAAGGACGTCTTCGGCGCGCGGGTCAACGTGGTCGAGTTGCAGCGCGCGCCGGCCGGCGCGTGATGCGGCGCGTGACGCGGCGGAGTACGCCGGGGTGCCGGCGCACGGGAAGGGTCATCGCGTACAGGTAGTATGAGCGGTTCCGAAACGCACGCGGCCGGTTCGGCGGTCGCGGGTCTGGCCACACGAGGGGTGAATATGAAGAAGCTGGTAGCCGCGATTGCGTTCGCGGCGGACAAGCATCGCAATCAACGGCGCAAGGACGAAGAGGCGTCGCCGTACATCAATCATCCGATCGCGCTCGCCGACGTGCTGGCCAACGAGGCCGGCGTCGAGGACGAACGCGTGATCGTCGCGGCCGTGTTGCACGATACGGTCGAGGATACGGAGACGACCGAGCAGGAGTTGCTGCGGCTGTTCGGCAAGGACGTGGCGGACATCGTGATGGAAGTTACCGACGACAAGTCGTTGCCGAAGGACGAGCGCAAGCGTCTGCAAGTCGAGCACGCGGCCACCATCAGCCGGCGCGCGAAGCTCGTGAAGCTGGCCGACAAGATCTGCAACCTGCGCGACATCGCCCGGCATCCGCCTGCGGACTGGCCGCTCGAACGCAAGCAGGCGTATTTCGACTGGGCGAAGTCGGTCGTCGACCCGATGCGCGGTGTCCATCCAGGTCTCGAGGCGATCTTCGACACCGCGTACGCCGCACGGCCGGCTGACTGAGGCACGCACATGCGATCGGCCCGATCCGCCGCGCAAGAACCGGCCGCCGTGGCGGGTGTCGATGTCGGCGGCGACAGGAAGCTGTGCGATCTCGTGATCCTGCGTGGCTCGACGGTCGTCTGCCGGGAAGCGCGGATCGCGCCCGAATCGCTGCCTTCACTATGTCTCGCCCATGACGTCGTGGCCATTGGCGTCGACGCACCGAGCCTGTGGTGGGCGGGAAGCGGCCGCCGCGCGGCCGAACAGGCGCTCGCGCGTGAACGGATCTCGTGCTTCCCGACGCCGTCGCGCGAGCAGGCCATCGCGAGCACGTCGGGCTTCTTCGACTGGATGTTCATGGGAGAGCGCGTCTACCGCGCGCTCGCGGACGCTTATCCGTTGCTGACCGACGCGCGTTATGCGGGCGGACGTGCGAGCTTCGAGACCTATCCATATGCGATTACCTGCGCGATGCTGGGCAAGGCCGTGGCGTCGGCGAAGCAGAAGCGCAATCAGCGCCGGCAATTGCTGGAGCGGTTGGGAATCGACGTATCGATGCTGCGCTCCGTCGATGCGCGAGACGCGACCCTGTGCGCGTTGACGGCGCAGTACGTGATCGACGGGAACGCGCATGCGTATGGCGATGCGGCGGGCGGATACATCCGTGTGCCGATGATGAGCGAGACGATCGTGCTGGATTCGCCGTAGGAGCGATGTCCGGCTCTGCGCGTGGTGGCGGTTGCAGGGTGGCCGCTTCGGGTGGGGAGGAGGCGGCCGGCGCGGGGACGAAGATTGTCAGCTAGCGGTTGTCGTCGGATACGACGCGAGGCCGGTGCACCGCGCGATTCGAGGAAGCCTGTTCAATCCTCGAGGATGGATTTCGGCACGCTGGACAGGTCACAGGCCTGTGCATGCTCGAAGTATCTGTCCGCATCGTCGATCATCACGACCGCGACGTCGATCAGCTCGTCCAGGCGTTGCAGCAGCGATTCCCGCCACTCGATGTCTTCATCGCGCTCGGGCGCCTTGTCCAACTGCTCGATGATCGAGTCGGCCGTCTGCAGGAATGGAATCGCCTGCTGATAATTTTCGATCGAGACCAGCGCCGCATTGCGCGCGCCGACGAGCCGCTCGCGATGCGCGTCCGCCAGTTCGGATTCGCCGCTGATGCGCGGCAGCATATCCGAGATGCGTTGCAGAAGCGGCGGGACCTGTTCTTCCAGCCGGATCGCGCGTTCGCGCAGGGCGGCATATTCGTCGCGAAGGTCGGTGTCGCCGGGTTGAGTCGTGCTGTCCATCATCGATATGAATGCGTGGTTCGGTCGCGGCATGATACTCGACCGCGTCAGGTTCCTTGCGCGTTCCGCGTCCACCTGTAATACAGGGGGAAGACGTGCTCGTCATATTTTTGGAGCTTGGCACGCGTTGCGATTTACGGCTCGTCGAACCCAAAGCCCCCGTGCGCGATAGCGCACGGGGGCTTTTTCAAACTTTCTTCACAAAAGGCTTGCACGGACGGGGGCGGATGCATAGAATCACGCCTCTTTCGCGCTAACGGAAACGCAGCGCGGGAGGAAGGGAAGCGGTGCTGTTGGGGTTCGGAGTAACGAGCCCGACGGCGCAGGAAGATGGCCCCGCAGTCGCAACGATGTCGTGCAGAAAGTTGTTGACGCGCTGCGAAACA
>NZ_LOYC01000039.1:0-55667 GCF_001524725.1 Burkholderia sp. MSMB1072
GCGCCTGCCTTGGCCAGCTCCAGCGCGATTTCCTTGCCGATGCCGCTCGCGGCGCCCGTGACGACTGCGGTCTTGCCATTCAGGTTGCTCATGTTCGAATTCCCGTAGTGAAAGGATTGACAGGGAGAAGGACTGCGGACGGGTTACTGGGCCAGGTAATCGTAGACGACTTCGCCGAGGCCCAGCGTCAAATCCGCGACGAGGTGGCGCGCTTCGACGATCTCGAGCACGGGCAGATCGGCCACCGGCGCGAGCGCGTGCGGCGCCAGCTCGAGCGATGCGGGGCCCGTCCACGCGCCCTTCATCTTGATGTCCTGCATGTAATAGCGCACCAGTTCGCAGACGCGCGCGGTGCCGTCGACGTGCGGGATGATCTTCAGCAGGAAATTGGGGCCGGCGAGCCGCTTCGTCTGCTCGTCGATGTCGAGCTCCTTGTGCTTGTAGCCCATCGTGCCGGTCGCGACGCGCACCTTGCCGTAGTCGAGCGTGCCCAGGATGTGATCGGTGTTCACGTGCAGCGTGGGCGACGCGAGCTTCTTCGGGAAGCCCCACAGCTCGCGGCCGCCGGCGATCGGCGGGTGATCGTCGAGATACATCGCCAGCGTATAGCCGCCCGGCTGGCCGTTGTATTCGACGGGGATCACCTGGCCGCTTTCGGTGTAATCGCCGAAGCCGGTCGAATCGGCCATGCGGATGAATTCGTAATGCACGAGCGGCTCGGTGACCTGCAGCGGCTCGGGGACGATTTCGCGGAGACGGTCCGGATCGGTGCGGTACGTGATGATCAGAAACTCACGATCGACGAAACGGTACGGGCCCATCGGGAACGCAGGGCTGGTCAACGGCATCGCAAACGCTTTCGATCGGACATCGCTGGGTTTCATGCGGACTCCTTGTTGTTGATCGCTTCGTGGATGAGTGGTCGTAATCGTATGCCTGTGCGTTGCCGTTGTGCGATGCCGCATCTGGAATTAATTGTTGCCGATTTCGAATAATTCGACGCGTAAATATTGAGATGAACGATGCAAACGACCTGATGGCACGCCGGCCGGGCGATGGTGGCACGTGTCGGTGACGCCGTCATGTGAAAAAGGTGAGCCTTTACGGGAGGTGTGGTGAGCTTTTACGGGGACGTTCGCGCGGCAATATGACAATTGTGTGAACTTGTGTTGCAGTGCGGGCTCTAAGTGCGTTCGCCGCACGGCCTTGTTCGGCGACTGTCGCATTAAGCACCGCTTAAGCGGCCGCGCCCTAGCATCCGGCCGGGCAACCGGCCGATCTTTTACGCGCCACGCAACCGGATTCATGCAGAACCTCAATCTAGCCCTCTTTTCCGCCGTCAATGCCGGGGGTGCACCGCACCCGAGCGTTGCCCGCCTCGCGATCTTCGCCGCCGACTGGCTCGTCTATGCGCTACCCGCGATGCTGCTGCTGACCTGGATCGTCGGCGCGCGCGCCGCGCGGCGCCAGGCGATCGAAACCGGCGTGGGCGTGTGCGTGGCGCTCGTGCTCGCGCAGGTGCTCGGGCATGTGTGGTTCTCGCCGCGCCCGTTCATGGCCGGCGTCGGCACGCAGCTGATTCCGCACGCGCCGGACAGCTCGTTTCCGAGCGATCACATGACGTTCGCGTGGAGCATGGCGGTTGGGCTGCTGCTCGGCGGCACGACGCGGGTCACCGGTTTCGTGATGGCCGCGATGGCCGTCGCGATTGCATGGGGGCGCGTCTATGCGGGCGTGCACTGGCCGTTCGACATGGCGGGCGGCGTGCTGGTCGGCACGGCGGGCGCGCTGGCCGCGCACCTGTACGGGCAACGCGCGACCGCGCTGCTCGAACGGCTCGGCGATTCGGTGCAGGCGGCCGTGATGGGGCGCCGGCAGGCGCCGTAAGCGGAAGGAAGCGGCAGGGCGCCGTCAGCCGGACGAGCCGGCGGTGCGGGCCGATTCGGCCGAGGCGGACGGTCCGCCGCCCGCATCGTGCAGTTCGGGCGTATCGGCCGGATGTCGCGCGGCATCGCGGTCGCGGGCGCTTTCCGTCAGGATCGCGCACATCGCGACGAACAGCGCGAGAACGACTGCGGCAAGGCCGCAATAACCGGCGATCTTCAGGTGGCGAAGGAAAGGCGAAGCGTGGCTTTCTTTTGTCATGACCGGGCGCTCCTGGGCGGGCTGCGGCGGCTGTCGCCCGACAGCGGCGTCGCACACGTACATATATACCAGCCGCGATGCCGATGCCAAGCCCGCCGCTGCGCCGGCGCCACGATTGTTTCAGCGGCCCGGCATCCGGGCGCCCATCCTCCGGTCAGTCTTCCAGCGTTTCGTGCACGGCCGCCGCGCCGCGCTTCCAGTAGGCCGCCGCGCGGATGCGCGACTTGTCGACGCCGCGTTCGCCCGTCAGGTGCTGACGCACCGCGCGCATCGACAGCGCTTCGCCGGCCGCCCATACGTAGCCGTCGCCAGACGACGGCAGCGGCAGGTCGCGCACAGCGTTCAGCAGCGCGTCGCCGTTCGCCGCGTCGGCTTCGGCGCGAAAGCGCCAGATTTCATGCACGTCGGCGCGCGTATCGAACGAGATCTGCGCGGTGCGATCCGCGACTTCCAGCACGACCGCCGCGCGCGCACCGGCCGGCAATTCCTCGAGACGCCGCGCGACGGCCGGCAGCGCCGTATCGTCGCCGATCAGCAGATGCCAGTCGAAATCGGTCGGGACGACGAACGAACCGCGCGGGCCGCCGATGCCGAGCCATTGGCCGACGCGTGCCTGTGCGGCCCATTGCGAGGCAGGGCCCGGATGGTTCAACACGAATTCCAGATCGAGTTCGCAGGCGGCGCGGTCGAAGCGGCGCGGCGTGAAGTCGCGCGCGACCGGCTTGGGTTCGCCTTCCGGAAACTCGGGGCCGTTCGCGCCGAGCGTCGGCAGCGCGGGCCGCTCCGCGCCCGGCGGCGGGAAAAAGACCTTCACGTGATCGTCGAACGACGCGGATTCGAAATCGGCGAGATCGGGGCCGCCGAGCGTGACGCGCAGCAGATGCGGCGTCACGGTATGCACGCGCAGTACCTGCAGCAGGCGGAACTTGAGGGTGTGGCGCACGCGGGTGACGGTGCGCTCGGACGTGTTCTGCATCGATCCGTTCTCCTTGAGTGGTGGCGGGGCGGCGCGGATCACGCGCCGCCGCCTTCGATTTCGGCCGTCGCGCGGCGCATGATGGCCGCGATGCGGCGCTGTTCGTCGGCATCGGCGGCGCTCTTGTGCAGCAGCGCACGCTTGAGGGCGAGACGCGCCTCGACGAATTCGGGCAGCCAGCCGGCCTGCGACTCGTCCTGCGCTTCGCTGCCCGCCGATTCGCCGGCGAACGCGCGGCGCATGAATTCCATCTTGCGAGCGAGGTGCGTGAGGCGCGCGAACAGCGTGTCGACGCGCTCGCGCTGCGCGTCGAGATGCGCGCGGCCTGCGTCGGTCAGCGCATAGCGCTTGCGGTTGCCTTCCGCTTGCGACGCGACGAAGCCGACTTCCTCGAGATACGTGAGCGCCGGATACACCATGCCGGGGCTCGGGCTGTAAAAACCGTTCGAGCGCGTGTCGAGCGCCTTGATCAGTTCGTAGCCGTGGCTCGGCTGCTCGGCCACCAGCGCGAGCAGCAGCAGCTGGAGATCATCGGAGCTGAACTGGCGGCCGCGCGGCATGCCGTCGTCGCCGAAATCGCCAAAGCCGCCGCGCCCGCCCCGGCCGCCGAACGGGCCGCTACCGAACGCATCGTGGCCGCGACGGTGGCGGCCGATCGCGTACCAGAGACCGGCGAACCAGTCGGGGCGGGCATGCGCACCATGACCGTCGCATCGGGCATGGCCGCGGAAGTGGTTGTGTCGCATGATCGTGTCCTATATGTCGTAAAACATATCTAAAGATATATATCGAAAGATAGGGCGTCAAGGGGAATTATTGGGGCGGGATGGGGTGTGGGCGGTGTCGATTGACGGGCGTAGGGCCTCAATACCCAAACGGAATCCGAAGTCGATTCGAAGCCGGTTACGGCCACGCGCTATACCGCGATGCAAGCGTACGGGTGAGAAGGAGGGCGATCTGCCCAACGCGCCGGGCTTGGCGACGTAGCGGTAGCGCCGAGGCGCGCGCCTCGAACGCTTGCAAACGGACGACACGGGCTCGATGCGATGGCCATGTGCGTGGTACGGAGCGATCCGCGGCTTCCCGTGGACGCTGCTCACACGCGCCGGCAGCGTGCTTGCGGACTCAACCGCTCCTTTCCACAGACAGCGGGTCGATATTCGCGTTCAGGCGCTCGGCACCGCGCCAGGTTCGGCTGTCGACGATTTCGCCGATCATCCCGACGATCATCCGTTTCCCTTCGAGCACCGCTTGCGAATGCGAGCGCGCCGTATTTTCACAGAGCGCCCAGGTGATGTAGGCGCCCCGGATCGGACTCCACGAGATCGACTCTTCCCAGAACGCATTGCCGCTGACCGCGCAACATGGCGTGACGGTGTCGGCGATGCCGCGCCGGGCGAGTTCCATCGAGAGATGCATCGCATCGAGTTCGAACAGGATGTCGAGTTCGACGTTGCGACGGACCATCGCGTGCTCGATGGTCGAGCGGATGACGTTCTGTTTTCCCGCCAGCGCGAGTTTGCGATCGCCGAGACGCGACAGCGGCACCGCCTTGTCGGGCCTCAAGCCGGTGTCCCTGGCGCTCACGAGAACGAGGGGTTCACGAACGAGTGGTGTATGGACATAGCCCTGCGGCGGCGACGCTTCGAACGGGACGATAGCGAGGTCCAGCATGCCGGAATGCATGACATCGCGCAGCTCGTGGCTCACGCCCTCGTGAACACGAAGCCTCACGCGCGGATAGTCGGCGACCAGCCGCGCCACGAAGTTCGATGTGAAGAGGTTGCGCCAGGACGGCGCAACGCCTATCGCCAACTGGCCCGCGGCGCGGTCGCCGACCTGCTCGACCAAGGAGGTCAACTGACGAAGAATGGGTCTTGCTCGCTCCACCAGCAGCATGCCGGCCTCGGTCGGCTGAACGCCGCCCCGCGTTCGCGTAAAAAGCTTCGCGCGAAGTTGATGCTCGAGCAGCGCGATGTGGCGCGACAGCGCCGGCTGGGAGAGCCGCAAGTCGATGGCGGCCTTGTTGATACTGCCGAGTTCGGCCACACGCAAGAAGTACTCGATAAGACGGGAGTCCACTGGCGCCTCCGTGAGTTCCGGCTCGATCAATTGCAGCAGTAAAGCAGGCGTAACGCCGTTATTCAATAGATGGATAACGGCGATAGAAACTCCACATTATCGGGATAACGAAGCGCTCGCTAGCATTGAAGCAATCGCATACGAGGTCATCGACGGAAACAGTCCCATGGCAGCCCCTTATATCGAGCATTTCAGGAGCCTGTGCCTCCGCAGCAAGGACGCGACGATCGCCGCATTCGGCAGGCAGAAGGGCAGCCCGTGACGGCCGCAACCACGACCCATGCCAGTTGGAGCGCACGTCGCGGCTGGGTCGCCCTCGCCGTCGGCTATCAATGGTTCTACAACGGAGCCAATTTCCTGGCTTTCAAGGTCGCCGGGAACGCGTTGCATCCGCTGATGGTGGCGACATTGCGCTTCTCGCTTGCGGCGCTGGTCGTTCTGCCTTTCGCGCTGGCTCGCTGGCGCCGTTCGCCTGCGTCGGTCCGCGAGACGGGTGGTGCGGCGTTGATCGGCGTCACCATGCTGGTGGCCAGTCAGGCGCTCGCGATCTGGGGCACGCATTTTCTGCCGGCAGGGGTGGCCGCGATATTCGGCTCGTCTTCGCCGCTCTTTCTGGCGTTGTTCGCATGGGCGGTGTTTCATCGGCCGCTGAGCGGCCGTCAGGTCGCCGGGGTCGCCATCGGCTTTGCCGGTCTCGCGCTGATGGGCTGGACCTCTGCTACCGGCGGCGACTTCCGGCCGATGGGCGCCGCACTTGCGCTTGCCGGGACGGCCGCGTGGGCAGCCGGGTCGCTGCTTGCGCCGCGACTGGCGTTGCCTCGCGACCCCGCCATCGGCCTGGCGATACAGCTGATATCGGCCGGTGCGGTGCTCGGCGCGATCGTCGCCGTGTCGGGGATCGCTGCGACGACGCACCTTGCGCGCGTATCGCCGGCAGCATGGGCTGCACTCGCGTTTCTTGTCGTGGCGAGCACGCTGATCGGTTACGCCGTGTTCCTGACGCTCAACGCCCAGGTCTCGACGACGCTCGCCAACACCTTCAACTATGCGGCGCCGGTGATCGCGCTGGGTCTCTCGGCGCTCTTGCTGCACGAGCCGTTGACGCGCGTGAAGCTGATTGCCGGCGGCATCGCGTTGGTTGGGGTGGCGCTGATGATCGATCGCAAGTAGCTCGGCGAACGGCAGCCCTTTCACCTTCGGCAAACCGCTGAAATCAACCGGAGCCTCGGATCATGACGGAGACATCTCGACACTCGCTGGTATCGCGCACGCTCGACATGACGGGTCGGCCGACGCACTATCTCGAGAGCGGGCCGGCCGACGGGCCGCCGATATTTTTTCTGCACGGCTGGCCGAGCTTGAGCTTGATGTGGCGCGCCCAGATGGAAGCCTTTGCCGCCGACGGCTGGCACTGCGTCGCGCCGGACCTGCGCGGCTACGGCGGCTCTTTTGCGCCTGAAGCCAACGACGCCTATACCATCGAGGCCGTTGTGACGGACATGACCGAACTCCACGATCATCTCGGCGGCGAGCCCGCGATCTGGGTGGGGCACGACTGGGGTAGCGTCGTGGCCGCCGAGTTGTCCGCACATGAGCGCGAGCGCAGCCGTGGCGTCGTGCTGACGTCGCTGGCATATCAACCCGACGGGCACGCGCTGAGCACGGTCGTTCCACTGATCGACAGGACGATTTATCCTGCCGACGCGTATCCCGATGGCCAGTGGGACTACTACCGCTACTACACGACGCATTTCGACGCGGCGGTGGCCGACCTGGATGCGGACCGGGCAGCATCGCTGGCATCGATTTTTCGACCGGGCGACCCTGACTGCATCGGCAAGGTGTCGCCGAATGCGGGCGTCACGCGCAATGGAGGGCGTTTCGGTGCCGCGCATCGTGCGCCGCCGACTCCCCCCGATCCGGCTCTGTGGCCGCCGGCGGACTTTGAAGCGCTGGTAGCGTCGTTCGATACGCATGGCTTCCGTCCCGCCTGCGCGTGGTATCTGAACGATGAGGCCAACCTCGCTTACGCACGCAGCGCGCCGGATGGCGGCCGTCTGTCGCAGCCGGTGCTGTTCGTCAACGGCGAATTCGATCAGATTTGCAGCATCACCGGAAATCGCCAGGGCGACCCCATGCGTGCGGCATGCGCGGACCTGACCGTGACGACGATGCCGGCCGGGCACTGGTTACCGCTGGAATGCAAGGCCCGGCACATCGAAGCGATCCGCGCCTGGCTTCGGAGCAAAAACCTTTGATGCAGCGAGACATCGCTCGGACCGCGAACCGTAAAATGTCGGGGTGAGCACCGGCCGCTACGGCGGCGTCAGATATGGTCAGCGACACATGGATCCGAAGATGGGCTGGATTGATCGAATCAACGCACGACTGACCCGCTTCGCCCGCCGCCATGAGCCAGCCAGGTACATCGAGACCGACGGCGTGCGGCTGGTTTCCCCGAACGGCACGGAAAAGCGGCTGCCCTTCGCTGCGCTCGTCGGCGCGCGGGCCGAACTGCGCGACATCTTCGTGGGCGACATCGTTGTCCTGATGCTGCGCTTCGACGACGGCACGTGCGTCGAGTTCGGGCAGGACGATCCGAACTGGTGGGCGCTGATGGAAGGGCTCGACCGCTCCGGCCGCATCGCCAGGCCCTCCGCGAAATGGCAGCTCGAGGTGATCGCCGCCTCGGGCGATTCTGCCGCCATCGACTTGATGTAGCGAACCTGGCGATATCGGCGTGCTCTGCGCCAACGCGGAGCGCGCCGAGATGGCCGTTCACCGACCGTCATGGACGCACCATTCCCGCCGGCGGCACGGGATCGAGGCCCTGAGCCTTCAAATGCACCCATACCTTCACCTTGAAAGGATAGACCGGGCTGTCCGGCAAGGTGGCGCCCGGGATCCTGAATGTCTCGACCAGGCCGGCCGCTGCCTTGGGCGTATCGGTACGGGCGCCGAGCTCGATCAGCCGCCATACGACATCCCAGTCCGCGCCCCACGCAGCATCCACCACCATCGGCTGTCCGTCGACCTCTGCATCGATATCAGCGCCGCGCGCGTGCAGATAGGTGATCGCGTCGAGGTTGCGATCGTTGAGGAAACGTACGATCACCGGATCGCCATCCGGGCGCACCGCATTGGGATTGCCGCCGCCATCGAGCACCATCGCGAGCAGCGACGGATCGCGCCGATAGGCATTGACCGCGAGCGAAACCGCGCTGTCCCCGTCGGCATCGCGCAGGTTCGGATCGGCATGGTGCGCGATCAGCGCTGCGGCGGCCTTCTTGCGATGGATGGCGACGGCGAATTCGAGCGGCGTGACGTTGCGGGCGCCGCGCGCATTGACCGAGGCCCCGCCGGCGATCGCGCGCGCGACGGCGGCGGGATCGTCGGCCTCGATCGCCTGCTCCAGCGGGATGTCGGGTCCGCTGAATTGCATGTCCGCACTGCTCGCTGACACGGGAGCGCAACCGGCGACGATCGACAGCGCCAGCAGCCGCGCGCGCCACCTTGCCCCCGCAATGCGCTTCAGCCGTACGTCTGCCAAAACGCCTGCGTTTCGGTGCGGATGCGCGTCCCTGGCGGCGATCATCTGGTCGACGGTGTTCATGACGTCCTGGCGCTCGGCTGAAAGGCGATTTTTCCTGGTTGGTATTGCCGATGCTTTCGTACGGTGGCGAATGGCGGCCACGCACATGGCATCGGCCACGGGTGCCTGCCGGCGGCGGCGAGCGAGCGTGTGACGATCCGGTGGAAACGGACAGCGATGCCTCGTTTTCGCCGCTACCGGCCGGGCCATCCGAGCTTCTGTGCCTGATCGAGCGAGGCTCGCACGACCAGGCGATGGAAAGGCGCGATCACGCCGAGATAGGCGCGGCCCAGCAGACGATTGTAGAAGACGAGCGTAGTAAGTATCAGTTGCCGGGGCCCATCCTCGGCGGCAGGTTGCACGAGAACCGACACGCGGAAATCGAGATGGGCGTCGTCCTCGCCCAGAATGATCTCGTCTTCATGCCGTTCGAACACGCGGAAAATCCCGAGCCGGTCGTCCTTCGCGGCTTTCAGATCGATCGTCGTTTTAAGGCCGAACGGCCGGACGGCAATGTCGCGAATTCCCTGCAGCATGGCGATCCATTGGGGTTGTCCTGCGAAGACGTATCGAGCGAGAGATTCTGCGTCGTTGCAGGCAGTCGCCGGCAAATCCACCGAAAATGCGTCGACAAAATCGGCGGTGCCGAACGACCGGCTCAGCCTCGAGGTCGCCGGCGGGCCGACCTGCTTGGCCTTTTTCGGTTGCTTCTGCATGCCCACTCTCCATGCATTCAAGTTGACCGGCTGCCTCGGTGCGCCCCGAATGCACGCAGTCGAGAGAATGCGCGACGTGTTCCTGCTCGAGCCGAAGCAAACCGATCGTGGTGGTCCGGCAACGAGCATCGGACCGGATCACCGCTCCGGAGCGGCCCACCTTTGGACGCTGACCTCTGCCAGCGCTTCGAATACAGCCGGCGTGCGTTCCAGGCGGGCGATCGTTCGTGCGCCTTCGAGGGCGGCCACCAATGCGGCCGCGGCGGAGGATGCGCGCGCGGGAGTGAAACCGCACCCCCTGAAATGCTCGGCAATAATCGCGGTCGATTCGGCAAATCCACGCGCCACGCGTTGGGTCAGCTCGGCGTCGAGCGCGGGCAGCTCATTCGCGAGATTCTGCATCAGACATCCATACTGGAAATCGGAGGCGACCATTTCGGCCGCGAACGCGCTGAAAATTCGATGAACGAAATTCAGCGCATTGCCCGCCGTACTCGCCGAGATATCCCGTAATACAGCCATTCGCTTCGCAACATAATTGTCGATTGCTTCTTCCGCGAGTTGCGCCTTGCCCCGTGGGAAATGAAAGTAGAACGACCCTTTAGGCGCGCCGCTTTCTTCGAGTATCTGGGTCAAGCCGGTCGCAGTGTAGCCCTGGATGCGGAATAGTCGCTCGGCCGTGGCAATGGCGCGAGCGCGCGCGTCAGTCTTGCGTGTCATGCCGACAACCTACCACGTTCCGCTTGACGCCGCTATGGCGATCACCATAGTATGGTGATCGCCATATATCGGAGATGACCGATGTCCCATCACTCGATCAAGCCATCGGCATCCCGACGAGCGATGTTGGCGATGGGCGCGGCCGGCCTGGTTGCGGCGTTCCTTCGGCCGGCCCGCGCAACCCCTCAGGGAGGAACTGATTTGGCCACGTCGACATATGGCGAAGGAACGCTTCCCGGCGGGGTTCGCTCACGCATGATCCATGGGGTCAACGGCCTCGATGTCCATATTCTCGAGGCCGGTTACGAAAGTCCCGGCCGGCCGCTCGCGCTGCTTCTGCACGGCTTTCCGGATCTGGCTTACGGTTGGCGACACCTTCTCCCGATCCTGGCTGACGCCGGATATCACGTCGTTGCGCCCGATCAGCGGGGTTTCGGGCGCACCACCGGTTGGGTGAACGACTATGACGCCCCGCTGGAGCCATTCGGTCTCCTGAATATGACGCGCGATGCCCTCGGACTGGTTTCGGCGTTGGGATATCGGCGCACGGCGATGCTCGTCGGGCACGACCTCGGCTCGCCGGTCGCGGCCTATTGCGCGCTGGCGCGACCGGACGTCTTTCCGTCGGTCGTGCTGATGAGCGCACCGTTCCCCGGTCCGCCGGCCCTTCCGTTCAACACCGCGCAAAGCGACGCACCGTCGGCTCATCCGAACACCGAGAACCAGAAGTTGGCGGCCGCGCTGGCATCGCTCGACCCGCCGAGGGAGTATTACCAGCAATACCTGAGCACACGGCAGGCGAACGACGACATGTGGCACCCGCCTCAAGGCCTGCACGCCTTTCTTCGTGCGTTCTTCCATGTCAAGAGCGCGGACTGGCCGGGAAACCAGCCGTATCCGTTGAAGGCGCGGACCGCCACGGAGCTTGCACGAATGCCCACCTATTACGTCATGGATCTCGGCAAGACGATGCCCCAGACCGTCGCGCCATTCCAGCCGTCCGCCGCCGAGGTCCGGGCCTGCAAATGGCTTACCGAACCGGAACTCGCGGTGTACACGGCGGAGTATGGCCGTACGGGATTTCAAGGCGCCCTGCAGGCTTATCGCGTCTTTTCCGATCCTGATCTGAACGCCGAGTTGCGCCTGTTTTCAGGCAAGACGATCGATGTCCCATCGCTCTTTATTGGCGGAAAGAGCGATTGGGGTACTTATTCGGCACCGGGCGCGCTCGAATTGATGAGGACGAAGGCGACGACGAGAATGAGTCGCATCGAGCTGATCGACGGCGCCGGGCACTGGATTCAGCAGGAGCAACCGGGTCGGCTCGGCGAGCTGCTGTTCGCCTTCGCCAAGGAGGTCGATGCGGCGGAGCGTGCCGGCGATTAGTTCGGGAGCGGCCGCCGTCATGGCATCGGCTTCCGGCCCCGCGGTCTTCGATCGCCGAGTGAAACGTGAAGGACGACGGACGAACGCAGCGGCCGAACCGGCGGCGCGCATTCGTCGTCTGCCGCGCGGATGCCGGAACGCCGGCGGCCCGCGCCGGATCAGAACCGCGTACTGAATCCGATCCGCGCGATCGACTGCAATGCGCCGCTCGACGCGCCGTTCGCGTCCATCGCGCCGTTGATCTGCGCGTGGCTGCCGCGGCTTGCGCGTTGATGCACGCCCGCGACGTACACCATCGTGCGCTTGGACAGCCAGTACTGCACGGCAGCGAGCAACTGATGCGCGTGCGCGTTGTCGAGCGTGTCGTTGCCTTTCATGTACGTGTAGCTCGCGCCGATCACCCATACCGGCGATGGCCGCCACGCGGCGCCGGCTTCCGCCGACCACGCGCCCGCGCCATTCTGCGCGTTGTGCACGGTCGTGAAGAGCGCCTTCCCCGTGACCGTGCCGACCGTGTAGTGCACGCCCGCGCCCCAGTTGCGCACGCTGGTGGGCGGCAGGCCGTCGGCCGCGCCGTATTTCTGGTTCGTATAGGCGGCGCCCGCGCCGAACGGGCCGTTGTCGTAGCTGACGCCCGCGCTGACCGTGTTGTTCGCGCCGATCGATCCTGCGATGTTGCCGAAGCCGTACAGCGCGCCGACGGTCAGGCCCGACAGCGACGGGCTCGTGTACTTGACCGAATTCGCGACGCGATTGCTGCCGGCGACGCGGTCCCAGTCGAATGCGCCGGTCGGGTTGTTCGGTAGCGCGAGCCGGTCGAACGGCCCGTTGCGAAAACCGTACAGGCCGACGAGGTCCTGCGCGATCTCGTTGCCGCCGGCAGCCAGCGAATCGACCATGAACTCGTACTGGTTGCCGAGCGTCAGCGTGCCGTATCGGTCGCTCTGCAACCCGACATAGGCCGTGCGCGCGAACAGCCCGCCGCCGATGATCGAGCCGTTGCCGAGCGAATACTGGTTGACGAGCCGGAAGATCGCACGCGTGCCCGCGCCGAGATCCTCCTTGCCTTCGAAGCCGAGCAGGTTCGGAAAGAAGATGTTGTCGTCGAATTTCGCGGCGCCGTGGCCGCCTTGATTGCCGACGTAGCTGATGCCGGCATCCATCAGCCCGAACATCGTCACGCTGCTCTGGGCGAGCGCGGCGGCCGGAAGCGTGCAGGCCGCGAGTGCCAGAAAGGTCTTTTTCGTCATCTCCAGATGCTCCTCACATGGTCCGATCGAGTCGGAAATTTTTCGTCGGACTACTGATTGATATGAAAGAACCAGAGCCGGGCGACCCGGTTCGGCGACAGTCGAAGAGCGCCGCGCAACGTGCATCGGCAGGTTGCTTCGATCCGCCGATGCGCCGCGCGCGGGCGCGCTAGACCGTCGAATACCCGCCGTCCACCGGTACGATCGCGCCGGTGACGAACGACGCGGCGGGCGAGCACAGGAACAGGATGACTTCCGCGACTTCGTCGGCCGTGCCCCAGCGCCCGAGCGGCGTGCGCTCGAGGATGCGGCGCGACGCCTGCGTGTCGGCCATCAGAGCGCTGCTGAGCGGCGTGTCGATCCAGCCGGGTGCGACCGCGTTCACGCGGATGCCGCGATCGGCCCACGCTTGCGCGAGCGAGCGCGTGAGTTGCGCGATGCCGCCCTTGCTCGCGCTGTATGCGGGCCGGTCCTTGCTGCCGAAGTACGTGTACATCGACGCGATATTGACGATGCTGCCGCCGTTCGCCGCCAGCGCGGGCCGCGCGGCGTCGGATGCGCGCATGACCGACGTCAGGTTCACGTTCAGCACGTGCTCGAACTGGTCCAACCGGTACTCGTCCGCGTGGCGGCTGATGCCGACGCCATTGACGAGCACGTCGAGCAGCGGCAGCGCGGCGATCGTGCGCGTCAGGGCGGCGCCGTCGGCCACGTCGAGTTCGACGCAGCGGATGCCGGCATGCACGGGCGCATGCGGGCCGGCCGCGTCGAGCCCCAGCGCGACGACCGATGCGCCGGCCTGGGCGAAGCGCGGCGCGGTGCGCGCGCCGATGCCCGATGTGCCGCCCGTCACGACGACCGACTGCCCGTCAAACGCCCACTGACGATTCATGCTCGACACTCCCGGTGGTGGAGGCGCGACGGGCCGGCCGCTGCGCGGGTGAAACGAGGATCTTGATCTGTGTGCGGTCGGCGAGCAGTGCGTCGAAGCCGTCGGCGACGGCATTCTCGAGCGAGACGGTGCGCGTGACGATCGACGTGAGGTCGAGCGCGCCTGACGCGACGATGCGCAGGAGGTCTTCGTACGCATGCCGATAGCCGACGCTCGCGGTGAAGGTCAGCTCGTCGTTGACCGCGCGAAACGCGTCGAAACCCGCGTGCGGCATCAGGCCGACCATCACGACGCGACCGCCCTTGCGCAGTGCCCGCATCGCCGATTCGAACGTGGCCTGCAATCCGGCCGCTTCGAAACTCGTATCGACGCCGAGCCCGCCCGTGGCCGCGCGAATCGCGTCCTGCAACGCGGACGCATCGAGTCCGCGCGCATCGAACGCATGCGTCGCACCGAAGCGGGTGGCGGCCGCGAGCCGTTCGGGCGACACGTCGACGGCGACGATCGTCGTCGCGCCCTGCAGCTTCGCGAGCATGATCAGCAGCAGGCCGATCGGCCCGAGCCCGAACACCGCGCAGGTCTCGCCGAGGCGCAGCTCGCCGCGCCGCAGCGCGTGCAGCGCCACGGCGGCCGGCTCCATCACCGCAGCCTGTTCGAGGCTCACGCCGTCGGGCAGGCGGTGCAGCATGTAGGCCGGCACGACCGCGAAGTCGGCCATCCCGCCGTCGCCCATCAGTCCGGCAAAGCCCATCGACACGCACAGGTTGTACGAACCCGAGCGGCAATACGCGCACTGGCTGCAGCGATACTCGGGCTCGACCGCGACGCGGTCGCCCGTGCGCAGCGTCGTCACGCCTTCGCCGATTTCGACGACGGTGCCGCAGAACTCGTGGCCGAGCGTCAGCGGCGCGGTGCGGCGCGACAGCGGATGCGGCGTGTCCACCGGAATCGCGTGCGGGCCGTCCGCATATTCGTGCAGGTCGCTGCCGCAGATGCCGCAATACGCGACCGCGATGCGCACGTCGCCGGGGCCGACGCGCGGCGTGTCGATTTCCACGAGACGGACGTCGCGCGGGCCATGCCATTGAAGTGCGCGCATGTCAGCGTCCTCCGAGGTTCTGCGCATCGAGGCGGCCGGCGGCGGCGCCTGCGAGCGCGCGCTTGCGCAGCACGGCCGGCGCGGTTTCGACGAGTCCGAACGACAGCACGCACGCGAGGACCGCGCCGGCGGACGACGTCCACATCGCGAACTGCAGGCCGTACCTGTCCGCCGCGAAGCCGGCGACGGTGGGCGCGACGAAGCCGCCAATCAGCTCGCCGGCGCCCATGATCAACCCGAGCGCGCTCGCAATTGCGTGCGGCGGCACCGTTTCGGCCGGGATCGTCGCCATGAACAGCGTGAAGCAGCCGAGGCCCGTGTATGTGACGAACACGAGCGCGCCGAGCGCCCAGACCGAGCCGACGTGGATCAGCACGACGGGGCACACGGCCGCGATCAGCGCGAACACGATCATCGTCGGCTTGCGGCCGATCCGGTCGGAGATTGCCGGCACCGCGAAGCCCCAGAACACCCACGCGGCGCCGAGGCAGGTCATCACGACGCCCATGTCGGAAGGCGACAGACGGCGGCTTTCCACGAGGAACACCGGCGCGAACGAGATGATCACGACGAACCACGTGAGGAAGAAGCAACTGATCAGCACGCACAGCAGGATGTTGCGTTCCTTCAGCAGCGCCCAGCGGCTGACCGCCGCGCCGCCGGCGGCCGGTGCCGCGGCGATATCCGCCTGCGCGTTGCGCACGCCGCCCGGCGGTACTTCGCGCACCCAGCGCCAGATGCAGAACGCGATCAGGAAGCCCGGAATGCACGACACGTAGAACGCCTCGCGCCAGCCGTATGCGGTGGCGATGCCGATCACGACCGGCGGGCCGATCATCGCGCCGAGCAGGCCGGCGGCCGAGCCTTGCAGCAGGCCCATGTTCAGCCCGCGGCGAGTCGGCGTCGAACTCTCGACCATCAGCGATTGCGACAACGGCAGTACGGGGCCTTCGGCGATGCCCATCAGCGCGCGAAACGCGATCAGGCTCGCGAAGCCGCCGACGAGGCCCGACAGCGCCGAGCACACGGAAAAGCCGAGCACGGCCGCGATCAGCAGTGGCTTGCGCGTGCCGCGCGCGTCGGACCATGCGCCGGTGGCGGCGCCCGACAGCGCCCACGTGAGCGCCAGCGCGGACGACACCATGCCGAGCTGCGTGTTCGTCAGGTGCAGCTCGGCCGACATGAACGGAAACAGGAACGACAGCGCGAGGCGGTCGAAGAACACGAAGCCGAACGTCATGAACAGGATCAGCAGCAGCCTGTTCTCGTACGTCCATGCGGGCCGGAAGAGGGAAGGAGAAGTCATCGCGAGCCTCGCTGCGCGTCAGCGGAACAGCTTCTCGATCGCTTGCGCGCCGAGGCCGACCTTCTCGTAATGCGCCTTGCACATCGTGATGTACGAATGCACGTCGAAGTAGCCGTCGGGATTGCCGGCGTCGTCGAGCCAGATCAGCGGGCCCTTGACGATGAAGAACGCGCGCATCGGCTCGGGGTGATCGAACGCGACGAGCGTGTGGCCTTCGCCCGGTGTCTCGTACACGAAATCGCCGCGCGTCGCGGTCCATTCGTGTTCGAGGTAGCCCCATTTCCCCGACAGCGTGTACGCGAACACCTCGTGCGGGTGATAGTGCCGGTTCACGAGCCCGGCTTCCTTCGCCATCAGGATGTCGCACCATTTGTTCTGTGACGGCGAGATCCACAGCGGCCGCGACGAAACCGTTTCGGTGAACGGAACGTAATAGCGTTCGTCGTCGGTGGCCGCGTTCGGGACGTAGGCTTCGGGCAGCGCATCGGGCTTGAACGGATTGGCAATCGCAGGGATGTTTTGCCAGAATTCGGATACGGCTTTGTCGACCACGGTGTGTCTCCTGGTGTATGGGTGTCGTGGGCTCGACTTTAGCCAGCCGGTGCGCGCCGCTCTTGACTGGGCTGGACGAATTGCTTGACCGCGCCGGACATTGCATCGCACCAAAAACCAGACGGACCATCCCCCAATCCGTGCCGCTGCGCACGACAGGCGCCAGCAGGAGGCGACGTGACGAATTCGACCGTTTTTTCCCGCACGCGAGGCTCGACGGCCGACGTGCCGGCGCGCGACAGGATGGCGTACTGGGATGCGTTCAACGCGGCGACGCTGGTCGGCCTGCGCTGCTCGTCGCTGTCGCCGGCCGGGCTCGACGTCGAGAAGACCGACATCGCGCTGCCGGGCCTCGGCATCGCCGACATCAGCGGGCAGGATCACGTGATCGAGCGCAGCCCCGCGCTGGTGCGCCAGTTGCCGAAGGAGTCGCTGTTCGCGTGCCAGATCGTGAGCGGGCGCGCATATTTCATCCAGCGCGATCGATGCCTCCTGGCGGAAGCCGGCGATGTCGTCGTCTACGACACGCGCGTGCCGTATCTGTTCGGATTCCTGACGCCGATGCGGCAACTGCTGATCGATATCCCGATCGCGACATTCGACGACCGGCTCGATGCGGAACTCGCCGCGCTGCCGCTGCGGATCGCGCCGAAGCCGGGCGCGGGCGCGATGCTCGGCGCGACGTTGCGCGCGAGCGTCGAGCGATTCATGAAGACGCCGGTCGAGCGCGACGCCGAGCGGTTCGCCGAGCACACGCGCACGCTGATCGCGGAGCTCATCGACGCCGAAGTGAACGGTGCGGGCGCGTCGCGCGCGTCGCTGTCGTATCTGCTGACCGCGAAGCAGTACATCGCGACGCATCTCGGCGAGCCGGAACTTGCGCCGCAGGCCGTCGCCGATGCGGTCGGGCTGTCGCTGCGGCATCTGGGCCGCCTCTTCGCGGCCGAAGGCGAGTCGATCACGCAGCACATCTGGTCGGAACGGCTGTCGCACGCGCATCGCGAGCTGACGGATGCGCGGCTGCGCAAGACGCGCATCGGCGAGATCGCATTTCGCTGGGGGTTTTCGAGCCAGGCGCACTTCAGCCGCGCGATCCGCGAGCGCTACGGCGCGTCGCCGATGGCGCTGCGCGATGCGGTGCGTGCGGCCGCGGAGTGATGCCGGTTTTCCGAGGGTTCGGCGGCGCGGTCGACGCAAGCGGCCGTGCGAGTCAAGACGTCCGCGCGGCCGCGGGGTAAGCGCTGCCGGTTGACTTCGACGAAGACGACGGCAGCCTGCCTGCCGTCGCCACGGACTTCAGGGCGCGCTGGCTTCGTCGATCCGGCGGATGTCGTCCTGATCGAGCGTGACGCGGATCGCTTCGCCGAGCAGCGCGAGCTGCGCGAGCGACGTCGCGCTCGCGATCGGCGCGGTGATCGTCGGCCGCGCGATCTGCCACGCGAGCGCGATCGCGGCCGGCTGCGTGCCGTGCTTCTCAGACACGGCGTCGAGCGCGGCGAGGATGCGCAGGCCGCGTTCGTTCAGATACCCGGCGACGCGATCGCCGCGCACGCTCTTCTTCAGGTCGGCCTCGCTGCGGTACTTGCCCGACAGGAACCCGCTCGCGAGCGCGTAGTAGTTGACGACGCCGAGTTTCAGGTCGCGCACGACCGGCTCGAGATCGCGTTCGTAGTCGGCGCGGTCGAGCAGGTTGTATTCGGGCTGGATGACCTGGTAGGCGGGCAGCCCGTCGCGCGCGCTGATCGCGGCGGCTTCGCGCAGGCGCGCGCCGCTGTAGTTCGACGCGCCGATGATGCGCACCTTGCCAGCGTCGATCAGCGTCTGATACGCGCCGAGCGTTTCTTCGAGCGGAGCCGTGTCGGCGAGATCGCGGTGCGAGAAATACAGGTCGATGTAGTCGGTCTGCAGGCGGCGCAGCGAATCGTCGACGGCCTTCAGGATGTTGTCTTTCGACAGCCCCGCGCGCGCGTCGAGCAGGCCGACCTTGGTCGCGATCACGACCTGCTCGCGCTTGCCCGAGCGCTTCAGCCACTTGCCGATGATCGTTTCCGATTCGCCGCCGTGATTGCCGGGAACCCAGGCCGAATAGACGTCGGCCGTGTCGATGAAGTTGATGCCGGTATCGGCGAGCGCGTCGAGCAACGCGAACGATGCGTTTTCGTCGACGGTCCAGCCGAAGACGTTGCCGCCGAACGCGAGCGGCGAAACCTGGATGCTGGAGGTGCCTAGGGTGCGATGTGCCATGTTCTGCTCCGATATCTGCGGGTGACGGGGTGGGACTGCGCGACGTGAAGCCGGTCGCGTTGAGACGGCGAAGTGCGTGGCGAGGTTCCGCCGGCGTCGCTCCAACCTGCAGGTTTTGCGCTCGCGTGCCGGTATGACGGACGACGCGACGTGATCATGGCGGCGAGAGCCGTTCGAGCGCCGGTCCGGGCTCACTCAAATTATTGTATTTATTGCCGCTTTTCGTGAAGGATTCGGGAAATGACGCAGCGCGCAAGAGGACGATCTGCTCGCCGCCTGCTATCCGTACACGTTGCTCGAGCGGCTGCGTGCCGACAAGCCCGCGATGCTCGCGTCGTTGCCGGCCACGCAGCATGACGGCTTCGTGCGCGATCAACTGGCACACTGCCGGGCGCACGGCACCGAAAGCGGCGTCGCTGCTGATCTATTGCGAACCGCGGTACGGCGTGCGCTTCGACCAGGATCCGGCGATGGCGGCCGTGTTCGACGCGGCTGCGCAGGGGGAGGCATTTCCGGAGACGCTGGCGCGGGTGCCGGCGAAGGATTGGCGGCGGATACGGGAAGCGGCCGCGTGATGGCGCCTTCGCAACGCGACTCGAATGAAATCGACTGGAAGAAAAGGAAATTCAATATGAACCGCTGCCGGATCACCTTGCTGTTCGTGATGGTTTTTTCCGCGGCTGCGTGTAGCAAGAGCGTGAACGATGCCGAAAAGGACAGTCTTGCGCCCGGCGAAGTGAATAAATGGAACGACCCGAACTACGACATCATCACCGCCGGATCTTTCAACTATACGGATTACGACATCTACGGCGTCTATCTGCTGCCGCCGGACAAGAACAGTCTCGACGATGCGGCAAGCGCCGATGGGGCAAGTGCCACGCCGCGGAGCGCGACACACTGGACAGGCGGCGGTGGGCAAAGGCCGAGCGTCGCATGGGATTTTCGATGGACCACGCCTCGCAAGTTCAAGGTGTGGTGGGAGCGTGTGGTCGACAAGCGCGCATTGGAAGCCTCGTCTCCCGATTACGACGAATACACGCATCGCGAAACCCGACCCGGGATGGCATGGTGTGAAGGCGAGACCACGATCACGCGCGCGCCCGTCAAGGGCAAGAGCGGCGGCATTGTGCTGCACTTCTTCCCCGACGGCCGGGTGGAAGGCGACATGGATTTCGGAGTCGACGGCCCGGACCCGAAGGTGACCCTTTCGAAGCGCGACACGCAGCGCAAGCTGACCGATCGCGCCTGCCTGAAGGAAATTCCCAATCCGTTCTATGGGCGCAAGAAGCCGGCCCAGTGGAATTGACGCTGGACGCCCGACAGGAACAGGAGCGTAACCGCCCTCATTCGACGCATCACCGATATCACGCCGGTCGAGGATTCGATCCGCAGGATACCGCGACGCTCCCTCCCTACCGCAACTGCACGGCCGCGAGAAACAGCACCATGCTGCCGATCGCGCCATCCAGCACGCGCCACGCGACCGCCTTGCGGAACCACGGCGCCAGCAATCGCGCGCCATAGCCGAGCCCGACGAACCACACGACGCTGGCCGTCATCGCGCCGATCGCGAACGCGAGCCGCCCGCCTTCCGGCTCGCGCGCGCCGGCCGTGCCGATCAGCAGGAACGTGTCGAGATATACGTGCGGGTTGAGCCACGTGAACGCGAGCGTCATCAGCACGATCGCGAGCGCGCTCTGCGGCGGCGGTGCGACCGCGTCGCCGCGCACGTCGAGCGTGTCGTGGCCCGGCTTGAACGCCCGGCGCAGCGCGTTGATGCCGAACCATGCGAGATACGCGAGGCCGACGTACAGCACCGCATGGACGAAGGTCGGATAGCGTTCGACGAGCACCGATGCGCCGCCGACGCCCGCGCCGATCAGGATCATGTCGGACAGCGCGCACAGCAGCACGATCTTGCCGACGTGCGAGCGCATGATGCCCTGGCGCAGCACGAACGCGTTCTGCGCGCCGATGGTGACGATGAGCGACGCGCACAGTGCGGCGCCGTGGGAAAAAGCGAGCCAGTTCATGATGAGGGGACAGCCGTGGAAGCGGTAGACGAATGAATCGGGTAGCGCTAGTCTGCGAGCAGCACGGAAATAAGAGAAGCTAAATCACCTAATGCAGATTAAGGAAATCTAATGCTCGACTACGCGTTGCTCGATGCGCTCGCGGCCGTGATCCGCCACGGCTCGTTCGAGCGGGCGGCCCAGGAGCTGAATGTCACGCCGTCGGCGGTGTCGCAGCGCGTGAAGCTGCTGGAGGAGCGGGTCGGCAGCGTGCTGGTCAAGCGCGGGCAGCCGTGCGTCGCGACCACGTCGGGTGCGCTGCTGTGCCGGCATACCGAGCGCGTGCAGTTGCTGGAAGCCGAACTGAGCGGCCGGATGCCGGCGCTACCGGGCCAGATCGCGAGCGCGTGGCCGACGTTGCGCGTGGCCGTCAACGACGACAGCGTCGCGACGTGGTTCATCGACGCGGTCGGGCCGTTCTGCACGGAACGCGAGACGCTGCTCGACCTCGTGATCGACGATCAGGATTACACGGCCTCGCGCATCCGCGACGGCAGCGTGCAGGGGGCCGTGACCGCGCAGGCGGAGCCGATCCAGGGGTGCCGGTCGGAGCGGCTCGGGCGAATCCGCTATCGCGCGGTGTGCGCGCCGGCGTTTTACGCACGTTATTTCGACGCAGGAATCACGCGCGATGCGCTGCGCCGCGCGCCGTGCGTGATGTTCAATCCGAAGGACGGGTTGCAGGCGCGCTTCATCCGGCGCGTGACACGTGCGGATCTCGATCCGCCGCAGCACTGGATACCGCACGTCGCGGGTTATTTGCGCGCATGCGAAACGGGATTGGGATGGGGGATGTGCCCGGACCGGATGGTCGATCGCCAACTGGCGGCGGGTGAATTGATCGACATGTCGCGCGGGCGAACCATCGACATCGATCTGTACTGGCAGAGCTGGCGTCTGTCGATCGGCTGGCTCGACGATTTCAGTGCGGCGCTGAAGGCGCGTGCCGCGCTGTTTCTCGATTGACCGACGACGCGATGCGGGCGGCGCGCGAGGCGCGCGCCGTGCGGTGTCAGAGGTGCTTCAGGCCGTCGAAGTCGACGATCTGCACGTGGCGGCCCTGCATTTCGATCAGGCCGCGCTTCTGGAATTTCGACAGCGTGCGGCTGACCGTTTCGAGCGTCATGCCGAGATAGCTGCCGATGTCTTCACGCGTCATCCGCAGGTTGAATTCCGACGGCGAGTAGCCGCGCTTCAGGTAGCGCGACGAAACGTCGAGCAGGAAAGCGGCGACGCGCTCTTCGGCGTTCAGCGAACCGAGCAGCATCGTCTGCGACGTTTCGCGCACGATCTGTTCGCTCATCAGCTTGTGCATGCGCAACTGCATCGAGCCGGCTTCCGAGCACAGCGCCTTGAGCGCGCTGTACGGAATCACGCAGACCGAGCTGTCCTCCAGCGCGACCGCAGTGCGCGGATGCGTGTCGTCGCAGATGCCGTCGAGGCCGAGCGCTTCGCCGGCGAGGTGCAGGCCCGTGACCTGTTCGCGGCCGTCGTGACGCGTCGCGACGGTTTTCAGCGACCCCGAGCGCACCGCGTACAGGTTGTCGAATGCGTCGCCTTCGCGAAACAGCGCTTCGCCGCGCTTGACCGGGCGTGCCGCGCAGATGACCGACTCGAGGCGGCTGAGCGCTTCGGGCGCCAGGCCCTGCGGCATGCACAGGTGCCGCATCGCGCACGACGAGCAGTGCGGGGCCTGGCGGGGAGCCCAGCTACCGGCATGGGGCGTGGCGGCGGGGCGGGTGGCGACGGGCGTCAGCATGATCGTTTACTCCGGCGTTGAATCGACGAAATCATTGTCCCACCGCAAGTTGCCGCTGTCGGGTGACAAAACGTCGCGACCGGCCACGCCCGCCAAACGCCGCTCAGGCGGCCGGCTCGTCCGCATTGGCGGCCGCCGGAATCAGCAATACGGGCAGCGTTGCGTGGCGCACGCATTGTTCGGCGATGCTGCCGAGCACGAGGCGGCGGAAGCCGCGGCGGCCGTGCGTGCCGAGCACGAGCAGATCGGCACCGAACGCTTTCGCGCCGTCGAGGATCAGCGACGATACGTCGTTGAGCGACGTCGCTTCGTTCAGCCGCGTTTCGCCTTTCACGCCGGCGGCCTGCATCAGCTTCGCGAAATCCTGCGCGAGCGCGTTGCCCTGCGCGACGAGCTGATCGCGCAGCACGGACGGATCGTAGCCAGGCACGTTGTAGTAGATCGCGGCGTTCTCGACGACGTAGAACGGCTGCAGCTCCGCGCCGTGCGCTTTCGCGAGCGCCAGCGCGGCATCGAACGCATGGCGGGACGTGTCGCTGCCGTCGACGGCAACCAGAATACGCTTGTACATAGTGTCTCCGAGTGGCGGGTTGAAACGAAGTCGGCCGGATGGCCGATCGGGCCGGGCAATGCGCAATGCTGCGAGGCAGAGTAAACCAACGCGCACGAACGTGCAGCGAGATGCCCGCCGTGCCGTGCGGCCTCGCCGTTCCTGTTGCTGTCGCGCATGGCCATGCGTGCGATGCATGCTGCACCGCGCGACGCGTGTCGTATGTCTAGCCGCATCGCCGGCGAAAACGCATGCGCACCCATCGACCCGGCACGGCAACCTTGCCGATGCGTCGCACGCATCGCCATTCAATCGCAATCGCGCCGGGGCGCCATGACTTCGGTCAACGCATGTGCGGCGATGCGATGCGCGACATGCATGACGCCGAATGCCGATGTCCATGCGCGGCATCGTTCGCGCTGGCGCCGTACGAGCGCGTATCGGCGCGCGGTCGAATCGCACGCGCCGATTCACCGTCATCGATCGATGGCGGTTCCGAAACGAACGGTCGCTTCAAACGCCGCGCCGGCTATTCCGGCACGGCCGTCAACTCGATGACGCGCTCCGGCCGGCGGCCGTGGCCGGGCCAGTACGCGCTGCCGTGCATCCGGTGAACGGGACCGAACGGCGCGTCGCCCGCGGGCGGCGCGTCGAAGCCTTTCTCGATCACCCTGTAGCCAGCGCGCAAGGCGAACGCCGGATGATTGCCGTCGGGGCGACTGTCGAAACCGGCGAAGCCGTCGCCGGCTTCCGGCATCGCGTTGACGAGCGACGCGTTGCTGCGCGTGACCTGGTCGGGCGAGATCGGCCCGGCTCCGGCGAGGCGCGATGCTTCGCGGTTCTTGCCGTCGGTGTCGACCGTGCTGTCGTGCGTGTCGTCGTTGTCGAGTTCGATGCTGCGCGGATGTGCACGCGCTGTTCGAGCGGATGATTCCATCGCGGCTCTCCTGGCGGCGACACGCTCCGGATCAAAGCAAATCCCGTTCCGGGCACGACGGGAAAAGGCGCGCGGGCGATCGCCGCGGTCGCGCGACGCGCACTGATTTGTCATGATTTATTTCAGCTAGAAGACGCGTTTTCTACAGAGTATGATTCTTTTCCTGCGAAGCGGCGACAGGGGATGAAGTCTCGCCGCCTCTGCCCGCGCCGGGGCGCCGCAGCACCCTTAAAGACGGGTAGCGAACAACAAAGCAAGGGACTAGAGGTGGCGGACTCATGCAAGCGACTACTGCCTTCACGCACCGCGGTTATCTGTTGAATTGCGCGCCCGCACGCGCCAGTGACGGTTCGTTCAAGCCCTACGTCGTGATCTCCCGATCGAGCGACGGGGAGCTCGTCGCGAACCGGTTTTTTCCGATCGAGCTCCAGTTCAACGACGAAGGCGACGCGATCGCGCACGCACGCGACTGGGCCGTACGGTGGATCGACGCGAGCAGCATCTCGATGTGACGCCGTCGCGCCGATGCGCGTCGGCCGTCCGGCCGATCCCCGGGGTGCGGCTCCCGGACAAGAAACGCGGTAATCTTGCGGAACCCGTCACTTTATTAGCGGCCGTGCACCCGAGCGCGGCTGCCCGCATTGGCCTATGTCGACATCACCCGCCCGTCAGTGGGGCCTCGAAGAAATCGTCGCCGGCTTGCGCGAGTCGCGCGAGGAACTCCATCGCACGCGCCATCCGCGCGGCATCCGCGAGCTGCCGTCGCGCGATGCGATCTGCAAGATCGTGACCGGCCTGCGCGCGTCGATGTTTCCGACGCACTACGGCGCGCCCGACCTGACCGACGAAAGCGTCGACTACTACGTCGGCCACACGCTCGAAAGCACGCTGCGGATCCTGTCCGAGCAGATCCGCCGCGCGCTGCCGTTCCTGCCGGAGCATGTCGATACGCCGTTCGCCGAGCTCGACGAACGCGCGTTCGAGATCGCGCGCGAGTTCGGCCGGCAGTTGCCGGCGATTCGCGCGCTGCTCGTCAGCGACATCCAGGCCGCGTACGCAGGCGACCCGGCCGCGCAGCACATCACCGAGATCCTGCTGTGCTACCCCGGCGTGCTCGCGATGATGCACCATCGGCTCGCGCACGCGCTGCACCAGCTCGGTGTGCCGCTGCTCGCGCGGTTCATCAATGAAATCGCCCACTCGGCGACCGGCATCGACATTCATCCCGGCGCACAGATTGGCCCGAGCTTCTTCATCGACCACGGCACCGGTGTCGTGATCGGCGAAACGGCGATCATCGGCGAGCGCGTGCGCGTGTATCAGGCCGTCACGCTCGGCGCGAAGAGTTTCCCGGCCGATGGCGATGGCGCGCTGGTGAAGGGCAATGCGCGGCACCCGATCGTCGAGGACGACGTGGTGATCTATGCGGGCGCGACGATTCTCGGCCGCGTGACGATCGGGCGCGGCTCGGTGATCGGCGGCAACGTGTGGCTCACGCACAGCGTGCCGCCCGGCACGAGCGTCGCGCAGGGGAAGGTCCGCGAAGGCGGCAGCGCCGAGAAGCCGTAACGCGGCGGGCGGCGGGCGGCGGCGCGCTCGTTCGAGCGGGCGCCGCGCGTGCGTCAGTGCTTGCCGTCCGGCGAGCGGTGCTTGTACAGCACGTCCTGGTCCACGCGGATCAGGTTCTGGCCCGCGTCGACGACGAAATCCACGCCGTTGTACGCACTGCCCGTCAGCAGCAGGATCGCGCTCGCGACGTCGTCGGGGCCCGCGATGCGCGCGAGCGGCGTCGATGCGCGGCTCGCGTGTTCGAAGTCGGCCTGCGTCTGGTCGTCGCTGGGCAGCATCAGCCCCGGGAACACCGCATTCACGCGCAGCACCGGCGCGGACGACAGCGCGAGCATCTGCGTCAGGTTGCCGAGCGCGGCCTTCGCGACCGTGTAGCTGAAATGGTCGCGATGGAAGTTTTCCTTGATCTTCTGGTCGACCACGTTCACGACGACACCCTGTGTGCCGGCCGCACGGGCCCGCTCGTAGAACGCACGCGTGAGCAGGATCGGCGCGCGGCAGTTGACGGCCCATGCCTGGTCGAACGCGGCGAGATCGAAGCTCGGGAAATGGTCCTGCCAGAACACCGACGCGTTGTTGACCAGCACGTCGAGGCGCCCGAAGCGCGCATAGACCCGATCGATCAGCGCGGCGATCTGCGCGGCATCGGACAGGTCGGCCTGCAGCGCCGCGGAATCGTGCCCGCGTTCGGCAAGCGCTCGGGCGGCGGCCTGCGCGGCATCGGCCGAACGGTCGTAGTGCACCGCGGTGCGATAGCCGTGCGCGGCGAAATACTCGGCGAACGCGCGCCCGGCCCGGCGCGCGGCGCCGGTCACGAGCACGACGGGCGCGTGCGCCGTTTGCTTCGTTTGCTCCATCAGGTATTCGTGAGGTTGACCGAGGAAGGATTCGCGACGATCGACAGGAATTCGCGACGCGTCGACGGATCGGTGCGGAACGTGCCGAGCATGCGCGACGTGACCATCTCGACGCCCGGCTTGTGCACGCCGCGCGTCGAGATGCACTGATGCGCGGCTTCGAGGATCACGCCGACGCCCTTCGGCTGCAGCACGTCGAACAGCGTGTCGGCGATTTGCACGGTCATCTTTTCCTGGATCTGCAGGCGCTTCGCGAATGCGTCGACGAGGCGCGCGAGCTTCGAGATGCCGACGACGCGATGGTTCGGCAGATACGCGACGTGCGCGCGGCCGATGATCGGCACCATGTGGTGCTCGCAATAGCTCTCGAAGCGAATGTCCTTCAGCACGATCATTTCGTCGTAGCCGTCGACTTCGCTGAACGTGCGCGCGAGGATGTCGCGCGGGTCCAGCGCATAGCCGGCGAAGAACTCCTCGTATGCGCGCACGACGCGTGCGGGCGTGTCGAGCAGGCCTTCGCGCGCGGGATCGTCGCCGGCCCAGCGCAACAGCACGCGGACGGCGTCTTCCGCTTCTTCGCGGCTCGGCCGGGAGGCGACCGCCTCGGGCGGCGCGGATTTCTTTCCCTTACCCATGTAGTGGCTCCATCGAAGACCGCCTGCGGCGGCCGATATCCGGCCATTGTTTCATGCTTTCGCCGGTCGTGCGTGCGGCCGCCGCGCCCGCTTCCTCACTTCGGCCATTCGTCCTGCTCGTCGTTGAACAGCGATGCGACGATGCCGCGCAGCCACGCGGTGCGCGGGTCGTTGTGATACTTGCGATGCCAGTGCTGCTTCAGGTCGAAGCGCGGCAGCGCGAGCGGCGGCTCGACGGGCACGATGAACGCGTGCTCGGCCGCATATGCATAGCCGATCGCGTGCGGCACCGTCGCGATCAGGTCGGTGCGGCTCAGGATGAACGGCAGGCTCATGAAGTGCGGCGTTTCGAGCACCGCGCGGCGCTGCATGCGCTGCTTCGCCAGATATTTCTCGAGCACCTCCTGGCTGCGCCCTTCGGCGCGCACCACCGCGTGCCCGCACGCGAGGAACTGCTCGACCGTGAACGGCGGCGCCTGCTCGAACGGATGGCCGCGCCGCATCAGGCAGACGAACCGGTGCGTGAACAGCCGCTGCTGGAAGAAATTGTTGCCGTCGAGATCGGGGAAGTAGCCGACCGCGAGATCGATCGACCCGGCTTCGAGGCCGCGGCCGACTTCGTCGTGCGCGAGCGAGACCGAACGCAGGTTCGCACGCGGCGCAAGCGTCGCGAACGCCTGCAGCAGCTTCGGCAGGAACACGATCTCGCCGACGTCCGACAGCGCGATCGAGAACGTATGCGTGCTCGCGGCCGGATCGAAATCGTGCGGCGCGACGAGGCCGCGCTCGATCTGCGCGAGCGCGTCGCGGGCAGCCGGCAGCAGCGCGAGCGCGCGCGGCGTCGGCTCCATTCCGCGCGACGTGCGCACGAACAGCGGATCGCCGAAATACTCGCGCAGCCGGCCGAGCGCCGTGCTCACGCGCGGCTGGCTCACGCCGAGCAGGTCGCCCGCGCGGCTCACGTTGCGCGTGTCGTCGAGGGCGACGAGATAGGGAATCAGGTTCAGATCGAGCGCATCCATCGTCGGACCAGTATCGCAGAAACGTATACAACTTATCTCGGCAATCGCGTTGCCGCATAGTCGGGAAAGCGCTGAAATGCGTTCACTACTCGAACCAATGTTCAATTTCGCATAGGCCCGAAGCGTGCGCACAAGCGCCGATCGCGGCCTTCAGGAGACAAACATGCGCACCCAGGTCGCCATCATCGGCGCCGGCCCGTCCGGCCTTCTGCTTTCCCATCTGCTGCGCCTGCAAGGCGTCGATTCCATCCTCGTCGAAGCGCGTTCGCGCGAATACTGCGAGAACCGCATCCGCGCCGGCGTGCTTGAGCAGGGCACGGTCGACACGCTGAACGAAGCCGGCCTCGGCGACCGGATGCGCCGCGAAGGGCTCGAACATCACGGCATCGAGCTGCTGTTCGACGGCCAGCGCCATCGCATCGACCTGTCCGGGCTGACCGGCGGGCGCGCGATCACCGTCTACAGCCAGCACGAAGTCGTGCGCGACCTGATCGCGGCCGGCGTCGAGCACGGTCATCAAATGCACTTCGAAGTCAGTGACGTCGCGCTGCACGACGTCGAAAGCGAGCGTCCGTTCGTCACGTTCAAGCACGCGGACGGCCGCGCAGACCGCATCGACTGCGATTACATCGCCGGCTGCGACGGCTTCCACGGCATCGCGCGCCAGACGATTCCGGCCGAGCGGCTGAAGACGTTCGAGCGCGTCTACCCGTTCGCGTGGCTCGGCATCCTCGCCGACGCGGCGCCGTCGCTCGACGAGCTCGTGTACGCGCACCACGACAACGGCTTCGCGCTGTTCTCGATGCGCTCGCCCACGGTCACACGCCTGTACCTGCAGTGCAAGCCGGATGAAGACCTCGCCCAGTGGTCCGACGCGCGGATTTGGGACGAACTGCACACGCGCTTCTCGAACGACACCGGCTGGACGCCGACCGAGGGCCGGATCACGCAGAAGAGCGTGACGCCGATGCGCAGTTTCGTGTCGGAGACGATGCAGCACGGGCGCCTGTTCCTCGCCGGCGACGCCGCGCACATCGTGCCGCCGACCGGCGCGAAGGGCATGAACCTCGCGGTGGCCGACGTTCGCGCGCTGTCTCGCGCGCTCGGCGCACGCTACCGGACGGGCGACACGACGCCGCTCGACGCGTATTCGGCGACCTGTCTCGAACGCGTATGGCGCGCCGAGCACTTCTCGTACTTCATGACGAACATGCTGCATGCGTCGCCGGACGATTCGCCGTTCGTCAATCGCCTGAAGTTTGCCGAGCTGAAATACGTGACGCGTTCGCGGGCGGCCGCGCAATCGCTCGCCGAAAACTACGTCGGCCTGCCGTTCGACGACGCGACGGCCCCCGAGGCAACCCGCCTTGACAACGCGCTGTGCGCGCCTCTATGATCGGCCATCGTTCGCTAATCGAATCTAGGTTCGAATAGCGAACAAAAGCCGGGGTCGACGCAGGCCTCCGGCGCGGCACGCGGCACGCGCGTGTCCCCTCGACAGGCCGCGCACGAGCCGCGGGTTCGCATCAGGAAGAGACATGGTCAACAAGATTTTCGAATCGCTTCAGTCGGCGGTTGCCGACGTCCACGATGGCGCGACGATCATGATCGGCGGCTTCGGCACGGCCGGCATGCCGTCCGAGCTGATCGACGCGCTGATCGAACAGGGCGCGCGCGACCTGACGATCGTCAACAACAACGCGGGCAACGGCGAGACGGGTCTCGCGGCGCTCCTGAAGGCGAAAAAGGTGCGCAAGATCATCTGTTCGTTCCCGCGCCAGAGCGATTCGCAGGTGTTCGACGCGCTGTACCGCGCGGGCGAGATCGAGCTGGAACTCGTGCCGCAGGGCAACCTCGCGGAGCGCATCCGTGCGGCGGGCGCCGGCATCGGCGGTTTCTTCACGCCGACGGGCTACGGCACCAAGCTCGCGGAAGGCAAGGAAACGCGCGTGATCGACGGCAAGCCGTATGTGTTCGAGACGCCGATCCACGCCGATTTCGCGCTCGTGAAGGCGTACAAGGGCGATCGCTGGGGCAATCTCGTGTACCGCAAGACCGCGCGCAACTTCGGGCCGATCATGGCCAGCGCCGCGAAGGTCGCGATCGTCCAGGTGTCGGAAGTCGTGCCGCTCGGCGCGCTGAATCCGGAACACATCGTGACGCCGGGCATTTTCGTCCAGCGTGTCGTCGAGGTGCCGCAGGCCGCGCACGCGGCCGAACTGGCCGCCGAACACGCTGCATCGCAAGCCGCCTGATCGCCTTGAGGAAAACCGACATGAAACGACTGACCCGCGATGAAATGGCCAAGCGCGTCGCCCAGGACATCCCCGAAGGCGCGTACGTGAATCTCGGCATCGGCGTGCCGACGCTGGTGGCGAACCACCTCGATCCGGCCAAGGAAATCTTCCTGCACAGCGAGAACGGCCTGCTCGGCATGGGGCCGGCGCCCGCACCCGGCGAGGAAGACGACGAGCTGATCAACGCCGGCAAGCAGCACGTGACGCTGCTCACCGGCGGCGCCTATTTCCACCACTCGGATTCGTTCGCGATGATGCGCGGCGGCCACCTCGACTACTGCGTGCTCGGCGCGTTCCAGGTGTCGGCGGGCGGCGATCTCGCGAACTGGCATACGGGCGCGCCCGATGCGATTCCGGCCGTCGGCGGCGCGATGGACCTCGCGATCGGCGCGAAGCAGGTGTTCGTGATGATGGAGCACCTGACGAAGCAGGGCGAAAGCAAGATCGTCGCGCAGTGCTCGTACCCGGTCACCGGCGTGCAATGCGTGAGCCGCATCTATACGGATCTCGCGGTGCTCGACGTGACGGCCGACGGCCTCGCGGTGAGCGAGATCTTCACCGACCTGTCGTTCGACGAGCTGCAGAAGCTGACCGGTGTGCCGCTGATCGACGCGACTCAGAAGGCCGCCGCCTGAACGGCAAGCATGCCGGTGCGCGCATTCGAGCGCACGCCGGCACGCTTGGGTAGACAATAGGCGCACGCCGTTTCCCCATTCCGACGCCATGCTCGAAGACAGCGCCCGCCTGACCTCCCTGATCTGCGGCACCGAGCCGCTCAACCGGATCTGGTCGCCCCGCGCGACGATCCAGCGAATGCTCGACGTCGAGGCCGCGCTCGCCCGCGCGCTCGCCGCGCAGCAGGTGATTCCCGCCGCCGCGGTCGCGCCGATCGAACGCGCGTGCGACGCCGGCCGGCTCGACGCCGAGGCGCTCGCGCACGGTGCGGCGCTCGGCGGCAATCTCGCGATTCCGCTCGTCAAGCAACTCACCGCGCAAGTGAAGGCCGACGACCCCGAGGCCGCGAAGTTCGTCCACTGGGGCGCGACGAGCCAGGACATCATCGATACCGCGACCGTGCTGCAGTTGCGCGACACGCTCGACGCGCTCGAACCGATGCTCGACGAAGCCTGTGCGTCGCTCGCGGCGCTCGCGCGCGCCCATCGCGCGACGCCGATGATCGGCCGCACGTGGCTGCAGCAGGCGCTGCCCATTACGCTCGGGCTGAAGTTCGCCCAATGGCTCGATGCGCTGCTGCGCCATCGCGCGCGTTTTGCCGAGTTGCGCGAACGTGCGCTCGTGCTGCAGTTCGGCGGCGCCGCCGGCACGCTCGCGAGCCTGCGCGAACACGCGGCCGGCGTGAGCGCCGCGCTCGCGGCTGACCTGAAGCTCGCGTTGCCGGCCGTGCCGTGGCATACGCAGCGGGACCGCATCGCGGAAGCCGCGTCGTGCTTCGGGATGCTGATCGGCACGCTAGGCAAGATCGCGCGCGACGTGTCGCTGCAGATGCAGACCGAAGTCGGTGAGCTCGGCGAACCGGCCGCCGCCGGCAAGGGCGGTTCGTCGACGATGCCGCACAAGCGCAACCCGGTCGGCTGCGCAGCCGTGCTGACGGCCGCGGTGCGCGCGCCGAACCTCGTCGCGACCGTGTTCGCGGGGATGGTGCAGGAGCACGAGCGTGCGCTCGGCGGCTGGCAGGCCGAATGGGATGCGCTGCCCGATCTCGCGCGCCTGACGGGCGGCGCGCTTGCGCAGATCGCGCAGATCGTCGCGGGCCTCGACGTGAATACGGAGCGCCTCGCCGCGAACCTCGATCTCACGCACGGGCTGATCCTCGGCGAAGCCGTGATGCTCGCGCTCGGCGACCGCATCGGCCGGCTCGATGCGCACCACGTCGTCGAGCACGCGTCGAAGGAAGCCGTGCGCACCGGGGCGACGCTGTTCGACGTGCTCGCCGCCGATGCGACCGTGTCGGCCCACCTGTCGCGCGACGCGCTCGCGCGGCTGCTCGATCCCGCACATTACGTCGGCGAGGCGCAGGCCTATGTCGATGCCGTGCTCGCGCTGCATGCGGGTGCGAAACAACCAGGAGAACATTGATGCCTTTCGCCACTGTCAACGGCGTGAAACTGCATTACCGGATCGACCGTGCCGCACGCGACGACGCGCCGTGGCTCGTCTTCTCGAATTCGCTCGGCGCCGACCTGCAGATGTGGGCGCCGCAGATCCGCCCGCTTGCCCAGCACTTCAACATCCTGCGCTACGACACCCGCGGCCACGGCCACTCCGACGCGCCGGCCGGCTCGTACACGATCGAGCAACTGGCGGGCGACGTGATCGGCCTGCTCGACCACGTCGGCATCGAGTGCGCGCATTTCTGCGGCATTTCGATGGGCGGCCTGACCGGCGCCGCGCTCGCCGCACGCTACCCGTCACGCATCGTGCGCGCGGTGCTGTCGAATACCGCCGCGAAGATCGGCTCGCCGGAAGTGTGGGCGCCGCGTGCGCAGAAGGCGCGCACCGAAGGCATGGCCGCGCTCGCCGACGCCGTGCTGCCGCGCTGGTTCACCGACGCATTCGTCGAACGCGAGCCGCGCCTGTTCGATGCGATCCGCGACACCTTCGTGCATACCGACAAGGACGGCTACGCGGCCAACTGCGACGCGCTGAACGCGGCCGATCTGCGCGAGGAAGTGAAGGGCATCGCGTTGCCCGTGCTCGTCGTGACCGGCGCGAAGGACATGTCGACGCCGCCCGATCAGGGCCGCGCGCTTGCCGCCGCGATTCCCGGTGCGCTGCACGTCGAATTCGACGCCGCGCACATTTCGAACATCGAATGCACCGCCGCCTTCAACCGCGCGCTGCTCGATTTCCTGATTGCATGAGGTGCCGGCGATGGATGACCAGGAACGTTATGAAGCAGGGATGAAGGTGCGTCGCGCCGTGCTCGGCGACGCGCACGTCGACCGTTCGCTCGAGAACCGCACCGAGGTGACCGACGAATTCCAGAACCTGATCACGCGTTATGCATGGGGCGAGATCTGGACCCGCGACAGGCTGCCGCGCCATACGCGCAGCCTGCTGACCATCGCGATGATGGTGGCGTTGAACCGCGGCGAGGAACTGGCGCTGCACCTGCGCGCCGCGCGCAACAACGGCGTGACGCGCGACGAGATCAAGGAAGTGCTGCTGCAGACCGCGATCTATTGCGGCGTGCCGGCCGCGAATTCCGCGTTCCATCTCGCGGACAAGATCTTCAAGGAGCAAGATGCAGCCGGTTAAAGGCCGGCGGTGATCCGATCGGGCGGCCCGCCGAGGTTGGCGGGCCGTCGTCGATGAAGCGCGCACCGGCAGCGAATCGGTGCGTGAACGAAGGAAAGGCGCGGCCATGAGGCCGCGCTTGCATATATCAACGTTGCATGGGACCGGAAGGCGCTGACGCGCGCGTTTCGGCCGACAAAAGGAGACTAGCGATGAATCGCGCACCCGCGGTCGATGTCCAGACCTTCATCAACGAGCAGCCGTTCGGCGGCTTTCAATGGCTCGTGTTCCTCATGTGTTTCGTGATCGTGCTGCTCGACGGCTTCGATACGGCCGCGATCGGCTTCATCGCGCCGTCGCTGCTCGGCGAATGGAATCTCACCAAGCCCGACCTCGCGCCCGTGCTCAGCGCCGCGCTGTTCGGCCTCGCGTGCGGCGCGCTCGTGTCCGGCCCGCTGTCCGACCGGCTCGGCCGCCGTTCGCTGCTGCTCGGCTCGGTGTTCCTGTTCGGCGCCGCGTGCCTGATGTCCGCGTTCTCGAACACGATCGGACACCTGACGATCCTGCGTTTCGTCACCGGCGTCGGGCTCGGCGCCGCGATGCCGAACGCGGTCACGATGATGGGCGAATTCTGCCCGGACAAGCGCCGCGCGACCGTGATCAACCTGATGTTCTGCGGCTTCCCGCTCGGCGCCGCGTTCGGCGGTTTCCTCGCCGCATGGATGATTCCGCATTTCGGCTGGCGCAGCGTGCTGGTGCTCGGCGGCGTGACGCCGCTGCTGCTCGGCGTGCTGTTGCTGCTGAAGATGCCGGAATCGGTGCGCTTCATGGTCGCGAACGGCCACGGCATCGACAAGATCCGCGCGACGCTCGCGCGCATCTCGCGTGACGCGCTGAACGCCGCTTCGTTCGCGTTGACCGAAGCCGCGCCGCAGACCGGCGGCAAGGGCCTCGGCGTCGTGCTGTCGCGCTCGTACATCGTCGGCTCGGTGATGCTGTGGCTCGCGTACTTCATGGGGCTCGTGATCTTCTACGCGTCGATCAACTGGATGCCGATCTTGCTGAAGGATGCGGGCCTGGCGCCGAAGAGCGCGACGCTGATCTCGGCGCTGTTCCCGCTCGGCGGGGTGGGCGCCGTGCTGTGCGGCGTGCTGATGGACCGCTTCAACGCGAATCGCGTGATCGCCGTGTGCTACGCGCTGACGGCGGTGAGCGTATATGCGATCGGGCAGGCGGCCGGCAACGTCGGGCTGCTGGTGCTGGTCGTGTTCGTGGCCGGCGTGCTGATGAACACCGCGCAGTCGTCGATGCCGGCGCTCGCCGCCGCGTTCTATCCGACCGAAGGGCGCGGCACGGGTGTCGCGTGGATGCTTGGCGTCGGCCGGTTCGGCGGGATCGCCGGGTCGTTCCTCGTCGCCGAACTGACGCGCCGGCACTTCTCGTTCGCAGGGGTGTTCGCGACGATTGCCGTCGCGGGCGTGCTCGCGTGCGTCGCGCTGCTGATCAAGCAGATGGCGCGGCCGCATGGCGTTGCGCAGCCGGCAGGCAAGATCGAGTCGCTCGGGCATTGAGCGGCGTTCGGGCCGGGCGATGCACCGGCCCCAAGCATGATCGATTCAGGCCGGTCGCACGCAGACCGACCGGCGCGCGACGACAGACCGGGCCGCGTTCGCGGCCCGTCGACATTTCGGCCGTCGCACCGTTACTCCTCCGCGTCATGCTCCTTGACGAAGTTGCGCAGGTACGCGCGCAACGCGGCTTCCCGGCCGCGATGATCGTCGTGGTTCGCGGCGCCCATCCCTTCCTCGTCGCCGAACAGCGTGGGCGGCGCGCAGTACGTGCCGACTTCGATGTTCTCGCGCAGCACGCGGATATCGTGCGTGAGCGGGTGATACTCGGCGACCCAGTGCATCCCTTCGATGTGCTCGCCCGCTTTCAGCATTGGCTTCATCGGCAATCTCCATGCAGAGCGGCGGCGCAACCGCCGAAGCGGTTGCACGCGCCCGTACCGAAAGGGTACGCCTGCATCACGTGAAGCTCAACGGGCGGGCTTGCGAGGGCTCAGCGCGGCAGCAGGTGCGCGATGAGCGGGTAGAGCGACAGAATCAGCAGCACGGCCATCGTCACGTTGAAGATGCGCAGCGCGCGGGGATTCGACAGGAAGCGCCGCAGGCCGAGGCCGAACGCGGCCCACAGGCAGATGCACGGGAAGCCGATCAGGATGAACACGACGGACATCCACGCGGCGTTCATTCCGTAGTCGGCGGACAGGCGGATCGTCGTCGCGGCGGTCAGCACCATCATCCACGCCTTCGGGTTGACCCACTGGAACGCGGCGGCTTCGATGAACGTCATCGGGCGCGGCTTGGCGCCGTGCGCCTTCACTTCGCCGGACGTGCCGATCCGCCAGGCGAGGTACAACAGGTACGCGACGCTCGCGGCTTCGAGGATCGTGTACAGCAGCGGCAGGCGCTTGAACACTTCGCCGAGGCCGAAGCCGACGCAGAGCATCAGGATCGCGACGCCGATGCTGATGCCGAACAGGTGTGGCATCGTGCGGCGGAAACCGAAGTTGACGCCGGACGCGAGCAGCATCGTGTTGTTGGGGCCGGGCGTGATCGTCGTGACGAGCGCGAACAGCATGCCGGCGGGTAGCGCGCTGAGGGTGAGGAATTCCATCGCGGATTCTCCATTCGGTTCGAGGCTGGGATGGAGATCAGTTTAGCGACGGTCTTCTGTACAGTACCGGTACAGTTGAGTTGGCGAACGCCGGTACGGGGAGGTGGGGAGGGGCCCTTGTTCGGGTGTTGCTGTTGTCTCTCAAAAAAATGTCCGCAGTCTCACTATGTTGTCTTTGAATAAAAGGCCAGTTTTCAGGCCCTGCATGCGAGGGCACGTGCAGCCCATATGGCGAACGGACCTGTCGTCGATTCCACCGCAAATCGCGATTTCTACCGCATCCCGCAGCCGGACCGCACCGGGCATCCCCGCGTATGCCGCGAAACCACGGATCCGACCGATCATGGGTTGCGCCGCATTTCGCCCAAGCTTGCCCGTATTTTCCATCGGGCACGCCGTTCCCTCGAGCATTCCTCTGACTACGATTCACACCAAGGGTCGAGTCGTGGATACATGGCTCGTTCCGAAAACCGGTCCTGCCGAACGGCAGTCCACCATTCATCCAAGGAGCGAACATGGCTTTCCCGACCAGCGTCAACGATCAAATCACCGATTCCGTTACCCAAGCCAATACCAAGGTCCTCGGCGATGCGCCGGCCATCGCACTGGGCAACCTGTACCAGGCCACTGCACAGGCCCTGGCCAATGCAGCGCACAACGCGACCAACGCGCAGCAGCAGAGCTTCGTTACCGCGCAGGCAGCAACCACGATGGGGGTGGCCACGCTGTATTCGCTCGATACGGCTTCCACCGGCGTCGCGACGAAGGACATCCTCAGCACGGGCGTGCCCGGACTGGGCCGCTGAACCCGCTGCATGACCTACCGAGGAGCCCAACATGGCATTTCCCACCTCCGTGAACAGCCAGATCACCGATTCCGTCACGCAAGCGAACACCAAGGTGCTCGGCGACGCGCCGGCAATCGCGCTGGGTAACCTGTACCAGGCGACCGCGCAGGCCCTCGCCAATGCGGCACACAACGCCACCAACGCGCAGCAGCAGAGCTACGTGACGGCCCAAGCGGCCACCACGATGGGCGTTGCGACGCTGTATTCCATCGACACGGCGACGACGGGCACGGCGACCTCCCAGATCCTTCGCAGTTGAGGGCGTCACGAGAACCGTTGATTCGAAGGAGTTGAGCAAATGGCCTTTCCAACCGCCGTCAACGACCAGATCACCGATTCGGTGACGCAGAGCAATACGCAGGTGCTCGGTGTGGCGCCGTCCGTCGCGATGGGCAATCTCTATCAGGCAACGGCGCAGGCACTGGCCAATGCCGCGCACAACGCGACGATGGCCCAGCAGCAGATGTATGTCACGGCACAGGCCGCCACCACGATGGGCGTGTCATTGCTCTATTCGCTCGACACCGGAAGCACTGCAGCCGCAACCAGGAAGATTCTCGGCTAACGCCGGGATGTCGTTGGCGATAGCGCCACTGTCTAATCCATATGCATAGGAGTACAAATCATGGCATTTCCGACCTCTGTCAACAGCCAGATTACCGATTCCGTCTCGCAGGTCAATACGAAGGTGCTGGGCGATGCACCGTCGGTTGCGATGGGCAATCTGTTCGTCGCGACCAGCCAGGCGCTGTCGAACGCCGCGCACAACGCGACCAGCAACCAGCAGCAGTCGTACGTGACGATGCAGGCTTCGACCACGCAGGCCGTCTCCACGCTGCTGACCGTCGATACGGCCAGCACCGGCGTCGCGACGGCCGAGGTGCTGGGCCTGCGGTAATCGCGCACGGCAGGCGCGGCGAGCGAGCGCGAGTCCATCGGCATGAGGCGGGACCGCATGGTCGGCGCCGACGGTCGACATGGCTAGCGACCGGCCGCCGCTCGCTGCGAGCCAGGCACCGGCATGGGCCATGGCGATGACGTATGTCGCCATGGCCGACAGTCTCGGTCTCGCAATGCAGAACGCCGTCGCGAACCAGCAGCGCGGGCAGCTCATCGCCAATGCGGCGACCACGCGCGTACTCGCGTTGATCATCCTGAGCGGAAGCACATAGTCATGACGAACGACGACAGCACAGTCAACAGCCAGATTGTCGATGCGGTCAGCAGCATTGTCACGCTGACTACCGGCCAGTCACCCTCGCAGGCCTTCGGCATGCTCGATGCCGTTCTGCTGGAGACGCTGGGCATGGCAATGCACAACGCCGTGAACCGGCAGCAGAGCGCCAGCATGATCGGCTCGGCTGCACTGACGGCCACCTGCGCGAAGATTCTCGGCGTGCCGTTTCCTGCACCGCCAGCGCCGCCCAAGCCCGTTCCTCCGCTGCCGCCGGACGTGCACCCGCTGCCCGGGCCCGATGAACCGGTTACACCCGCCGCCGAGTTGAAGGCGGCGGTGCGGGACGGGGAGGCCGCGCTCGGTGATGCCAGGGCTGCGGTAGACAAACTGCGGACGGTGGCTACGGCAGCGGCGCAGGAGGCGGGACAAGCCGAGCAGACGCTCGACCGGTTCGCGCAGCAGCTTGCGGTCGGGTTGGCGAAACCGGACGCGCAGCACCCGGCACGAAGCGACGACGGCACGAGCGCCGACACTGGCGCCGGCGCAAACACAGGTAACGGCACGTCGGGCAACGGCGTCGTCGGCGGCGACGCGGACGATCAGGCCGCGAAGTCCTGAGGCCCGGCCGCGCTGTCGGCTGAACGACTCATTCCACTGAAGGAGCAGCCATGGACCCCTCGAAGGTGAACTCGCAGATCATCGACGTCATCAACCAGAGCCAACTGGCGACGATGAGTCCTCAGGTCGTGCTGACGAGCGGCGCGGGCAAGGCGTACCAGTCGGTCGCGCAGTCGACGGCGATCGCCATCCAGGACGCGACGGACACGTTGCGCAATATCTCGACCATCGCAACCACCGCCGCAGGCGTCGCGATGGCGCAGTTCCTCGCGACCGGCGACAAGAAATACGCGGAGGCGCTGGTGCATGCGCAGGACATGATGCAGGCGGCGACCCAGGACTACGCGCAGGTCGGCTCGATCGCCGCGTCGGTGCTCAAGGGCTTTCCGGCGGGTTGATGCGCGTTGCGCAGACAGGCCGACCTACTTCAAGGAGTGTTTCCCATGACCGTATCCGTCGCCGGCAAGCCGATACCGCTGCCTGATGCGCTGTCCGAAGCTGGACGGCTCGCACTCGCGTTCGTCGATGGCGGGCTCGAATGGCTCGCGTGGGCCGTGGTTGCCCCCGGCATGCGGTACGACTTCGCCGACGAGACCGAACTGGTCGCGACCGTGCAGCAGGGATTGCATGCGTCGCCGTTCACGCTCTTGCCGCAACTCGGGCTGATGGTCAGTCCGGTCAAGCTCCTGACGCTCGCCGCGGCCGACCTGCGCACGCTTGGCGAGGCCGAGAGCGGCGACAGCTCCGCCGTGACGGCCGCGCGGATTCGGCAGATCCTCGCCAGCCACCAGCTCGTCACGGGCGACGAACTGGCGGCGGGGGTGAGCCTGCTCGGCGAACTCGGCGTGGCGTCGGCGCCGTTGTTCCAGGCCGTCGCGTTCGACGAAGCGCTCGCGCTCTCGGCACTGGTCCACGAGCCGTACGCGCCGCGATCGGCGGCGCCGGCCAAGGCGTCGAGCAAGGCGCGGCCGGCGTCCCAGGCATCGACGACGGCTGCGGCACTGTCGCGGGAAGCCGCTGCATTTGCGGTGGCGCAGGCGCGTACCGTTCACGAGTATTGCGACTACTACCGGCTTTATCTCGATCGCACCGGCCAGCTCGGCGGCGACGCCACGCCGGCCCAGCGCGAAGCAGCGGCGACGGCCACCATGCAGGCGCTGTTGCCGGTGCTGTTCGGCACCCTCGATTGCCCGCAGGTGCGTACACCCATCGGCCCATCCGAAGTGGCGGCCGTGGTGCGAGAGTGGCTCGCGCGCGGCCGGATGGTCGGGTTTGCTCGACTGTCGCACGGCGTGCAGCAGATCGTGCGGCGGGCGCGCTACGACGGCGAAACGGGTGACGCGGCGAAGCGAATCGTCGATGCGTACCTGCAGTCTGCCCAGGCGTTTCTCGCATCGCATCGCATCGAGCACGGCCGTATGAGCCAGGACGGCTCGACCTGCTCGTTCCCGATCGACGACGCGCAATTGAGCGCGGAATTGCAGCTGAGCAGCCAGGGCGTGATTTCACTGGTGGACTTCGGCACGCGGCGGCCGCAGCGTGCCGACCTCGTGCCGGCTGCGTCGTCTTCGGCGCCTCCTTCTCCCTCTCCGTCCCAGGACAACCCATGACGAATCCGAACCCCGAAGGCAATGGCGATCAGCCCTCATGCACGCCCGCCGCGACCGTCCCGGCTGCTGCCGCCGGCGAGCGCCCGATACCGCCCGGTGTCGACGCGCTCGCACCGCGCGCGGCGATCGACCGATCGTCGCTTGCGTCGAACGTTCACGAGGCGATCGGGGCGATCCGCGAGCAGGCACGCGACACGGCCCGGCAATTGATGGCGCAGGCCGAGGATGCGTTGATCGAGTCGTTGCGCACACTCAACACGTCCGGCCGCGCGCCGTCAACCCGGGACGCCGACACGGCGCCGCGACAAGGAGAACAGGCATGAAACGGTCATCGAAATCTTCGTCGGTGGTCGCCTCGATCGCCGAGGCGCTGGCACAACAGACGGGCGACTTGCCGGTGGAACAGGCGCTCGCGACGATCGAGGCCGGCATGTCGCGTGAACGCGAGACCGATGCGGTCGCCGGCTCGTTGCAGAGCGCCATGGACGCCGTCGACGCGGTCGCGCAGACCGATCGCGCGCTGGCTTCGATGCAAGGCGACTACGCGGATGACGCTGCCGCGATGGGCGCGTCCGGCGCGACCGACGTTCCGTTCGACGGCGATGTCGATGCCGCCGTACGGCGAGCGGAACAGGCGACGGCATCCGTCCTCGCCGCGAGTTCCGATACACCGCAACAGTAAAGCGCCGCGCATGCGTCGCGGGCATCGAACCATTCGGGAGCCGTCATGTTCATCACATTCCGTATACCGGACACGCCGTCGGGTCTCGTCTGGACGCAAGGCGGCGAAGTCGTCTGCAATCCTCCTCCACCGGTCGAGCCGCTCCTGTACGTCATCTCGAGCCGAAACACAGCTTATGTCGGCGTGACCAGCAATGCTGGCGACCGGTTCGACGGCAGAGTGCAGGCGGCCCGCGAACTCGGGGTCGTCGACTTCTCCAGCATCTCGATCGTTTTCGTCAGCACGTTCATCGACGACAAGCTGACGTCGCCCGTCCAGGATGGTTATCCCCGCGGCACGGTGCCATCGCCGAAGTTCGGCCTGGATATCGATCTCGAGGCGCTGTTGATACAGACATACGAAGTCACCGGAATTACAGTGCGAAACAAGAGCAAGACACTCGCGACGAAGGCGTTCTCCAATGGCCAATTCGATGAGCTGGACTGGGTACTGTATCAACCGCAGCGCAATATCGTGGATGGCGTCGCCGCGCCGGCGGGATTCGGACTGCCGCTCTTCCTCGGTTTCCAGACCGTGATTCGCAATTCTGGCGGCAGCACCGGGGCTGTGATCGGCGGGTACGCGCTCCAGCCAGGCCAGGAAATCGGCTCGAGGCAGATCAAGTATTTCAATGTCAACGTCTAGGCGTTCGCCCCTCACGCCGCCCCCGCGTCGGCATGCCGGAACTCCCGCGGGCTCATCCCGACGATGCGCCGAAAGCTCTTTTCGAAATGGCTGAGGTCGCCGAAGCCGACGCTGAGCGCGACGTCGGTGATGCGCGTGCCGCTGTCGCGTGTCAGCAGTTCCTTCGATTTCTCGATGCGGATGCGTTGCAGAAGGGGCTTGAATGCCGTGTCGAGCGACTGGCGGAACAGGTAGCTCAGATGTGACGGGCTGACGTGAGCGTGCCGCGCCAGCTCCTCCATCGAGATTGGGCTTGCATAGTGCTCGCCGAGATAGGTCAGCGCCCGGCGCAGTGCCTTGTGAAGATGGTGGGCATCGACGCCGTCGCGAGTCAATGCGTAGCGGACCCAATGGGACGGTGCGACGGCGGGCGCCGGCGTGCCGCCTTCCATGCCGGTCATGCATTGCGGGGCGCGAGCCACGACATCGTTACCCGCTTCGCGCGGCAGGTCCGTGCCAGGCGGCGCGATCCACGGTACGTAGCGCTCGATGTCGGCGTGCTCGATCGCCTTGCCGTCCGTCATCACGGCCAGTCGTGCGACCACGCGCTCGAGCTCGAACAGGTTTTCCGGCCATGCGTACGCGACGCACACGCTGACCAGCGCGTCGATCGCCGGTTGCGTTGCCGCATGCCCGTGATGTTCAAGCGCGGCGATCACGAGTGGCGCGATATCGTCCTGGCGAACGCGCAGCGGTGGCACCATCACCGACAGGAAATCGAGTTCGGCCAGCAGCGACCGTGAAAACCGCCCGGCGGCCACGCCATGCCGCAAATCCGAGGTCGCCGACGCAACCACGCGCACCTCGGTGGCATCGGGTGCAGCGAGCCACTGGCCGAGCCGCGAGTGCATGTATTGCGGCAACTGCCCCTGAAGCCGCGGTGCAAGCTCGTCGATGCCATTGAAGAACAGCGTGCCGCCGGCGGCGAGCCGAAACCACTGATCGGGCTCGCCGGCCGGATCGCCGCAGTTGATCTCGACGAACGGCCCGTCGCGGCGCGGCCCGCAGCAATGCAGGGCCGCCGCGAGCAGGGTTTTCTCGGTGCCGAACTCGCCCGTCAACAGCACCGGCAGCATGCTGTGCGAGGCCTTTTCGACAAACAGCTCGACCTCGTGGAGCCGTTCCGAGCTCCCGATCAGCAGCAGCGCGCGACGCAGCCGCTGCAGCGCCCAGCGCTGCATTTCGTAGCGCATGTAAAGGAACGCGCAGCGGCGGGCGAGTTGCGCTCCCCAGGTCTCGTATGCACCGGCGTCGGCCCTGTTTCCCCACTCGTGGAACTGTAAATCGCCCAGCCGCTCGCGCGCATAGATCAACGGAAAGCACGACCAGCCGGTTTCGGGCGGCGAGTCCAGCTCCACGTTGTCCGGTTCGACGGCGGTCCAGATGCAGCGGGTCGCTTCGCCGTCGCGTTCGAGCCGCAGCGCGCCGAACCCGCGCAGCCGGATCGACGCGCGTCGCAGATCGAACCGCGCCAGCAGCGCTCGCATGATCGACTCGATCTGCTCGGGGAGCGTGTTGTACGGCCGATAGATGCTCCGTACGAACGCGTCCACGTCACCAGCCCCCGTCGTTATCTCAAACCTTGCCATGGCACCGCTTCGAGATTGCGTGAGATCACGTCAGCAAGAGCATGCGAAGATTCAGCGGCGCCGGAAGAGGAAATATCGGTTGCTTTCGCGAGTGACGGACCGATCCCGGGCGGGTGCGATCGACGCAGTCCGGTTCGGGATACGGCCGCGCTCAATGCCAGCGCATGCAGCCAACTTGCCGGATAGGTAAATCATGTATCGGCGCTAAAATTACCAGAAATCGGCGATTCGTAATTCAGTTTGTAATTGCAATATTATTTGGACGTCCGTTTTGTGTTCGTCTCCGACCGATTTTCGCCATTTCTTATTGCCTGGCGGCGCGCAGGCATTCACCTTCCCGACGTGAACGCTGCTTCGATCCGAACGGGCGCGTGCAGCATGTCCTGCGCGGATTCCTGGCACGAACGATGCGCGGGCATTGTTGCGGAGCAGTATCGGCAGGGCGCCGAAGGCTATTCCCCCGGGCGGGCCTCATCGGTTCGTTCAGCAAAGGGTGCCGGTTCGCAGATTTACGCTGTCGGCGGGGATTCAAGGAATTTGCCCGGCGTTTACTGCAGGCAGTATCGGACATTGTCAGCAAAAGTCTCCATACATCGGATCTTGCAATAATTGGTAATCCGGAAGTAATAATGTGAATGCACCCGTTGGCGCACCCCGCGAGCGGTCGAAGTGCTTTCGGTGCGCCGCAATCACATTACATTCGCATGCCCGATCCGAACGTACCGCTGCGGCGCGCGGATTTCTTCTGCGGGGACAGGGTTTTGGAATATACGTGCCGCGGGTGCGTAAAGGTTTCTGGTGTCTGAGAGGGATGGCGTTGTGGACACAACCATCGACACATTTCCCCACACCGCAGTCGTGAACGACGCTATGCTTTACGCCGAAATGCACATGCCATTCGGCAAGCGCCTTCAGGCCGACACACGTTCCGGGCGCGCTGCTGATCTCCTTTACCTCAGCGAGACGCCTTGTCATGGAATCCGAGCTGGTCCCGGAAAAGCGCGCTTCGACATCGCTGGCGCAGCTATACGCGTGGCTGTCGTTCAAGACGATCTCCGACATCAGTTCGACGATGATCGGCATCGTGCTGGCGACGTACGCGCTCGAGGTCACGGGATCGGCCGCACTGCTCGGACTGACGATGGCGTCGCGGCTGCTCGGCGCGGTCGCCGGAGGTGCCGCAGTGCCGAGGCTGGGCCGGTTTTCGCGACGCACCGTCATTTTCTCGGCGGAAGCCGGCAGTGCACTGGCGATCGGTGTGCTGGCCGTTTCGTCACGTGCGGCGGATACGGCGCTCATCTACGTCGCGCCGTTCTTCATCGGCCTGTTCCAGGGCATGTACCGCGTTTCGATCATGTCGGAGGTGCCGGACATGGTCGGGCAGGAAGGGCGGCATCGCTTCAACGCGATCCTGAGCGCGACCGACGGCGTGTCGGTGGTCGGCGGCAGCCTGATCGCCTCCGTCGTCACGCAGTACCTGAGCTACAAGAGCGTATTCCTGATCGATTCGATCACGTTTGCGATTTCCGCCGGGTCGTTTCTGATGCTGGTGGGCGGCATGCCGCGCCGGCAGCCGCTTGCCGACTCGACATCGTCCGGCCAGGGGATATTGCCGCGGGCGGCGCGCGCGCTGTCGGCGGTCGCGATGCTGGTGATCGGTGCGCGTTTCATCGAAGCGTTCGGCTCCGGTACGCACAACGTCGGCTTTCCGATCCGGTCGCAATTGTTCGATGAGCAGCATCCCGCGTTGCTGTACGGCTGGCTGATGGCGGCTTGGGGCATCGGGCGGCTGATGTCTGCCGCGTCGACGCCGCGCGTGCTCGAACGCCTCGAGCGACGTCGTCGGCCGCTCGAGCCGTATTTCATTGCTCTATTGATCTTGACGTTCGCATGCTTTCTCGGCGTGTTCGAGGTGCGCGCGATGTCCGGCATGCTGGCTTTTGCATGGCTGGCCGGCATGTTCGACGCCGCAACGGAAACCGTCTACTACTCGCTGCTGCAATCGACACCGTCGGCATCGCGGGATCGCGTGATCGGCGTGTCGTACGTCGCGGAACGCACCGGCCTCGGGTTGGGCATGCTGGCTGTCGGATTCGTGTTCTCCCGGCTGGGAACGGATATCACGGCGTTGCTGTTCTACGGCGGCTCGATCGTGCTGGCCGGCGCGGCGTTCGTCGGCGTCCGGAAACGTCTGGCGCATGTGTAAGCGCGATCGTGATGTCGGATCCGCGCCCGCCCGCGAACCATCGCGATTCGAACGCCCGATCGACAGCCGGCCACAGGCCGACCAGATTCGTCGGATGAACGCATTTTTCGTTACGGCCACCACGACCGCAAAGGGCGGGCCGGGGGAGGGTCGCACGTCGTAGATTCATGCGTCGCATGCATCTGAAGATCGATGATGCGCTGGCGTACCTGACGCAGCATGCGCGTGCGCCATCCGCGGCGTCGGTGTTCCGATCGCCGGCTCGATCGTGCGGTGGCGCGTCCATGTGTCGGCGCTGCACGGACGGGTGTCGGCGTGTCGGTGGACGGGCGATGGTTGGGCCCGCACACCGGCAACGGCGCATGCTACCCGAGCGCGCCCACCCGCCCCTTCACACACTTGAACCACAGCCTCACCGCCCCGACCCCGCCCGCCACCGGAATCCGCGGCAACAGAAACGGATCGTCGGCCGCGCCTGCGCATCCGCGCCGGGTCGTCGTCGCATTGTCGTAACCGGCAGCGATGACCTGATCGCGCACGCGTGCGTCGAGATCGCCGTACGGATAACAGAACGATTCGACGCATTGGCCGCTCAGCATTTCGAGTTGCCGCTTCGATTCGGTCAACTGAAACGCCGAGACAGGTGCAGACACATGCGACAGCGCGACGTGATCGAGCGTATGCGAGCCGATTTCGTGGCCGTGATCGCGCCACGCGAGCATGTCCGCGCACGTCATCAGCGGCGAGCGCGCGGTCGGCGCACCCGCGTCCCAGTCGTTCGCACCGCCGAACCGGCCGGCGACGAAATAGCAGGTCGCGGTGAACCCGAGCGCGTCCAGCACGGGCATCGCATGCGTCAGCACGTTGAGAAAGCCGTCGTCGAACGAAATGCCGAAGACCTTGCCCTGCCGCTCCCCGCGCAGGTACGGCTGCAGTTCGCGCACGCTCAGGCCGCGGTAGCCGAGCCGCTTGAACAGCGTCATCTGGCGGCGGAATGCGTCGGGCGCGACGCTCAGGCTGCGCAGCCGGTCGGTCGGCGGCGGCAGCGGGCGGATCTGGTGATACATCAGGATCGGATAGCGTGGGGTGTGCGCAAGCATCAGGCGGATCGCAGGAAAGCGGGGTTACGCGGCCTTGCGGAAAATCCGCAGGGTCTTGAAGTCGCCGACCTCGGTGAAATCGGCACGAGCGGCCCACTGCGCGATGATCGGCTCGGCCTTCCGGTAGGCCGACGAGCCCTTGTAGAACAGCAAGTGGCCATTGGGCGCGGTATGACGTGCGAACAGGTCGAGCACCGCTTCGTCGGTCTTCGCGCCGTAGCGGCTGTTCGTTTCGTCGCGGAACTCGCACAGATGAAACAGCGTGACGGCGTCGAACGTCGGCAGCAGGCTCGAATTGCTCGTATAGATGTCGCCGAAATACGCGAGGTAGGTCTTGCTCACCTCGGGTTGCCGCGTGACGAGATCGACATACGACTTGTATTCCTTCGGCGACGCCGTCACGCCGAAGACGGTGTTGTTCAGATGCGGCCGCGCGCATTCGACGCCGACATGGTGGTGTCCGCCGGTACCGAAGTGATAGATGCGGATGCCCTTGAGGCGCACGGATTCCAGCCATTCGACGAAGTGCACGTCGCACGGACATTCCTGCGTGCGCAGGTCCCAGTACTTCTTCCAGATATTCATTGCCATTTCGTCGATCTCAAGGCGGTCAGCCAGCGGGACGGGTTGTGTCGAATCGATTTGTGATAGACGGACAAGGTCGCGTCGACGAACGCGTCGAACGAGAATTCGCGCTTGCCTTTCAGCCGCGCGCTGCGCCCCATCGCACGCACGCAGCCGGGTTCCTGCACGATCGCGCGCAGGATCGCTTCGATCGCCGCGGGCTCGCGCGGCGGGACGACCCAGCCGTCCACGCCCGGTTCGACGTTCTCGGGCAGCCCGCCCACGCGCGTCACGATTGCGGGACAGCCGAGCGACATCGCTTCGCGGCACGCATACGACAGGCTCTCGTGGTACGACAGCACGAACGACACGTCGATGATCGAGAACGGCACCCGCACATCGTCGAGCCGTCCGGTGAACGCGGTGCGCGACGCCATGCCGTGCCGCGCGAGTTGCTCGCGCTGCTCGCCGGACGGCTCCGCGCCGACCAGCAGCACGCGAAACCGCTCGCGCTCGGTTTCCGGCAGGCGGCCGAGCGCGGCGATCAGGTCCATCCAGCCTTTTTCGGGCGCGGTGCCGGCGCTGCTGCCCAGCACGATCGCATCCGCGCCGGCCGCGCCGAACAGCGCGATCTTGCGGCGGCGGATCTCGTCGGCCGCGAGTCGTTCGGCGGCCGGCCGGCGTACGCCGTGCTTGACGACCGTGACGTTGCCGTACGGCGAGCGCAGCGCGAGCATGCTCGCGACGTAGTCGCTGACCGCGATCGTATGGTCGGTCGCCAGCCGCGCGCGCAAGTGATTGCCGAAGCTGTCGGCGCGATAGGTGTTGTGCTTGGTCAGCACGACCGCGGGCCGATACCTGCACGCGAGCAGCGCCAGCATCACCTGCCGGTGATCGGCGGACCCGTTCACGTGGATCACGTCAAAGCGCTCCGTGACGATCAATCGATGCAGCCGCAGGATCTCCCGGCACAGCCGGTTCCAGCGTGGCTTGAATTCCATGTCGAAGATGCGCACGTCGGGGCTGTCCTTCAACAGTCTCGACAGGCGGCTGCCTTGCGGCGACGCCACGGTCACGCGGTGATGGCGACTCATCGCGACGGCGAGATCGCGAACGTAGGTGTCCTGGCCGCCGCCATAATCGCCGTGGAAGTTGGTGTACAGAATGTTCATCACGATGCGGCTTTTTCTCCGCCCTTCATTTAAAAGGATTACTGATGAAATGAAGGACTCGACCTGATGGAACGGAAGCAATGACGCGAACGCGATGCCGCGTCTCCGGCTCGAGATTGCGTGTCGACGTCAAGACATGGCGGCAACGCGAATCATTTCCAAATATTACAGATCGTTTACGTGACGTAGTGTCGAGGTCTGCGCATCTTTGTGCGAATGTGTCGCGATCGCTGGATCGTGTCGCCTGGTGCGTGACGATCTCTCGCGATCGCGACCGGCACGATGATCCCGACCGGCCCTTCCCCGCAACGTGAAATTGCCGGCATCCGGCCGCGCGGAAAGCGGGCCGGACCGCGACACAAGCCCTTTCGCGGCGACATCACGACGCAAATCAACCGATGTCGCTTTCAGATTTGAAAGCCGGCGCACCATTTGCGTTAGAATGCCCCCCCCCTGTTCGCCCTGGCGACCGCCCGAAGTGGACAGGTCGCCCGCATGGCGACACGGGTTTCGATTCGCAGCCGGACGCGAATGATTGGCCAGCCGTTGGCAACACATGCTTTGTAATTTGGATCACTAATGAAAAAGAAGCACAACATTACCAAGTACATCGTTGTCGCGATGATTCTTGGTATCGCCGTGGGTTACGCTTGCCACAGCGCGTTTCCCGACCCGAAGATGGCGAAGGAGGTCGCCGGTTACGTGTCGTTGCTGTCCGATGTGTTTCTGCGCCTGATCAAGATGATCATCGCGCCGCTGGTATTCGCGACGCTGACCGTCGGCATCGCGCAGATGGGCGACGGCAGCGCGGTGGGCCGCGTGGGCGTCAAGGCGTTCGGCTGGTTCTTCATCGCGTCGTTCACGTCGCTGCTGCTCGGCCTGCTGACCGCGACGCTTCTGCAGCCGGGCAGCCACCTGAGCCTGCCGCTGCCGCCGTCCGATGCGGCGCTCAACCTGAAGACGGGCGCGTTCACGCTGAAGGATTTCGTGGTGCATCTGGTGCCGAAGTCGATCGCCGAGGCGATGGCGAACAACGAAATCCTGCAGATCGTCGTGTTCTCGATCTTCTTCGGCACCGCGCTGTCCGCGCTCGGCGAAGCGGGCAAGCGCCTGACCGCCGTGATCGACGATCTCGCGCAGGTGATGCTGAAGGTGACGGGTGCGGTGATGGGGTTCGCGCCGGTCGCGGTGTTCGCGGCGCTGGCGTCGACGATCACGACCGAAGGGCTCGGCATCCTGCTCACGTTCGCGAAGTTCATGGCGAGCTTCTATCTGGCGCTCGCGCTGCTGTGGGCCGTGCTGACGCTGGCCGGCGTGACGTTCCTCGGCAAGCGTGCGTTCACGCTGCTGCGGCTGATCCGCGAGCCGTTCCTGCTGTCGTTCGCGACGGCCAGCTCGGAGGCCGCGTATCCGAAGCTGCTGGACGCGCTCGACCGCTTCGGCGTGAACCGCAAGATCTCGAGCTTCGTGCTGCCGATCGGCTATTCGTTCAACCTCGACGGCTCGATGATGTACTGCACGTTCGCGGTGCTGTTCATCGCGCAGGTGTACGGCATCCATCTGCCGCTCGGCACGCAGATCACGATGCTGCTGATGCTGATGGTGACGTCGAAGGGGATGGCGGGCGTGCCGCGCGCGTCGCTGGTCGTGATCGCGGCGACGCTCAACCAGTTCAACCTGCCCGAAGCCGGATTGCTGCTGATCATGGGCGTCGACATGTTCCTCGACATGGGGCGCTCGGCCACCAACGCCGTCGGCAATTCGATCGCGGCGGCGGTGGTCGCCAAGTGGGAAGGGCAGCTTGGCGAGCCGCGCGACGACGCGGATTCGGATGGCGACGCCGGGCTCGAGCAGGCGCAAGTGCGGGAGACGGCGACGTCCGCATGATGTCCTCGCCTGGTAACTGATGTGAGCCGGCCGGGATTCGACATGGATTCCGGCCGGCGCGCGACACGCTCCGCCGGTCATTCCCTCGACCGCATCCGGCGATTTACCCGATTCGCCGAATCAACCCCCGTTCTATCCGCCTTTGCCGTATCGATACGTCGCACCCGACTCGGCGGCGTTATTCCTGCGGGCAAAAACCGGATTTTCCCGATTTCGAATCGTGCCGGTAAGTGAACATTCACTGCATCGGCGACACACGCCTGTTCGGGCGGTCCGCAATTTTTTTCGATTTATATGAAGTTATGCTCGGCGTGGCCGAGTAGCGAATGCGCGCCCCGATGTAATACCGACCGGGCCGGATGATTCAGCGGAAGTATTTACGTGTGACCGGTTTTCAAGCCATCCGGCCGTTCCTTCATGTGCATGACGCCACCATTCAGGAGAGCATCCGCCATGGTCGCCCGAAAACCGATTCAGGCCGCGCTGCTCGCCGCCGCGATTGCCACGATCGCGCCGGCCGGATACGCGGGCAATACCACCGACTGGATCGCCAATACCTACGGCACGCTCGCCGCCCACGTCGGCAACGTCGCACGTTCGATGTGGGTCGCGCCCGAAGGCGTGATCTACACGGCGTCGATGTGGGACGAGGATGAAGGCGGCGTCGCGATCTACCAGAACGGCAAGAGCATGGGCTCGATCGGCGCGCATTCGGAATTCCAGGGCAGCGCGATCACCGGCAACGCGACGTCGCTGTTCGTCGCGCTGCAGCCCGGCAAGACATACGGCAGCGGCGCGGTGGGGCGCTACAACCGCGCGACGAAGTATCGCGACCGCGTGATCCAGATCAGCGCGGCGACCAACCAGCCGCGTATCGATGTCGTCACCGGGCTCGCGACGGCCGGCTCGCTGCTCTATGCGAGCGACTTCTACGGCAATCGGGTGCGCGTGTTCACCACCGATGGCGTGTGGCAGCGGGACATCGGCGTGTCGGCGCCGGGTGCGCTCGCGGTGGACGGCGCAGGCAACGTGTGGGTCGCGCAGAAGAATGCGGGCTCGATCGTCGGCTTCAGCCCGGCCGGCGCGTTGCTGAATACGATCCGGATGCCGGCTGGCTCGCACCCGTCGGCGCTGTATGTCGATGCGGCGGCCGGGCAACTGCTGGTGGGCGACGAAGGCCCCGACCAGAACATCAAGCGTTATTCGATCTCGGGCCGGCCCGCGCTGGCCGGCACGTTCGGCGTACGCGGCGGCTATCTCGACACGACGACGGGCATCAAGGGGCAGGTCGGCCCGCAACGCTTCACGCGCATCGTCGGGATCGGCAAGGACAGCGGCGGCAACCTCTATGTGCTCAACAACCCGTGGGGCGGCAGCTGGGATCTCGGCCGCAACGGCGCGACCGACATTCATGCGTACGGCAGCGGCGGCAATCTGCGCTGGACGCTGCAGTCGCTGAACTTCGAAGGCATCGCCGCGCCGGACCCGGTCACGGACGGCGCGCTGTTCTACGGCAGCACGCACGTATACAGCGGCAGCGCGGGCGGCAAGTTCGTCGCGAACACCGTCGATCCGTTCACGTATCCGTCGGACCCGCGCATCAACATGAGCGATACGCAGCGCGACGAACACTTCGGCTTGCTCACGTCGGTCGGCGCGAACCGGATCCTCGTCGCGGCCGGCCAGAATCCACCGATCTTCTACTTCTATCACTTCGACGCGGCGAACGGTTACGTCGCGATTCCGGACGGCTCGATTCCGGGCCCGGCGTTCAACACGACGCAGCGCGTGACGGGCGGCTTCAGCCTCGACAGCCAGGGCGGCGTATGGGCCGGCCTCGACAAGACCGGCGCGATCACGCATTACCCGCTGACCGGCTTCGACGCGAACGGCAAGCCGTCGTGGGGGCCGGGCGTCGCGACCCGCATTCCGGCCAGCATCCAGCCGCTCACGCGCATCGTCTATCTCGCGGACAGCGACACGATGGTGCTCGCGCAGGGCGCGCTCGGCAGCAACGACTGGACGTCGATCGGCACGCGCATCGAGGTGTATCACGGCTGGCGCGCGGGCAATACGACGAAGCCGGACCCGGTGATCACGCTGCCGCACAGCGGCGCGAAGTCGATCGACGCGGTGGGCAACCACCTGTTCGTCGGCTACTGGTTCAGCAGCAGCGGGCCGCTGTGGCCGAACGTCGACGCGTTCAATCTGACCACCGGCAATCTCGATACGACGCTGGTCAACACGAGCCCCGCGACCGTCGACACCAGCAGCGCGATCGATGCGATGTACAGCATCCGGGCATACCGTCGGTCCAACGGCGAGTACGTGGTGATGAAGAACAACGTGAAGGGGAACAGCATCACCGTGTATCGGTGGACGCCGTGACGGGCTGAACGTGCGGCCGCGTCGAGCGGCGGCCGTACACGCGCGAAGTCGCGAATAGATCGACTTTCTTGCGGGATTGTTGCCCAATGCGCATGCAATCGACGGTGCGCGCGATGCGCGCCGCGCCGCGTCGGCCGGCTCAACCTCCCGACGCACCAATGCGGTTCCGTGCACAATGACGGCGGCACCCGCGGATGCTGCGCGGGCGTGTCCGATGAACGGGCGCGGCGGCTGCCTGCCGCGCTTCTTATGCTCGAAGCGACAACCCGATGAAAATGAAAACGACACCGTACCGCCTGTTGACGATCGTCGCGCTGGCCGGCGCACTGGGCGGCCCTGCTCACGCACAGACGGCGGCGACCGTCGCGACCGTCAACGGCACGCCGATCACGCAGACCGACGTCGATACGCTGCTGCGCGCGTCCGGGCAGCCCGATTCGCCGCAGATCCGTCAGGCGATCAAGAACCAGTTGATCACGCGCGTGCTGGTTCAGCAGGCGGCCGAAAAGGCGAACTACGCGGACAAGCCCGAGGTCAAGGCGGCGATGCAGCAGGCGAAGGTGACGGCCGAGGTGCAACTGTACCTGCGCGACAACGTGAAGCCGGAACCGGTGACCGACGAGCAGGTCAAGGCCCGCTACGACGAGCTCGTCGCCGCGCTCGGCAAGAACGAATACAAGCCGCGCGTGATCGTCGTCAAGGATCCGGTCGCGGCGGCGACCGTGCTGAGCGAGCTGAAAGCGGGCAAGTCGTTCGACGGGCTGGCGCGCCAGTACAGCATGGCGCCGAGCCGGGATACCGGCGGCGAGCTGCCGTGGGTGAGCTTCAACACGCCGGCAGCGGAAGGCAGGACGGCCGGGTTGCCGCTGCCGGTCGCGCAGGCGCTCGAGAAACTGACGGTCGGCGCGGTGACGAAGGATTCGATTCCGGTCGATGGCGTGCGGGCGATCGTGAAGCTGGATGCGAAGCGGCCGACGCAGGTGCCGGGTTTCGAAACCGTGAAGCCGACGCTTCGGCAGCAGTTGCAGGCGATCGCGGCCGAGAAGGCGAGTGCGCAGATGATCGGCAATCTGCTGAAGGACGCGAAGATCACGCAATAATGCGACGGCGTCGAAGCACGGGGCGTCACGCGCGCCAGATCATGTTCGCGCTCGTGTCGGTTTCCGATGCGACGCGAAAGCCGAGCCGCTCGTAGAGCCGCCGTGCCGGGTTGCCGTGCAGCACGCTGAGCGATACCGGCACGCGCGCATGCGTGGCGTCGGTCAGCAGCGCGTGCAGTACGGCTTCGCCGATTCCCTGCCGCTGGCGCGCGGGATGGATCTGGATCTGATGGACGTGCCATTCGCCGGCCGCGCGCGTCACCTTCAGCAGGCCGATGGCGTCGGCGCCTTCGCAGACGATCATCGCGTCGTCGAAGTTCGCGCGGATGCGCCGGTCGTGCGCTTCATCGTCGGTCGGCGCGCCGACGCGCTGCAGGTGCTCGGTCATCGTGAGCCGACGGAGCATCAGCAGGAACGGGAGGTCTTCCCGGGAGGCAGTACGCAGATGGATCGCCGGTTTCATGAGTGGTGAGCGGTTGCGTCGCGCGCGAGGCTTCGACGTGGATCACAGGCCCGGCAACGGAATCTGCGGGCCGGCCGGGCGATGTTCGAGGACATCCGTGACCTCATACTCGGTTTTTGCCCCGTCCGAAGTTTGCCACTGCTGCATACGGACATTGCACAGGAGCACGTCCCCCTTGCTGAAACTGATCTGGCTGTTGTTCACGCGCGACAGGAAGCCGGCATCCGTGATCGTCGCGTGAATCGTCGACGTGCCGTCGTACAGCCGCCATTTGTTGTCGTCCTTGAACGCAAGCGACACGATCGAGAACGCCATCTTGCGATGCTCGTCGAGCAGGAGCGCAGCGGTTGGCTCGGGCGCGTGAAACCATGCCATCTCGTCGCGGGTGACCGTCTCGTACACCTCCGTGTCGGTGCCGGCCGCGAACATCTCGATGCCGTCGCGCGCGAGCGGCGCAAGCACTTGCGCGGTTGCATGGCGAACGCGGACGTCGCGCAGCAGCGTGAGCACGGGCAGATCGATTTCGAGGGCGTCGCCGTCGACGTGCAGCACCGCGGTGTGGTCCTGCATTCGCACTTGGGTGATCTCGCGTCCGCGCAGCCATTTGAGGACCGCGAAAAGCCCGCTCCTCGCTCTTGGCGCGGCGATGCCGAGCGCGGTCAGGATCGTGACCGCATTGGCGAGCGCCGTGCCTTCGTTGCCGCTCAGCAGGTCGCGAGCGCGAAGTCGATGCCGAAGCTGCCGGTCTTGAAGCTGCCGCGCACGTTCACCTGCGGCCGGACCTGATCGCCGCACAGCGCGCGCGTCGACGCATCGAGCAAATCGCCGAAGGCGAGCAGCGCGGGCGCGAGTTCGCGCACGTCCATCTCGGACGATTCGAGCGCGGGCCCGTCGTAGGTGACGCGAAATCGGCTCATCGCGTCGCAGGGGCCGATATCGGCC
>NZ_LOYC01000040.1:0-165225 GCF_001524725.1 Burkholderia sp. MSMB1072
ATGATCGTCGACGGCGAGTGCGACCACCTGCCGGAACAGGCGTTCTACATGGTCGGCACGATCGACGAAGCCTTCGAGAAGGCCAAGAAGATCCAGTAAGGGGCTGATATGGCAACCATCAAAGTAGACGTCGTCAGCGCGGAAGAGCAGATCTTCTCGGGCGAGGCGAAATTCGTCGCGCTGCCGGGCGAAACGGGTGAGCTGGGCATTCTGCCGGGCCACACGCCGCTCATCACCCGGATTCGTCCGGGTGCGGTGCGCATCGAAGTCGAGGGCGGCAACGACGAATTCGTGTTCGTCGCGGGCGGCATTCTCGAAGTGCAGCCGGGCGCCGTGACGGTGCTCGCCGATACCGCGATCCGCGGCAAGGACCTCGATGCGGCGAAAGCCGAGGAAGCGCGCAAGCGTGCCGAGGAAACGCTGCAGAACGCGAAGTCGGATCTCGACCTCGCGAAAGCACAGTCTGAGCTTGCGACCGCGATGGCCCAGCTTGAAGCGATTCAGCGCCTCGCAAAGATTCGCAGCAAGCACTGACCATACGTCGATAGTGCACACGGTAGGCAGTCGCTTCGCCTATCGTGCGCCAGCATCGCCGTGGAAGCGCGCAGCAACAAAAAGGGGAGCCAGTCGGCTCCCCTTTTTCTTTAGAACAGCGTGGCAAGTTCGTGTGTTACCCACTGCAATACGTCACGATTGGCTAGCTCGCGAACTTCGGCGTCGTCGATATCCTTTCGGACCGAATGATGATAGTCATGTCGACTCTGGAGCGGCGCCAGTCGGTGAAGATCCAGACCTGTCAGTTCGATCGGATCGGCCACCTTCAGTTTCGAGAGGACTTCTCCGATATATTCGTGGTTCGAGCCGATCCGCACGATGTCGTAAAGCGTTTCGGGATGCAGCAGCGCTCCTACCGCGCAGTGGCAGGGCTTGCCGTCAACGACGACCTCATACGCCGGCTGCCCGGAGAACTCATTGTTCAGCGCGAGGACGCGGATTCGCTCGAGCGTGCGACGGATGGTGAGAATGCTCTCGGTCATGCTACTGCCTCCAGTTCAAAGCCCGTTGCTGTGCGGATCGCTTGATACTCGTCCGGGTTGTTGTCCCGCACGAACTCGATTGCGGATCGGTGATAGGCACTTCCCTCGCGGGCCTTGTCGGTTACGAATTTCCACGCAGAGTCGTCGTCCAGGAACACCTCGTCCTCGTCGATTCTCTGGAGCTGCCACCGGCCGTTATCACTACCCACGCAGTCGAAAATGCCCCACCCCTCGCCATCTGCTTGCGCGTTGTTGAACTCGGTAATGTTCTCGTTCATGGCTCACCACTCAATTTCGACAGATTCGATCGCGTCCTCTGCGAGGAAGAGTTGGCGGCCGATCGGGCCGTCGTCCTTACCTTCCACAGGCTCGAGCGGCCACAAATCGAGGCGAACGACACCCGATTCCTTCACCGACTTCTCGTCACTGTAGACGCCGGCGCGATACGACTTTCCGGTCTTCGTCTCGATGCGGAACAGGAACCCCGCTCCCGAGTGGATGGGCTTGTCGGCTTCCCGCAGCGCGGCTTGAATGACGCTCATGGTTCAATCTCGTTGTGTTTCGATGGTTCTATTCTCGCGATCGTCACCTGGACCGATCGCGGATACTTCTCTCACGCTGCGGCGAGCAGTCGCGCCTGCCACGGGTAGGGTTCGAGCGGCACGCCGTATTTCTTGCAGAGGCTACGCGCCAATGCCGCCGCCTCCCGCTCGGTCGGACAATCAAGGCACCATTGAGCCGTGCGATCTTCAATGCGGTAATAGACGCCATACAGGTCGGTGCTGTGGTCTGCGCCTTCACTCTGCCCCTCCGCGCTATCGCCTTTCAAGGTGACCGGCAGAATTTGGATTGCCACGACGCGGCCAGCGGGCGCCTGAGTCAAATCGAATTCGGGGTGGTTCGCCATCCTTCTTCCTTTGATTGCAGTGCTATTGCTTGAGCGCGAAAATGCTCTCGTCGCGCGGGTTCTTCCAGCCAGGCGCCGACCAGCCCCATACTTCGCGGCTTCTGAATTCCCACGTGGTGTAGAAGGGGCTGTGCTGGATGCACGGCATGATGTCGCGCGGATCAGCGTAGAGCGCCGCGAAAAACTCTTCCTTCGTGACAACGCGGAATCCCTCGGGCACCGTGACTTCGCCGCCGATAACACGTCGGACGACGACATGCTCGGCCACGCTGTAGAACGCGGTCGCTTCGTCGTCGCCCTCGAATGTGATGCGGAGCTGATGGTCGCGCGTCCCGTGCGACACATCGACCACAAGACGGCCATCCGGCCATGTCGGGCGCATGATGATCCGATCGCCCGCGCGAACCTCGTTCGCCGTCACACTGATGTCTTCCGTCTTCACGTCGTTGCCCCTTTATTGATCAGCCTGCCAAGTTCTCGAACGGCGGCGTCTAACTCCTGTCGCTGTTGGGCGCGGACAACTGAGACGCATGCGCGTTGAAGCTCAACAAACCGGCGCGTAAGGCTTTCGACCGATTCATCAGGTAACGTGGATATGACGGCCTCGAAGCCATGACTGTTGAATTCGTTCTCGAGGAACGACGCCATATCGAAATTCGGTTCGACATGCGAGCCAAATGTCCGCTCGCCAGCCGGCGTCGGCTTAGGTCCGTTTGGTTTGACGAGGATTGCTTTCATTGTGCTGTTCGTGTTCGTTGCGACATGGTCAATTCTCGGGATCGGCCTGCGGAACACCATCAGCGACGTGCGGATACTTCTCGAAGCACGGGCCATAGTCCCTGTCGACCCATGCGTCGATGGCACGCTTGCACCATTCGCAGTAGTAGGCACGCGTCGACCGGTTCCACCAGACGATGCCTTCCCCGCGCGCGTCGCATGCGCTGCGATTGCACTTTCCCTTGAACAGCCCTTTGCCGTGCTGATCCACTTCGTCACGCAACACTACGACAGGGCGATTACCGCGAATCTCGTAATACGCGCCCTTTAAGGCGTCGTGATTCCGCGCGATCGACACCCTCTGCCTCGCGGAGATACGGCTGTTGAGCAACTGGCGCTCACGTTTGGTCAGGTGCATTTGGCTCTCTTCGATTCTTGAATTTCTCGTTCAACCACTTCCGGAACTTGGCGTCGCTCTCGGCCTTCTTGCGGCGCTGCGCGACCTCCCACGGGGCAAGCTGTGTGATGGGCTTGATCGGCTCCCGCGGCGCACCGCAATTCCGCGCAATCTCGTCTTCGACCATCTTGATGACCCCGCGAATGCGCGATGCCCACATCACGTTGTCCGCGTGGTTTGCCCGGATCACTTCCCCGAACTGGACGTCCGCCTGTGCGCGTTTCTCCACATCTGCAGCCTGGCTCGCGATGTCCTTTTCGGTGTCGTAGTGGTGAAGGCTTGCAGCCGTCATAAGCGAGCGAAAATCACTCCACTGAATCCCTGACAGCGTGACTCGCCCGTCCTGATGAAGTCGCACGCGCGGCACCATGCGATGTCCTTTCCGGCATTTCTTCAATCGCATGCCCCCTCCTCGATCTGCTCGAGATAGCACGGCCCGCGGCGCCGGCCATTCTGGTCGTCCCATTCGAACAACTCGGCGAGCCCCTTGAACACCGGGGAGATCGCTTTGAATTCGCCCGTGCGCTGCCAGTGGTCGGTGTCGAACAGGAAGTCGCCCGTCTCGCCGCTCGTGATATCGCGGCACTGAATCGCGTAATTGGTGAGGCACGCCATGTCAGTCGGCCCCGTTCTCGCCGAATGCGCGATCTGCACAGTTGCCGCACAGCCCGTCGTATCCTTCTCCGCCCGTGCTGTCCTCGCCGCACTCTCTGCATGCGTCGTCATCGTTCGGCATCCAGACCCATGCCTGGATCCATTTGCCATCGGGTGCTGGCGAGACGATCGCGCCATCGTTGATTTCGATGTCGTCGCTATCGTCGGTGTAGGCCCTGCGCGCGGCATGGAGCAGCTTGTCGTCCGCGAACTGCAATTCCAGATAGGCAGCCTTCAGCTCATCGGCTGCGGGTTGGGCGTCTTGGAGGATCGCGATGCTTTTGGACTGCGCCAGGTAGTCGCGCAGTGCGTTGAGGACTCGCATTACAGATCCTCCCATTTGGTCGCGCCTACCTTACGGTATTGCATGATCGTGCAGCCCGCGTGCGGCATCGCCCAATCGAGCGGTTCAAATGCCGCATCCTGATCGGCGTCATCGAGTGCCAAACAGCGGCCCGTGTAGCAAACGTTGCGGTCATCGTCGAGCAGTTGGAACTCGTCGTTGAATTCAGGGTGCTCAGCAACAAAGCGATCCGTCGCTTCCTGTCGAAGCTTCGGGTCGCGGATGGCAACGATCGAATCCATGGTTGTGTATCGACCAGTGCCAACCTGCCCGTCTCCGAAGTGGTCTTTCGTAACGATCCAGAACATCGTGTCTTCCTCTCAGAACAGTTTGGCCGGGTGCGCGCCAGCGCCGAGATCGCACCACTGCAGCAGGCGTTCGTATTTCTCGGCGATCGACGGGTGACCCGCCAGGAACGCTGCATAGCCGGCCCGCGTCATGTGCGACGGCTGGTGACGCGCGGTGTAGAAGTAGGCGTTGCCGCGAACGTGGCCGGCCAGATCGGGGCTTTCGACGTTCCAGTGCTTCAGGTCGTAGCGGCCGGCATACTGCGCGCCGTTCTCCCACTCCACTTCGAAGTCGCACTTGTCGTAGGCGCCACAATCGGGTGCCGTGTTCGCCCACGTCCGAAGCTGCGAATCAGCAGCGGCCCACGAGTTAACCTCGACCCATTGGAACGAAGTGAGCCCCTCCGCGCGACGCAGGCGGATCCTGGTAACTGCAGCTTTCATCGGTATATCCCGCGTTGTGTTTCGATGTGTCTATTGTCCCGACCTAGCGATGGCGCTCTTCAGGACGTCTGCGAACGAAACGGGCACGTAGCGCTCTCCGTTCCACTCCTCGAGGTCGGCGACCTTCGCATCAGTGCAGCTGCGGCGCGCCTCTCGCATGGCATCATCGACGTCGGTCGCTCCGATCATGATCCAGCCGAATCTGCCCTTACAGCGGTAGCTCCTGAGTCCAGCGGCAGCAAGTGGGAGTTGGCTCATGCGGAACCTGCCTTGAACGCCCAGCAGGACCAGCCGGTGCCGTCGGTCATATTGACGATCACCCGGCCGACATCCGCGAGCGCGAACACGTAGCTGCGATGGTTGTGTCCGAGGTAGTGCGGCCGTGTCCTACCGATGTCGCACACCTCAACCTCAAATTCCTGATGAAGTGCGGCAGCGACTCTACCCCAGGCGTTGCACGCCACGACCCGCATCGGTTCATTGAGCTTCTTCATGCGTGTTCTCGGAACAGTTCGGTCAGTTTGCGATCGGCGAATCGGCAAAGCTCGCCGATGTAATCCTCTCGATCCAGTTCGTCTGCCTCCCACAACAGGTCGAATTCGTTCGCCCAATCGATGAACTCGTCCATCAGGCCGCGCGATCCGTTCAGTGCGTCGATTACCTTTCCGCACAATGTCGAGTCGGTGCGCGCCCAACGATTCCCCGCCTCGAAGGCGATGTCCGCGAGAATTTCCTGCTGGCGCTCGAGCGCTTCCTTCGTCAGCTCAGTCATTCTTTTGCCTCTCCGTGCTGCGCGAGCACCGTCAGGATTTTCTCGGCCAGTTCGGCACTGACCCAGCGAATGTCGAGGCTGCACTCTCGGTTCGTGTGGAGCTCGAGGGTCGCGGAGTAGCCGGCCGGCGTGTTCATGCGACGCAAATGCAGCCGCCTATTATCACGACTGTCGGGCGTCCAGCATTCGCCTACGATGCCCGCAAACTTCTGCATCGCGGCGTCGCGCTGCGCCTCTTCGTCGGCTTCCTTCTTCAGCTCAGCGCGGACGAGGCTAAGTGCCGACAGGTAGCCCGGCAGCAGTCTGCGCGCGATATCGGCGGCCACCTGCCCCGCAGACTTGGTGAGGGCGATCGTAATCTCGGAGACGTAGCCGATCTGCTCAAGCTGGCTCTTTTGCAGGTAGCTTCCGGCGGCAGCGATGTGGCCGCGCCTGCTTTGGCCCAACTGATTGAACGACGGCGTTACGACAAGCCTGTCTTTCGCGCGATACGGAGAAAAGCGCAGCAGGATCTGGGCATCGGGATCTCGCCCAGGCAAGGAGACGTAGAAATTGTCGTTCGGGCAATTCAGGCTCGTCGGCGTAGCTACGCCGACGAGCGCTTCAGCAATCGCCTGCGCTTGGCTCGTGTAATCGGTCGTGGTCATTTCGATTCGGTGTTGTGTTGCGATGAATGAATTGTCGTGACGCGCATGCGGCGCTAGTAAGTCATCGCTAATATATCCATTGTAGTGAGGCACGACGGACTTTCCGCAAGTTTTTACGGGATTGACGCAAGAAGTTGCACACTCGGATCGTAGAGACACGCTCGGAGTAGCGTTGGCGACGGGCTATTTCGTCGTGAAGGTAGACAGGTATGGGATGAGTGCGGGCTGGTGGCCCGCTCGCGGCGCAGCGCGCCGTGGCGTCTGTTCTGCGCGAAACAGGGGGGCCGAAGCCCACCTGTTGTTTACTTACTCTGCCAAGGTCGTTTCACCAGCCGGCTCTGCGGCTGCAACTTCGGGCGCCACGCCCGAGCCGCCGTGCTTCGCGAGCGCCGCCATCAGAAGCAGCGATTCCGGGTTCGGCGAGAACGCCCCCTTCTCGCCCGACGGCATGAGCATCTTCAGCTTCTCCATCAGCGTGACCGTGTTGCGCCCCATCGAGCGCGCCGCGCTGACCGAATACGGCTTAGCGATCAGGTTCTTGTGGAGGTTCCCGTTCTCCCCGGTCGTGATCTTGCCGTCGGCCACCAGCACATCGAGCGCTCGCTTCAGGATCTCGTTCGGCTTCGCGGCCTTGCCCGACACCCAATCGATCAGGAGCGATGCACGGTTCTTCACCTTCATGCCCATCCCGTCGATGATCGCCAGCGTCTCGTCCTGCTTCGCCTTGAGAGCGTCGCCCTCGAGCTCGGCATCGGCCACTTCCAGCACGAGATAGTTCCCGAGGTTGTCACCGTGCCGGGCCTTGATCCGATCGAGCTTGTTCGCGTAGTGGACGCGCGGGGTGCGCTCCCGCTTCGCTGCAGCCGCGTCGGGATCGGCGGTGTTCTCGGCGACCTGCGCCTTCAGATCATCGGCAAGCGCCTCTTCCGCGATCAAGCGTTCCTTTGCAGCCTCTTCGTCCGTCATCGCAGGCAGCGCCGGCGCATCGGGCGCGACCATCGCGTAGTGCTCCTGTGTCTCCACCTGAGCAACGATCTCTGCGAGCGGAATCGCGTCGGCCTGGACAGCAGCCGGCGGCTCGATCGCCGCGAGCAGCGCGCCCAGCTCGGCGTCCGCATGGGCAGACGAACCGGCCGCCTCCGGAAGTTCGATGACTTCGCCTGCGTCAGCAACCAGAGCCGGCTCATCCTCGATTTCCTCGACCATCGGCTCGGCCGCCTCCTCGACCAGCGCAGCGCTCGGGCTGGCGACGTTGGTGACGTCGAGTGCCGTCAGCAGTTCGGCAAGTTGCGGATCCATCCCTGCTGCGGACGCGTCAACCGAACCCAACATATCGAGTTGGATCGATTGCGGGGCGGCCTTCTTGTTCGAACGGCGGATGCGGGTGGCTTGCATGGTGCTCTCCTGAGTCAGTAAATTGGTGACGCGCTCGCGTCATGGTTCAATTGTGCTGATCGGGTAGAGGCGCGTAATGCGCAGCGCAGGATGCTTTCTCTGCCCGGTCTTCGTCGCGCTGTTCGCTGCGACAGAGACAAGGTTAGAGAGCAAGTATTGGCGCGAGTCCTGCGTGGTAGGCTGCGTATTGCTGATTGAGAATGCGCGTGCGTGAGTAGCAATCGGAAGGCAGGCGAGGCACAATGTCTGAGCGTCCAACCGTCAGGAGCGAATTATGACGAACAATGCCGAGGTCTTCGAATATGTTCCCGCACCGGGAATCGTAACTTCATGCAAGATTGAGCGCGGAAGCACCAGTGACATTTTCGAGCGAGTCACCGTAGAGGTAAGTCGGGACCGGTTACCTCCGAACAGACATAATCTCGGGCCAGATCGAATTCAAGCAACACTGCACTTTGCAGCAAGCGGCGAATCAGTAAATGCCGTCCAGCTTAACGCCCTACGTCAGGCTATCGTCGTATTGCAAGCTACGATTTCCGATCTGGAATCCAAGGGTAAAATTTAATTAAAAATAGGCAACCTAGCTCGAATCCAATCCCATTTGGATGGAGGGATGGTCAAGTGCTTTTCGTAACTCGATTGATCGCTTACATCAATATATCGAACCGAATCCCCCTCATACTCCAAGGGCTCGTGAAAGGCACTGCCAGCATACCAATTTACAGAAAAATACCTTCTCGCCAAAAGTTCGCCATCGCCACCAAATACCTTTAGCTCGATTTTATCGTCCGTCCCATCCTGATCGTTCCCGCCCGTCCCGCACATTTGAAAACGATAAGTGACACCGTTAATGCTTTTTACCCCTCCATTTAACGTATCCGGTCGATTATAAAAATCGCATCGCCCGAAGGCAGGTCGAGTAAAGTGAACGAACAGCCCAGCCCCAATATACAAGACCAAGACTATGCCAATGAGTTTGAAGGCTCTACTCTGCATATTTCACCAAGTTTAATTTCGATCGGCTTTTTCAATTTCAAATAGACCGGCTTCGAATATATCATAAAATCGCCACCACGATGATGCTTCTCGCGCCACCGGTTGTAATCGGCGTTGTGAACTGGGAAATAAACATCAGACTCCTTGAACTTCCCGATTAAACTCTTTCGTATGTCCACGGGCTTATCGAGCGCCTTCATCCAGATATCAACATCAGAATCTCGCTTCAGCGAACTGAAGTCAAAAAGCACCGATCCGGGCGCGATAATTACCCCATGCTTATTCCAGTGCCCCAAATACTGCTTACCGTTAAACGAATAATTATCCTTCACATAGACGTATATGTGCGTGATTTTCGCCACAGCATTAAGACAATACAAATTGGTTGTTTTTTCATATTTGAAATATTTTTCAGCCGATATTTCAACATTCCCAACGGCCGCATAGATATTGAAATTTGCCAGCGCCCCCGTCAGATCATTTGGGGCGAGATTTTCGAGCGTATCCCAATTGCCGATTGGCAAATATTGAAATTGCCAATCTGTGTGGAATTTGAGTAAATTTTTCACAAATGGCGCCGTGTTGAAGCTGAACGACGAATTTCTGTCATTAAAAAGCTTCGAGACAAATGGCGCAATCTTTTCTTTCGCTATAGCTACCGACCGCTCACTATAGATATCCTCGCTCAAAAATTTATCATATTTTTGACGAACGCTTCCGAACTTCAGTGTCCAATCGAGGGTAACGTCACTATCGTCAATTGGCTGAATCGACTTTGGATCGTCGTTATAAATGTGCTCAGGACTAGCGAACCAGATGCGCGCCAGTTTGGCAGACACCTTCCATCCCAATTTGTCCATCGCAATTGGCACATCCTGAAGATCAAAAGGTGGCGGATTCTCGCACACCTCTGCTTCGGCCTGCTTAGGCGGAACATCGGCTTTAGATGGGGCAGCTTTTGGAGCCTGTTTCGGCGCAGGAGGCTGCTTCGGCGTCTCTGGTGCTTTGATAACTGGTTTGGGAGGCGGCGGAGGCGGCGGAAGCGGCTTTTCTCCAGGTGCCAACCTGTCAATAGATACAGTCTTCTGAGTATCAAGAGGAATGCACCCTTGAGCGCCTTTATACTCCTTCAATTCTGACTTGAGCAAACCCTTTTGCGGTTTGTAGTAAGGAGTTTTCTTTACATCAGCCATAGATACATTCGATTGAAAATCAATTAACTATTTCGATTCACGCAACGATCAATAATACTCTCAGCAAGCGGTCGCTTGCCGACGCTGAGAAAATTCCCATCCATTCGGCTGCCCCGTCAACATATCGCACTGACTATTACCCGACATGGCGTCGGTTGTCGAGGAATTCATGCTGACTTGACCAAATGTAACATTCACCTTCCGGGCTTACCTCGCAGAATTACGAGGTCTTATATCAAAATGAACCGATCACCAACTGCCTTCCCGTGGATCGATAAATACTTCGTATTCCACGTCCTCCCAGCACTCCTCGTCCTCATTCTGGTTCATCGGGTTGCCGGGGTGCGTGCAGAATGAGCACGGTGGCGAGAGAAAGCAGGTGCAGCCCCGAGTGGCGCAGTCTCTCTCGAATTCGTGACGCTCTGCTTCCGCCTCCTCGGTCAGTTGGCGGACCTGGTGCCTAACCAGCATTACCAGCTGCCGGCAATGTCTGCGACCTCGTCATCCATGCCTCGCACATCGACAGCGTCGGGTGGTGGCGGGACCAGAAGATTCCCACGCTCAACGAACCGGCGGCCACCCTGACCGTCCGACGATGGAAGCCATTCGCAGCCGGCGTAGCGCACCAGGATGTCCTCGTAGGCGTCGATCAGTTCTTGCTCGCTACGGAACTCGCGGGACGCCGTCGGATCTGGCGTGCGCAATGGTTTTTCCAGCAGCCGCCCTTCTCCGTCGGTCGTGACGATGTTGACCACCGACAACACAAACGGCTTCCAGTGCTGCTTGGGAATGCTCCCGCCGTTCTTGATCGCGCCGGACCACTCGGCCGTGACATTGATCCGCTCGTTCTCGAACTCACGGACGATCGCGTATTCTCGATCCGAGCGGAGAGTCTTCCAGTCCGCCGCCGTGATCGGAAGACGATCACGGCGCATGTATGTTGTTGCCATTACTACACCTCAACTCAAGAAAATTAACCATTCGCTTATCAATTATAGTCACGCGAATCTGGCCCTTAGCTGTCTATAATTGGCGTAGGTTTTGGCGTAGGTTTTTGGTGAATTCAGGTGCTACGGCGTGCATCGCGCGAAGCTGCCGGCGGGCGATCTCGTGCTGTATCCGGCGTCGAGCCTGCATCACGTGACGCCGGTGACGCGAGGTGAACGCGTCGCGTCGTTCTTCTGGATCCAGAGCATGGTGCGCGACGATGGCGACCGCACGCTGCTGTTTCAGCTCGATACGCAGATTCAGGCGCTTTCCGCCGAAAAAGGGGCGAAGGATCCGGTGGTCATTTCATTGACCGGGATTTATCACAACCTGTTGAGGAAGTGGGCGGACGCGTAGCACGAGCCGGTCACGCCCCGGCGCTTGCGCCGCGTCGAAAAGCGGGTCTAAAATGACCATCGTCAAATGACCATGCTCATATCATGATGCCGCACGCTCCCGTATCGAAATCCGAATTCAAGGCTCGCGCACTCGAATACTTCCGGCTCGTCGAGGCGTCGGGCGAGAGCCTGATCGTCACCGACCACGGCAAACCGACGCTCGAGATCCGGCCGTATCGCTCGCGCGAAACTCAACCGTTGGACATATTGCGCGGTTCGGTCATGCGCTACGACAATCCTCTCGATCCGATTGCGGAAGATGATTGGGAGGCGTCGCGGTGATCGTGCTGGATACACATGCATTGGTGTGGTGGGTAGCGGGCGACCCGGCGCTCAGCAGGAAGGCGCGAAGCGCGATCGATCGTGCACGGAGCGAAGGCGCGCTCGCCGCATCCGCCATCTCCGCGTGGGAAATTGCGATGCTGGTGCGCAACGACCGCCTCGCACTGACGATGGATGTCGACGCATGGCTCGCCACCGTCGCGCAGATCGACGGCATGCGCTTCGTGCCGGTCGATGCCGACATCGCCGCGAAATCCACCGATCTACCCGGCACGTTCCACAAGGATCCGGCCGATCGCATGATCGTCGCGACCGCGCGGCGGCTCGGCGCGCCGCTCGTCACCCGCGACGAAAAAATCCGCGCGTACGCGCACGTCAAGACGCTCTGGTGAGCGTTGCCCGCCCCGTGGGTCGAACCGCGGCGCACCTTCCGCCAGACTCCAGCATATTGGCGATTCGTCTGACCAAACGACCGCGGCCGCCCCTCTCGATATCGGTGCGTGGCCGCAACCGTCCTCGTGCCATTGGCCCGCTACCGTGATACCGCTCTCCGATGCCGCCGTCCGGTCGATCGCCCTGCGGGCGTCGCACGAACGGTTCGTCGATCTCTCGTTCGGCGATCGCCATTGGGCTGTCATGCAGAACGAATCGCACGCAATTTACGCTCCTGTCGACGCAAGCATGCTCGACGTATCGTCGCGATGACGGTTTTCCCGATCCGACACGCGTGACCCGGTAACATCCTCACTTGCCGATCCGCGTGTGCTCCCGCACAATCGCAGCACCTGCCTCACTCCCCTCGCGCCGATGTCCTATGCGTCACTCGCCACCGGCGTCCTGCTCGCCGGCGGCCTTGGTCAACGCTTCGACCCGAGCGGCCTGCACAGCAAGCTGCTCGCTCGGCTTCCCGACGGCACGCCGGTGGCGGTGGCGGCCGCCCGCCGTCTCGCGGCCGCCACCGCCGACGTGATCGCCGTCGTGCGTCCCGGCGCCGAAAAGCTTGCGATTTTGCTGAACGAAGCCGGCTGCCAGGTCGTTTATGCACCCGACGCGTTGCGCGGCATGGGCGCGAGCCTCGCGGCCGGCGTCCGCACCACGCCCGACGCGAGCGGCTGGCTCGTCGCGCTCGGCGACATGCCATGGATCGCGGCGTCCACTTACGAAACGGTTGCACGCGCGCTCGAAGCCGACCACGCGTCGATCGTCGCGCCCGCGCATCGCGGCGTGCGCGGCCATCCGGTCGGTTTCGCCGCGCACCATTTCGATGCGCTCGCCGCCCTCGACGGCGACACGGGCGCCCGCGCGCTGCTCGCCAGTGCACCGGTGACATTGCTCGACGTCGACGACCCCGGCATCCTGCGCGACGTCGATACACCCGCGGATTTGCGCTGACGTCGATTGCGCAGGCCCGCACGTTCCCGCACGAACCCCGCCGATCGGCGGATTTCCGCGACGATCGACCACCCGCCGCAAGAATCCCGCTGCAAACCCGCGCCCGATTGGCTATAACGGAGACGAGGCGCATCCGCCGCGCCACCGCCGTCACGCACCGCGCGAGTTCTCCATGAGCGATCACACGACCCCGACGCCCGAGCCACCGGCCGACCCGAACCGCGATCCGGAAAACGATCCGTTCTCGTCGCCGCCCGGTCATCACGACAACCCGCAGCAGCCGGACGAACCGCCGAGCAAGGATCCGGTCTAGCGCGCCGGCCGCTTTGCGAACGCGACCCGCTCCTCGCGCGACTGCGGTCTAGCGTGCCGTATAGCCGCCGTCGATCGGCAGCGACACGCCGCTGATCATCGACGCCGCATCGCTCAGCAAAAACAGGATCGGTTCGACGATTTCGTCCGGCTCCGCGAATCGGCCGAGCGGAATCGCGGCCAGCATCGGCGCGCGCTTCTCCGGGTCGCTCCATGCGAACTGCGCCATCGGCGTGAGCGTGACGGTGGGGTTCACGCTGTTCACACGAATGCCGTGCGGCCCGAGCTCGATGCACAGCACGCGCGTGATCGCGTCCATCGCCGCCTTCGACGCGCAATAGCTCAGATGCGCGGGCAGGCCGACGAGCGCGGCCTGACTCGACACGTTGACGATGCTGCCCCGGGCGTGCGCCGCGCCGCGTGCGTCGCGCTCGATCATCTTTCGGGCCACGGCCCGCGCGACGAGCGCCGCGCCGCGCGCATTGACGGCCATCACGCGATCGAAATGCGCGGCGCCGACATCGAGCGCCGGTTCGAGCGACGCGATCCCCGCGCAATTGACCAGGCCGTCGAACGCGTCGTATGCAGCGAGTGCGGCATCGATCGCGCGTTCGTCCTCGCCGACATCCATGCGCAACGTCTCGCACGCAATCTCGCCGGCGAGCATGTCGAGCGCGGCCATGTCGCGCCCCGCCGCGACGACGCGCGCGCCGGCGTGCGCCAGCGCGACCGCGCACGCGCGGCCGATTCCGCTCGATGCGCCCGTGACGAGCACCGTTGACCCGCCGAAATCGAATCGTGTGTTCATGATGGTGTGCCCAGCCTGTGCATGATCGGCTTGAGTGCCGGATACAGCGCCGTATACAGCGAAAAACGCGCGTCGTACGTTTTCGCGCGGTCGGCATCGGGCCGTGCGCGCTCGACGAGCGTGACCCAGCCGCCCTGCGCGTCGTCGCGCGACACGAGCCCTGCTCCGACACCCGCAAGCAGCGCAGCCCCCATCGCCGCTTCGACGTCCTGCTCGATCGTCCATACCGGGAAACCCGTCACGTCCGCGATGATCTGCATCCACAGCGCCGAATGCGCGGCGCCGCCGACGACGATCAATCGATCGTCCAGCGTCACCGCGCCACGGCGGCCAGCCTCGATGTTGTGGCGCAACGCGAACGCGACGCCTTCGAGCACCGCACGATAAAGATGCGCACGCGTATGCGCGAGACTCAGCCCGACGAACGCGCCGCTCGCCTTCGCATCCCACACCGGGCTGCGCTCGCCCATCAGATACGGCAGGAACAGCACGCCGTCGGCGCCGGCCGGCACACATTCGGCCGCTTCCTCGAGCAGCGCATGCGGATCGCCGTGCGGCAGCAGGCGCGCCGCATCGACTTCCGCATGGCAGAACTGATCGCGAAACCACGCCACCGACGCGCCGGCCGCGATCGCACCGCCGAACACGTACAGGTCGCGCTGCCCGTCGAACACGTGCGGCATGCTGACGAGGCCATGCCGCGCATCGACGTGCCGGTTCACGTAGCCCCAGCACATGCTGGTGCCGATCATCGCGACGTGCTGCCCGGCACGCGTCGCGCCGGCCGCGAAGGTCGCCACCGCCGCATCGACGCCGCCCGCGACGACGGGCGTGCCGGCCGGCAGCCCGAGTTGCGCGGTCCATTGCGACAGCAGACCGCCGACGATGTCCGTCGAATCGACCAGCCGTTCCGGCATCATCGTCGCCGGAATGCCGAGCATGTCGAGCGCGTCGTCGGACCATTCGCGGCGTGCGACGTCGTACACGCCGCCGATATTGCCGGCCGAACTGTGATCGACCGCCACTTCGCCGGTCAGCAGGTAGATCACGTACGCGTTCGGCGGCAGGAAGTAGCGCACGTTCGCCCATACGTCCGGCCGCCGGTCGCGCAGCCACAGCATCTTGGTGAACCCGTAGTAGCTGTCGACGCCGTTGCCGGTGATCACGCGCAGCCGCTCGACATTCACGTGCTCGTTGACCCAGTCGACTTCCGCGGTCGCACGCCGGTCCATCCAGATCAGGCACGGATGCAACGGCCGCATGTCGATGTCGACCGGGATGCCCGAGCCGCCGTACAGGCTGCTCACGCACACCGCACGGATCGCATCGGCCGGCACGCCCTGCGCACGCGCATCGCTCACGCAGCCGGCGATGCAGTCGAGCACCGCGTCGAACCACACCTGCGGCCACTGCTCGGCCCACAGCGGGCGCGGCGTATCGGGCTGGTAGCCGGCCGAGCGCCGCGCGACGATCGTGCCGCGCCGGTCGACCACCAGCGCCTTGGTGCTCTGCGTGCCGATGTCGACGCCTATGACGTATTCCATGATGTCTCCGGTGAGGCGCGCGCCGGCCGTCAGCGGGCCGGCTTCAGCAGCACCTTGATCGATTCGGGCGATTTCGCGACGCGGATCGCATCGTCCCAGTCCTCAAGCGCGAAGCCGTGCGTGACGATGCCCTTCGACGTGACGAGCCCGCGCGCGAGCAGGTCGATCGCGACCGGATAGCAGTATGGCCCGAGATGCGCACCGCGCACGTCGAGCTCCTTGCGATCGCCGATGATCGACCAGTCGACGGTCGCATCCTCGCCGAACACGCTGAATTCGACGAAGCGGCCGAGCTTGCGGATCAGGTCGAGCCCCTGGTTCACGCCGACCGGCGCGCCGGTCGTCTCGATGTAGACGTCGCACCCGTAGCCGTCGGTGAGACCGCGGACGATCTCGCGCGCATCGTCGCGCCGCGGGTTGATCGTCACGTCGGCGCCGTACTGCCGCGCGAGTTCGAGCCGTTCGTCGATCAGGTCGATCACGACGAGCTTCTTCGGCGTCTTCAGGTGCGCGACCTGCGTCATCATCAGCCCGAGCGGGCCCGCGCCCGCGATCACGACGACGTCGTCGAGCTGGACGTCGCCGCGGTTCACCGTATGGATCGCGCACGACAGCGGCTCGATGATCGCCGCATCCTCGAGCGATACGCCAAGCGGGATCTTGTGGACGATCGCGGTCGGCGGAATGCGCATGTACTCGGCCATTCCGCCGTCGGCGACTTCGCGCTGGAAGCCGAAGATGTTGTGCACCTCGCACATCCAGTACTGGCCCGACTTGCAATAGCGACACTTGCCGCACGGCACGATCTGCTCGGCGATCACGCGATCGCCCATCGCCACGCCGAAATGCTCGGCCGCGCCGTCGCCGAGCGCTTCGACATGGCCGAAGAATTCGTGGCCGGGGATCACCGGCGCCTTCACCCACGGGCTCGGTCCGCCCCAGAACATCTTGGCGCCGGTATAGCACTTGCAGTCGCTCGCGCAGATGCCGCAAGCGGCGATGCGGATCACGAGCTCGTTCGTCCCGGGGTGCGGCTTCGCGACCTGTTCGACGCGATAGTCCTCGGGGCCGTGGCAGACGACCGCGGTCATGCGCGGCTGGGCTTCGGGTGTCGTCATGAGTTGTCTCTTTTTCAATTGATTCGGATAACCGATGGATCGATCGTTACCGCGATCGCTCGCGGCTGATGTAGATCGCGAGCAGGATGATTCCGCCCTTGATCACGTTCTGCACGTACGGGTTCACGCCGATCATGTTGAGCCCGTTGTTGAGCACGCCGAGCAGCAGCGCCCCGACGAGCGTGCCGAGGATCGCGCCGCGCCCGCCGGAGATCGACGTGCCGCCCATCACGACGGCCGCGATCGCGTCGAGCTCGAAGCCCACGCCGGCGTTCGGCTGCCCGCTCATCAGACGCCCGGTCAGCACGATCGCGGCGAGTGCCGACGTGACGCCGGCCAGCGTGTAGACGATCAGCTTCACGCGCGCGACCCGCACGCCGGTGAGCCGCGTCGCCTGCTCGTTGCCGCCGATCGCGTACACGTAGCGGCCGAACGGCATCCGGTCGAGCAACAGCCACGCGATCGCATAGATCGCCAGCATGATCAGCACCGGCGTCTGGATGCCGAGCACCTTGCCGCTGCCGAAGAACGCGACCCAGTCGGGCAGCCCGTCGATCGGATAGCCGCCCGTGTAGATCAGCGCGAGGCCGCGCGCGATGCCCATCGTCGCGAGCGTGACGATGATCGGCGGCATCCCCGCGAACGCGACGAACACGCCGTTCAGGAAGCCGAAGCCCAAGCCGACCGCGATGCCGATCGCCAGCGCAGCGGCCGCGTTGACGCCCGCGACCATCAGCCCGGCCGCGAGCGTGCCCGACAGCGCCATCACCGATCCGACCGACAGGTCGATGCCGCCCGTCAGGATCACGCAGGTCATGCCGACCGCGATGATCGCGTTGATCGAGACCTGGCGCAGCACGTTTTCGAGGTTCGCGGCGGACAGGAAGCTCGGGCTCGCGACCATCATCGCGATGCACACGACGACGAGGCCCACGAGCGGATAGAACAGCGTCGAGCGGCGCAACCGGGCCCACATCGCGCGGGGCGGCGGCGCATCGGCGGCCGTGGCCGCGAGCGTCGTGGAAGGCGTGGAAGAGGAATCAGGCAGGTTCATGGGTCGCTCCTCGCGTGCCGGCCGTGGCATAGGTCATGACCGTGTCGGGATCGATCTCGTCGCCGGCGAGCGTCGCCTCGATGCGGCCCTGCCGGAACACGGCGACGCGATCGCACATGCCGACGATTTCCGGCAATTCGGACGAGATCATGATGATGGCGTAGCCGCGCGCGGTGAGTTCGCGCATCAGCCCGTAGATTTCGGCTTTCGCGCCGACGTCGATGCCGCGCGTCGGCTCGTCGAAGATCAGCACCGACGTGTGATGGTTCAGCCAGCGCGCGATCACGACCTTCTGCTGATTGCCGCCGGACAGCGTCGCGACCTCGGTGTGGATCGACGGCGCCTTCACGCCGACGCGCCGCATCACGTCGTGCGTCGTACGCGCCTCGCCGCGCCGGTCGATCAGCCAGCGCATCGACCGGTACTTGCCGAGATTGTTCAGCGAGATGTTGTCGCGAATCGAGAACGACGTGACGAGCCCTTCCGTCTTGCGGCTTTCCGGCAGGAGGCCGATGCCCGCGCGCAGTGCGTCCGCCGGATCGGCGAGCTTCGCCGCCGCGCCGCGTACGCGCAGTTCCTTGCGATGCGCGCGTGTCGCGCCGATCACCGCGAGCGCCGTTTCCGTGCGGCCCGAGCCGACCAGCCCCGCGAAGCCGAGGATCTCGCCGGCGCGAAGCGCGAAGCTGTTCACCGGGCCGTCGCGCTCGATCTGCAGCGCATGGACGTCGAGCACGACCGGCGCGTCGGCCGGCAGCGCCGGCTTCGGCGGAAAGCTGCTTTCGATCCGGCGGCCGACCATCATCCGCACCAGTTGCTCGACATCGGTGCGCGCGACGTCGGTCGTCGCGACGTACTGGCCGTCGCGCAGCACCGTGATACGGTCGCACACCGCGAAAATTTCGTCGAGATGATGCGAGATGAAGATCATCGCGACGCCCTGCCGCTTCAGCTCGCGCATGATCGCGAACAGGTGCTCGGCCTCGGCCGGCGTGAGCGTCGCGGTCGGTTCGTCGAGGATCAGGATGCGCGCGTCGAGCGACAGCGCCTTGCCGATCTCGACGAACTGCTGCTGCGCGACCGACAGCGCACGGATCGGCGCATCGAGATCGATCGCCACGCCGAGCCGCGCGAAGATGGCCGCCGCCGCCGCGCGCATCCGCTTGCGATCGCGCGCCCCCCAGCGCGTGCGCAACTCGCGGCCGAGGAACAGGTTGTCGACGGCATCGAGGTGCGGAATCAGGCTGAATTCCTGGAACACGATGCCGACGCCGGCCGCGACCGCGTCGTGATAGTCCGCGAAATGGCACGCGGCGCCGTCGATCTCGATCGTGCCGGCATCCGGCTGGTGGATGCCGCACAGGATCTTCATCAGCGTCGATTTTCCGGCGCCGTTCTCGCCGAGCAGCGCATGGATCTCGCCGCGCGCAATCTCCAGATCGATGTCGGACAGCGCCTTCACACCGGGAAAGCTTTTCGTGATGTGGCCGAGCCTGAGTATCGTATCCATCGGCTTCTCCGTGCGAAGGGCGTCGGCCACGCCGCCGCCCTTCGCGTCGCATCGCACGTCGTTCACCAGCTGAAACCCTTCGCGTTGCCGCGATCGACGACCTTCACGTCGACAGGAATCGCCTTCGGCACCGTCGCGCCCCACTTGCGCGCGATCGCGATGCCGAGCGCGATGCGCACCTGGTCGGCCGGGAACTGCGCAGTCGTCTCGACGAACTTCGAATTCGGCTTCTGGATCGCGGCGATCGCCTCGGGCGCGCCATCGACGCTCGTCAGCTTGATGTCCTTGCCGGACCCCTCGATCGCGGCGAGCGCGCCCATCGAGCCGCCGTCGTTCACGCTGAAGATGCCCTTCAGGTTCGGATGCGCGGAAATCATGTTTTCGGTGACCGACAGCGCGGTCGCGCGCTCCTGCTTGCCGTTCTGCGTGTCGACGAGTTTCACGTTCGGGAATTTCGCGAGCCCGGCCTTGCAGCCGCGCACGCGCTCGAGAATCGGCACGACCGGAATGCCGTCGAGGATCGCGACCTCGCCGCTGCCGCCGATCGCCTTCGCAAGGTATTCGCACGACATCACGCCCGCGTCGTAATTCTTCGAACCTACGAACGAATCGACCGGGCCGTTCGCGTTCGCATCGACGGCCACGACCACCGCGCCCGCCTTCTTCGCTTGCGTGATCGCCGACTGGATGCCGGTCGAATCGGTCGGGTTCACGAGCAGGATGTCGATCTTCTTCTGCAGCATGTCCTCGACGTCGCTCACCTGCTTGCTGACGTCGTGATGCGCGTCGGTGACGACGACCTGCGCGCCGATCGACGCGGCCGCGTCGTTCAGCGCCTTCTGCATCGTCACGAAATACGGGTTGTTCAGCTCCTGGAACGTCATGCCGATCCGCAGTGGCGCCGCGTGGGCGGCGGCGGGCAGCAGGGCCGCGACGGCGAGCGCGGCAACGGCCGCCAGGCGGGCGGCGCGACGGGAGGATGAAGCGGGCGATGCGTGCGTCATGACGGTGTCTCCTGAATTGTGTGCGGCTTTTTCGTGGATGAATGCGCCCCTCGCGACGTGAGCGACGCGATCGGCTGGGTAAAACGACGGAGCAAACTCGGGGCGGGCGGCGGCCCGGCGATCATCCGGGCTGCGGCGCGAGCTCGGGTGCGCCGGGTGTCAGCACGCGCGGCGGCAGCGGGTTACCGGTGGGCGCCGCATGCAGCGCCAGCTCGCGGCTGCGCGCGTTCAGGCGCTGCAGCGCACGGAATTCGGACGGCGCCATCCCCTTCACCGCGCGGAACTGGCGGTTGAAGTTCGACACGTTGTTGAAGCCGGCCTGGAAACAGACGTCGGTGATGCTCGCGTCGTCGGCGAGCAGCATCTGGCATGCGGATTCGATCCGCAGACGATTCACGTACTGGACGAACGGCATGCCCGTGTGGCGATGGAACGCACGCGAGAACGCGCTGACGCTCTGCCCGGTCAGTTGCGCGAGATCGGATTCGCGCAGCTCGGATGCGAGGTTCTTGCCGATATACGACAGCGCGTGACTGAGCCGCGTCGGCGTGACGTCGGTCTGGTCGTATGCGGGGCTCGCGAGCAGCGTGCGCTCGGCCGCGCCGCACAGCCGCTCGAGGATCGTCATGAACAGCGCGATGCGGTGCATGCCGCGCGCGGTCAGCAACGCGTCGAACAGCGGGGCGATCGCGGCGCTCGTCGCCGCGTCGAAGCCGACCCCGCGCCGCGCATCGTCGAGCAGCGTCTGCGCGTCGCGGCATTCGGGAAACGCGTCCATGCAGCGGCGCACGAAAGACGGATCGAACTGGATCACGAGATTGCGCCGCTCGACGGTTTCGCCTTCGGCCATGTCGCTGACCCAGTTGTGCGGCAGGTTCGGGCCGAGCAGCACGAGATGGCCGGGGCCGAACGAGCCGATGTGATCGCCGACGAAATACTTGCCGTGCGTCGCGACGATCAGGTGCAGCTCGAATTCGGGATGGAAATGCCAGCGGATCGTGCGATACGGATAGCCGTGCGACCAGACCTTGAACGACTCGTCGCGTCGCACTTCGACCACTTCGAGATCGGGGTGCATCATGTTGGCGTCTCCATTCCCATGTATCGCTGGCCGGCCTGTTCGGCTCGTTCGCGTGTCCGCCTGCGGTTTCGCGCGACGATGCGGACCGGTCGCATGGGAAGCAATGTAGGTCGATCGAGCGCGCGGCTCCACCAACTTTACGCCTGATTTCCGATACTTTTTTGCACGATCCGGCCGCAAACGGCGCCGGACGGCAAATTTGTTGCGGCGCGGAATCGCGCGGACGGCCGCCCGCGCTGGCCGCCCGCGCCGGCTTACGCCGCCGCGTGCTCGCGCGCCGTGCGCGCCTCGTACGTCTTCAGGTGGTTGTACGCGATCCGCAGCAGCGACAACGCATCGGCCGCCTGCGGGTCGCGCCGCGCGAGCAGGTCGCCGATCACGTGATCGGCTTCGACGCGCGCATGATTCTCGACATCGCGCAGCATCGACGCGGTCAACGGCGACGGCGTCAGCACCATCCGCTGCATCCGCTCGCTGGCCGACGAGTCGGGCCGGTGGCCGTTGTGTTCGGCGATCGCGCTGCATTCGGCGAGCATCGTTTCGAGCAGGCGGCGGCCGTCCGGCGCCGCGAGAATGTCGCCGATCGAACCGCGAAACAGCGACGTGCTCGCGGCAAGCGTCGCGAGGAACACCCACTTCTCCCACATCCGCGCGACGATATCGTCGCTGAGCGTCGCGTCGAAGCCCGCGCCGCCGAGCACGTCGGCCACCGCGCGCACGCGGGGCGATTCGCCGCCGGCAAGCTCGCCGAACGTCACGCCGTGCGTGTCGTTCAGGTGTACGATGCGCTGCTCGCGATCGAGCGTCGCCGCGATCACGCACAGCCCGCCGAGCACCTGCGCGGCGCCGAAGCGCTCGTGCAGCACGTCGAGGTGGCGCATCCCGTTGAGCATCGGCAGGATCAGCGTCTGCGGGCCGACAAACGGCGCGAACGACGCAATCGCGTCGTCGAGGCTGTACGCCTTGCAGCTCAGCAGCACGAGGTCGAACGGCGCGACGCCGGCGCCTGCATCGCCCGCGCGCACGGTCTGCACGTTCGCGAGCGTCAGGTCGCCGCGCGGGCTGCGGATCAGCAGCCCGTCGCGTGCAAGCGCAGCCGCGCGGCCGTCGCGCACCAGGAACGTCACGTCGCGCCCCGCCGCGGCCAGCCGGCCGCCGAAGTATCCGCCGACCGCGCCGGCTCCTACCACCAGAATCCGCATCGTTGCCTCCTTTTGGTTTGGTTCGGTGTCGCACCGCGGCCCGTGCGGGCGTGGCGCATACACCATCGCCCGACAGTATAGCGGCCACTTTTATGCATATGCATAGATGCCCGCGCCCGCGTCGCGGGCATCGGGAAACGAGCCGCTTCTAAGGGATTTCCCGCCTACAGCGCCGCACATCGCGCGCCGTCAAGACACTTACCCCGTCACGCCGTCCCGGCGAGCTTCCTCGACTGACCGACCTCATACCATGCGCAATCTTTCCCTGAATCAGAAACTCGCCTCGATGATCGTCATCCTGTGGCTCGGCCTGCTCGTGATCGCCGGGCTGGGCGCATGGCAGACCCGCGCGTCGATGATCGCCGACCGCCGCGACCAGCTTGCATCGCTGGTCGCACAGGCCGCGAGCGTGACCGACCATTACTACAAGCTGTCGCAGCAGAACGCGATGCCGGAAACCGATGCGAAGCAGAAGGCGCTCGAGGCGATTGCCGCGATGCGCTACGGCGCCGACGGCTATATCTCGGTCAACGATTCGAAGCCGGTGATCGTGATGCATCCGATCAAGGCCGAGCTCAACGGCAAGGACGTGTCGAATTTCACCGATCCGAACGGCAAGCACCTGTTCGTCGAAATCGTGAAGGCCGGCAACGCGGAAGGCGGCAAGGGCTTCGTCGAATATCTGTGGCCGAAACCGGGTGCGGACAAGCCGCAGGAGAAGACCAGCGCCGTGCAGCGCTTCGCGCCGTGGGACTGGTATCTGGTGACCGGCATGTACATGAACGACGTGCGCTCGGCGGTGCTTGCGAGCATCGGCCGCTGGCTCGCGATGACGGCCGTGCTCGGCGCGATCGCGACGGCCGTGATGGTACTGGTGCTGAAAAGCGTGCGCGCGAGCCTCGGCGGCGAGCTGGAAGCGGCGCTCGACGCCGCTCGGCGCATCGCGCAGGGCGACCTGACTGCCCGCGTGAGCGTGAAGCACGACGATCGCGGCAGCCTGTTGCATGCGTTGCACACGATGCAGGGCGGGCTGATCGACATGGTGTCGCGCGTCCGGTCGGGCACCGAGAACATCAACGTCGGCGCGAGCGAGATCGCATCCGGCAACACGGACCTGTCGCAGCGCACCGAGCAACAGGCGGCCGCGCTCGTGCAGACCGCGTCGAGCATGGACGAGATGACCGCGAACGTGAAGCAGAACGCGGACAGCGCCGAGCAGGCCGCGTCGCTCGCGGGCCAGGCCGCGCAGGTCGCGACGCGCGGCAGTGCGGTGGTCGACGACGTCGTGCGCACGATGAACGAGATCACCGACCGCTCGCACAAGATCGGCGACATCATCGGCGTGATCGACGGGATCGCGTTCCAGACCAACATCCTCGCGCTGAACGCGGCAGTGGAAGCGGCGCGCGCGGGCGAACAGGGCCGCGGCTTCGCGGTGGTCGCGGCCGAAGTGCGCTCGCTCGCGCAACGCTCGGCGACGGCGGCCAAGGAGATCAAGTCGCTGATCGTGTCGTCGAACGAGACGGTCCAGCACGGCGCGACGCTCGTCACGCATGCGGGCGAGACGATGGCCGAGATCGTGCAGTCGGTACGGCGCGTGAACGAGATCCTCGACGAAATCAGCCACGCATCGCGCGAGCAGAGCGCCGGGATCGAGCAGGTCAACCGCGCGGTGGGCGAGATGGATCAGGTCACGCAGCAGAACGCGGCACTCGTCGAACAGGCCGCGGCAGCCGCGCATTCGCTGCGCGATCAGGCCGAGGCGCTGCGCGACGCGGTGACGCGGTTCGCGCTGCCGGCTTGACGGCGCGCCGCCCCACCCTCACGCCGCGCTGCCCGCCCGCAGCGCGGCCTCGCCGCTACCGAGCCCCAGCCCCGCCGCGCGCTGGATCAGCTCGACGTCGTTGCTCGCGCCGAGCTTCTTCATCGCGCTGATCTTCTGCGCGCTGACCGTCTGCTTGCCCTTGCTCAGGCGCTGCGCGATCGTCTTGATCGGCACGCCCGACAGATACAGGCGAATCACCTCGATTTCGCGCGCCGACAGCTTCACGGGCGTGTCGCCGCGCGTGCCGAGCGCATCGACCGCGCGACGCACGGACGGCGACAGGTAGGTCGCGCCGCTGTAGCTCGAATGAATCGCCGTGACGATATGGCCGACCTCGTCGAGCTTGCTGACGACGCTCACGCCGCCGATCGCGAAGATCGACCGGAAGATCAGCGGGTTCTCGTTCGCGACCAGCACGACGATCCCGACGTTCGGCCGCGTGCGGCGCAGCCAGTCGAACAGCGCGAGGCCATCCATCTGCTCGTCGCCGCGAATCGCATAGTCGACCAGCACGACGTCGCAATCGATACCGCCGAGCGATGCGACCAGTTCGGCCGCGCTCCGGTAGACCGCGGCGAGCTCGATCGCGCAGGCGCCGCCCGCGATCTGCTCGATACCGGCCAGCGTCAATGGCCAGTCGTACGCGAAGACGATGCGAACATTGAATTTCCTCATGCGGAGTTCCTGGTGGTTCACCGGCCGCGCCACGCGGAACGCGCGCGCCCGGTTGGGCGTTGAAAGGACATTCAGGCGATTTTTAGCCTGGACGTCGATTCTATGAACGTATGCACGCGCGCGATATCGGACGGCGTACGAATTGGCTGCCGAAGACGTAATACGGGTTTGATATTTGCGCCGGTTCAACGCCCGGCGGCCGGCGGACGACCGTCGCGGCATCGGCCCGATGGCCGGCGTGGCGCGCCGCGCGGCCGGCCAGCGGGTAAAATTGCGCGTTTGCATGCCACCCCGGCCCGCCGGTGGCGAGCGACGCGCCGATGCCGGCCGCGCGCCGCCGGCTTGCCCGACCTCCCGCTTTCCTCATGACCGATTCCGACCTGCAATCCGACGACACCTCCATCCACGAAGACGGCCTCTGGCGCGACAACGGTTGGACGGCCCGCATCATCAAGAACGAAGACGACGACGGCTGGGCCGTCGAGATGGTCAAGGACGGCGAGTCCGAGCCCGCGCTCGTCGGGCCGTGGACCATGGGCCGTGACAAGAAGAACCCGAAGCCGATGGATGCGAACGCGTTCCGCACGCTCGTGAAGACCGCGACCGAAGTGCTGATGCGTCACGAACAGCAGCGGCGCGCGATGCTGCACAAGGAAGTGACGGTGCAGGACGAAGCCGGACAGGACGTGTCGGTGACGCTCGACATCGTGCCCGACGAGTTCGAGCCGTATGCGCAGCTCAAGGCGTTCGATCCGTATGGCGAGCTGCTGGCCGAAGCGAAGGTGTCGGCCGGGTTCAAGCTCAACAAGGCCAGCGCCGAGCGCTGGGCCGCATCGGGCTTCGACCGGCCGGCCTGAGGGCGCGATCAGGCGCCGGCGCCCCGCTCCGCGCGCGCGAGCCGGCGGGCGGCCAGCTTGCGCCGCACGAGCGCCTCGAACTGCGGCGTCGCGGCCTCGGGATCGCGCGCGGCCAGGCCCAGCAAATTGCGCGCGAGCTGGATCGGCGTCAGCACGATGCCCCACGGCAGCCCCCACCAGCCGAGCGCGGCCGACGCGAGCAGCGCGATCGCCTGCTTCCGGCGGCCGCAGCGGCGGCAGCACACGTGGCGCCGCGTGGCCCAGCGCGTGACGAATACGAGCGACACGACGCGATGCGACGCGTGGACGTCGACCGGTTGCCCTTCGCGCAGGCAGATCGGACATGGCCCGTAGCGCCAGTCGTCGACGTACTGCCGGACCTTCGCGTCGGGCACCCGTTCGGCCTCGACGACGACCGGATGCGCCTGTGCGCACACCGGGCCGCAATAGCGGCGGCCGTCGATCGACCGCCCGCCGACCAGGAACGTCCTGCCGCACTGACTGCACTCTGCCACGATGACCTCGGATAAGCGTGATGCGCCGCGTGCCGGTTGCGCGCACGTCGATGCACGCGTTCCCGCCCGGCCGTTTCATGTTTTAACGGCCGCCGCCGCGAGGTCTTGAGCGCACGCGCGCAGCGGCGCGTCAGCCATGCAGCCCGTGCGCGGTCATCAGGCGGTACAGCGTCGCACGCGAGATGCCCAGCTCCGCCGCGACGTCCGCATGCTGGTGGCGGTGACGCAGCAGCGTTGCCTCGATCGCGTGCCGCTCGGCCTGCCGGCGCGCCTGCGCGAGCGTCGGCGGCCGCAGCGACGTGTACGGACGCAGCTCGAGATCGGCGGCCGAGATCAGCGGGCCGTTCGTCATCACGACCGCGAAGCGGATCCGGTTGATCAGCTCGCGCACGTTGCCGGGCCACGAATAGTTGTGGATCGCCTCGATCGCGCACGGCGTGAAGCCGCGAATCCGGTACGCGCCGTCGCCGCGATAGCGCCGCAGCACGTCATCGGCGAGCAGCATGATGTCGCGGCCGCGCATGCGCAGTGGCGGCTCGTCGATACGCAGCACGCACAGGCGGTAGTAGAGGTCGGCGCGGAATCGCCCGGCCTGCATCGCGGCTTCGAGATCGACGTGGGTGGCCGACACGATCCGCACGTCGACCGGAATCGACGCATGCCCGCCGAGCCGCTCGATCCTGCCCTCCTGCAGGAACCGCAGCAGGCTCGCCTGGCTCTCGAACGGCATGTCGCCGATTTCGTCGAGAAACAGCGTGCCGCCGTGCGCAGCCTCGATGCGGCCGATCTTGCGCTGGTGCGCGCCGGTGAATGCGCCGCGCTCGTGCCCGAACAGTTCGGCCTGCACCAGCATCGTCGGGATGGCCGCGCAGTTCACGGCAACGAACGGCGCGTCGGCACGCGACGACTGCCGGTGGATCGCCGCCGCCGTCAGCTCCTTGCCGGTGCCGGATTCGCCGGCGATGAACACGGTCGCCTCGGTGTTCGCGACCTTGCGGATCGTCGCGAACAGCCGGCGCATCGCGTCGCACGCGCCGATCATCGCGCCGCCCGGCGGCGGCGCTTCCGCGGCCGGGTCGCCGTCCGCGAGCTCCAGCATCCCGTATGCATGGCCGACGAGATAGCCGATCGTCGTGTAGGCCGTCGCATGGCGCACGTAGTCGAAGCAGCAGCGGCGGATCAGGCGCGCGATCGTGATGTTGCGCAGCCGCTCGCCGTCGGCGAGCGCGACCCAGCCGACGCGCGGGTCACGCAGCAGCGCCTCGAACGACGCGACGTCCGGCGACGCGAAGCTGCCGAAATCGACGATGCCCGCATGCGGACGGTTCGCCTTGGCGAGATTCTGCGCGTCCGCCACGGTTTTGGCGCACCACACCTCCCAGCCGCGCGACGCGAGCGAATCGACGAGCGCGGCATCGTGTTGCCGCGACAGGTAGACGAGCGGCCGCGACGGCGCGACGGGACTGCGCCGGACCGCGACGAACGGCAGCGTGCTCGCCTGCCGTTCGACATCGTGCGGGCCCGGCATGCCGAGCTGACAACAATGGTTCACGATTGCCTCGCCGCATAAGGTTGTATATCGAAACGGCCGTTGCCGATCGCGTGGCGGGCCCGTGGGTCCGCGGCGCGGCGCCGCTCCGTCCTCGAACTACGCCGCGCTATCGGCAGAACACGACGCGCTGCGTGTAGATCTGCGGCTCGACGACAGGCTTCGCCGCGCCGTTGAGATCGTCGCGATAGGCGCGGTAGGTCTTGCCGTTCACCGTCACGTCCGACGCGCGGGCCGTCTCGATCCTGTCGAGCCCGGTGTACCGCCATTCGTTCACCCGGTCCGCGGCCGCGACGCTCGACTCGCCCGCGATCTTCTGCGTGATCGCGCTGCCGTCGCCCCACGGTTGCGTCTGCATCGCCTCGGTGTGCTGCGTCGCGCCGACCGTCTTGCCGGCCGACTTCGGCCCGTCGTGCGCGTCGAACGGCGCACCGCGGCCGTATACCGGCGCTTGCCACGACAGCGCATGGCCCGCCTCCGGCATCATGTAGACCATCTGCGGGTCGCCGATCATCACCATCGGCGCGCATGCGGTGTTGTCGGGACGGCCGAGCGTCGACAGCGCCTGCTGGACGCTCGCGGCGGTCGCGAGGGTCTGCTCGTTCAGGATGACGAAGACCGCGGGATTCTGGAAAAGCGACTGTGCAGCGGCTTGTACGCTGGCCAGCAGCAAAGCGACCAAAAAGATCCTCATGATTGAGGCCTCCTCGCATCGTCGTCACGCAAAAAGAGGTGTTGACCTCGGGGAGGGGAACAACACCCGTCAAACCGGAAAAGACCGTCGGGCATTGGGGCGAACGCATGCCGTGCGACACGTGCTCCGGTCGCACGGCAAACCGGCCCGCGTGCCTACGACGAGGTACTCGTCGAGATGACGGTCGGCGCCGGCGCGATCGGTGCAGCCGGTGCGGCCTGCCGGTCGACCGTGGCCGGCGACAACGCTTGCGCCGGATCGGTCAACGCCGGCACGTCGGCGGGCGGCGCAGCCGCTGCAGCTGCAGCTGCGGATTCGACCGCGTCCGGCACTTTCGCGTCGGCTGCCCGCATGTCGGCGGGCGCCGCCGCGACGGCAGGCGGCGTGGCCTCCGGGGCCGGCGCTTCGGCGGCTGCCTGCGGCGCCGGCTCGGCGGCCTTCGCATCGGCGGCCGGCGCCACGGCGACGGTTGCCGCCGGCATCGGTTCAGCAACCGGCTCGCCTACAGCCTGCACCGGGTCGATCGCGGCCGGAATCGGCTCCGGTGCGTTGGCGGTGACGGGCTGTGCAGGCTCGGGCGTCTTGTCCGCGACGGCCGGCACTGGCTCGGACGCCTTGTCGGCAACTGCCGGGGCGGGTGCGGACACCTTGTCGACAACTGCCGTGGCGGGCTCGGACGCTTTGTCGGCGACCGGCCGCGCGGGCTCCGGCGCCTTCGTATCGGCGACCGGCGCGGCAGGCGCTGGCGATGCCTTGTCCGCCGCGGCCGGTGCGGCGATGACGGCCGCTGCCGGCACGGTGGCCATGACGGCAGCCGGTACGACCGACGCTGCGGGCGCGGTGGCGGCGACGGCAGGCGCGGCAGCCGCCGCGGGCGCCGGGACTGCGGCGGCAACGGCCGGCGTCGCAACTGCCGGAGCGGCGGCGACAGGCGCCATCGCCGGCACCGGGACCGGCACCGAAACCGGCGCGGCGCGCATCGACGTCGTCTCGATCGGGCGCGTCGGCGCGGCCACTGGCGCGGCCGAGCCGAGCGGCGGCAGGCCCATCCGGTCGCGCACGATCGGATCGCGATACTTGATGTCGTCCGCGACGGTCGCTTCGACGCTGGGCGCCACGTTCGAACGCGCGAGCGGCGCGGTCGTGCCCGGGCACAGATGCCCGGTCGCCTCCACCGCGCGCCGGTTCGCATCGCTCTGGCACAGCAGCGCGAGCGCCACGTCGGTCAGACCCATCGCACGGAATTCGCGCGCATCGAGACGCCGCACGCAGGCCTGGTCGACCAGCGTCGTGCCGCCCGTCGCGCCGAACCCCGGAAACGACACGCCGACGCTCACCGAGCCCATGCAGGTATCGGACAGCGTGGTCGTGAGGCCGGGCGCCTGGATCGACGGATTCGTCTTGATCGTCTGCGTGCCCGAGTAATTGACGTTTTCCGAGATCTGGGTGTTGTACGGGTTGGTGCCGGGCGCGCCGGACGACTGCAGCGAGTTCACGCTCTGCGGCGTGACGTTGCCGCCGGCCGTGCCGGACGGCAGCGTCACGTTGACGTTCACGCTCGAATTGCCGCTGCCGCGCACCCCGCTGGAGCTGGTGGCATTCCCCCCGCGCGAACTCGTCGTATTCGTGTTCATGCTCGAGCCGCCGCCCTGGCTGATCGCCGTCGACGAGGTCGACGATTGCGCGCTCGACGTCGAATCGGCGGTTTGCGCGTGGGCGCCGATCGTGGTCATCGCGAACATCGCCGCACATGCCACCTTGATCCTGTTGCTGTTCATTTCACTCTCCGGACGAGGTTTGACCTCCCACCCAGGCAACCGTACTAATTCCCCTGAATGCCTTCAGTTTTCGCTGCTTCCCCGAACTGCTTCCAGCCGCTGCCCAGCTGGGACCACGAGCCGGCCGACATGCCCTGCCATTGCCGGGTGTCCGGTCCGCCGATGGCACTGCCCGACGAAAGCGTTTGTTGTTCTGACGGTTTGGTTGTCTGAGAAGGGTTGTTTGACGTCTGCATATTCGATTGCCCACCATCGGCAGCACGGTCAGCGCCATACGCCGTCAGAGACGCGAGCATCAGAGCGGCGGCAATCAGGTTCTGCTTCATGCCAACTCCTTACGTGACAACGATGCGGAAAAGAGACCAGCGTCGCTGGGAAACTGGTCCCCCCACACCTGACTAATGACTGCTCCCGGTCGCGCTCGAGTCGCCCTGGCTTCCGCCCGACGCGGACGGCGAACCGGCCGGCCCGGTACTCCACACGCTCGACGAGTTGTAGTGATTCGAGCCCGCGATGGCGCCCGCCCCGCCACCGCCCGTCCACCCCGCGGCACCCGCGTTGGCAATGCCGTGGTCGTTCGCGCCCGTGGCCGTGTAGTGGTTCGCACCGAGTACGATCGTGGCGGTCACCCCTCCCGACAGCGCATTCGCGTTCTCGTTCGTGCTGCCGTTTCCGGCGAACGAGCCCGCGGCGCCGATACCGCCGCCTGCCGCGAACGCGCCCCCGTTCGTGCCCGAACCGCTGGCCGTCGAAGTCGAGTTGTGAAAAGCGGACGCCGTGCCGGCGGAGCCGGCGGGTGTCACGGTGCTGCCTGCATTCGCGCCGGCCGTCGAGGTCGAATTGCTGGTATAGCTGCCGGAGCCGACCAGCACCGAACCGGAAACACCCGCCGCAACGGACTGCGTCTGGTTGGTCGTGGACGATCCGGCCGCCAACGCAGCGGACGAAATGACGGTGAGCGCTGTCGCTAACATGACTTTGGCTTTCATAGCAATTCCTTGCTGTGAGGAAGTTCGACGGTGGCGGAGCCGGGCCTGCCCTTGCGGGACGAAACCCGGCATCCGTGCCGCCAGCCAATGACGAACGCTACGCGTCGCGGCTTAGTGGTGATACGTCCAGCCGGTCGAGCCCGCGTTCGCGCCGCTGCTGCCGCCTGCTTGTGCGCCGCCGAAGCCGAAGCCGCCGACCGTCGACGTTTGCGTGTGGTTCGTGTACGAGACCGAACCGCTGCTGCCGCCACCGGCCATTGCGCCGGCTGCGCCGAGTGCCGAGCCGGAATCGGTTGCGGTGAAGTGGCCGAACCCGGCGACCCCGGCCATCGTCTGGCCACCGCTCGACGAGTTGCTGCTCGAGATCGTGCCGCTCGCTGCAAACGCTGCACCCGAAACCGCCAGAACTGCTGCTGCAATCAGAAGCTTCTTCATGGTCGACTCCATAACGGCGTGGAGAGAATGAGCATGGAAGATCGCACGCCATCGACCTTCCCGCCTCGAGCAATCCTTAAAAATAAGGATTGCTATCGAATAGAGAAATTATTTCAGGCTCGTAAAATTTTCTTTTTATTTTTTGGCCAGCCGAAGTCTAGTTTTATGTTTTTAAGTTGTCCAAAATTTAAGAGTAGGTGTTTTCAATTATTTTTATGAACATTGAGATTAACTCAAAACACCATTGATTAAATTTACCTAAATGACGCGCACATCTTTCCGGATTGCGATTTTCAATACCTTGTGTAAAACAGATACCGGCACCGGCACCCATTTCCGGAATTGAAAATTAGCGAACGTATCGACTACCGAAAATTGCAGCGCCCGCTCGGCACGCGCCCTTCAGCCAGGCGACGACGGGCCTGCATTGCAACCAGACGGCATGTCCGCTCCCTGAGCTGACGGAGAAAGGCCTTCCGGATAACCCGGCCGACGCGCATTCGATCTAGTCCGGCCCGCGCCGGCACTGGCCCGGCGCGATCGAAACGGCTCTGCACGGTTGAAGAGGAATCGGCGCCACGCTGTCCGGCACGAACAGCGCACCCCATCCGGAAACACCGAATGAAGTCGAGCATCGCTGTCGCCGGGTTGTCGCGCGAAACGGCAACCGCTCCAGCACGCGACGCGCGCGGAGGGCGGGAAATCGGCAAGGCGCAACCACCGACGCTGGCACTGCGTCGCAAGCGCTACCCCCATCGATCCGACTACCCCTATGGTGCGCGAGAAACGCGCGGATCAAGCCACTGCTTATAGTGTTCATCGCCGCTTCCCCGACTGGCTCGTGACGAACTGGCCGCCCCCACATCATTGTTGCATCGTGTCGACCGCTCGCCGGTGCATCCAATCTCGCAAGCCGCATGCCATGCGATATTCCACTGCGCATTGCGCGCGGCATGCGGCCGCCAGCCCCGCCCATTTCGCCAGGAACGGCATTTTTCGTTTCACGAATGTATCGCGATAACGGCACCCGCACTGCGGCGATCATTGAACACCGCGACGCAATGCCTTGATTTGACGGACGAATCCGGCGCACCGAGGCTCGCCGGACGTCCCTGCGGACGGTTGTTGCAAATTTGAGAGCCCGCTCTCGATGCATGGCCCGCGTTTCGCGCGTTTCTGCTGACGAACCGTGTGTTGCGGCAGGCCGGCAACCGTCCATTACCCCCGGCGAATGGCGGGCCGGCCGCTCGATGCCCCGCGCCGCGCGGCTGGCGACACGGCCGGAACACGGGTTCCGTCCGAAATACGAAACGAATTTGATTCATCCGTGAAAATACCCACACGATCATGCGGTGAAAAACCTTTGCCATCCGGCACGCTGTGGGCGTAATAATTAAAACAAATGTAAACGCTCGATCCCGATAAAAACGGGCCATCATTTTTCATTTCCAGTCGACCAGCAATTGGCGGCGACTCATTGAAGAAACGTTTTCGAGCATTTATCCGCAGGATTCTCATCACTGAAACAAAGGCGATGAAGACCACTATCGATCGATGCTTGCGTCGTACAGGCATCAACGGGGTTGTCGGCGAAACCGGAGCGCCTGTCGCGACGCTTCGTCGACATCGCCGGCGCGGTCGCATGAAGGTGCTCGCGACAGGGGGAACGGGCTATATCGGCAGCCATCCGTGCAAGACGCTCGCGAAAGCGGAACACGAGCCGTGTCGCATACGACGCTCTCTCGTCCGGCCATTGCGGCGCGGTCCGCAGCGCGTCGCGCCGATATCCTCGACCGCAACGCGCCGTCATCGCGACATGCCGATCGATGACCGGCCGGCCGCCCGTCAGCCGAGCAGTTCCTTCTTGCGCAGATGCACGACGTCGCGCATCGGCGGCGCGCCGAACAGCCGGCTGTATTCGCGGCTGAACTGCGACGCGCTTTCGTAGCCGACGACGGCCGCCACCGACCCGACGTCGCCGCCCTGCCGCAACAACAGCCGTCGCGCCTCGTGCAGTCGCAACTGCTTCTGGTACTGCAGCGGGCTCAGCGTCGTCACGTGCTTGAAATGATGGTGCAGCGACGACACGCTCATGTTGACCGCCTGCGCGAGCGACTCGACGCGCATCGGCTCCGCGAAGTGATCGCGGATCCATTCGATCGCACGCGCGATCCGGTGCGTCTGGCTGCCGGCGATCGCCATGTGCCGCAGCCGCGTGCCCTGTCCGCTCGTCATCAGCCGGTACAGCACTTCCTTCTCGATCAGCGGCGCGACGACCGCGATGTCGGCCGGTGTATCGAGCAGCCGCAGCAGCCGCAACGCCGCATCGAGCAGCGGCGGCGTCAGCTCCGCGAGCGCGATCCCTTCGCCTTCCGGGCCCGCGTCGGGCTCGGGCAGCCGCATCTCGGCCGCCAGTTCGACGATGCGCTGCGGATCGAGCGTCAGCGACAGGCACAAGTACGGCTCTTCCGCCGACGCGCGCGTCACGCGCGAGAGGATCGGCAAGTCGATCGACGTAATCAGGCAATTGTGCGCGTCGTATTCGTAGGCGTGGCCGGCCACGATCACGCGCTTCGCGCCCTGCGCGGCGATCACCAGCGCGGCGCGCGACACGCCGCAGCCGAGATCGACCGGCCGCGTGTGCCGATGCAGCATCAGGCCCGGCACGGCCGTCGAGTGCGAGCCGTCCGCCGGCGCGAAACGGCCGATCAGCGACGCCAGCTCGCGCCGCCCGGATTCGCGCGACGCCACGATATCGGTCATGTCCATGACGCATCCTCGAATGATTTCCCGTGTCGCGCGAGCATAGCGAAACGGCTCGCGGCGTGCAGGGGATTTGCAGGATTGTTCAATAAATTTGCAGGATTGGGTAGACGCAAAAACCGGCTGCTCGCGCACACTCGCGCTAATCCGGCCCACGCCGGGTTTTCCCCACGGAGACAATCAAAAATGCCTACCTCGTTTGTCCTGAACGGCAAGAACGTCACGCTCGACGCCGATCCGTCGATGCCCGTCCTCTGGGCGATTCGCGAACACGCGGGACTGACCGGCACGAAATTCGGCTGCGGCATGGCGCAGTGCGGCGCGTGCACCGTGCATCTCGAAGGCCAGGCCGTCCGCTCGTGCGTGCTGCCGCTCGCCGGCATCGCGGGCAAGCACGTCACGACGATCGAAGGCCTGCAGAGCAAGCCCGCGCAGGCCGTGCAGGCCGCGTGGGTCAAGCTGCAGGTGCCGCAATGCGGCTATTGCCAGTCCGGCCAGATCATGTCGGCCACCGCCTTGCTCGAACAGAATCCGAAGCCGACCGACGCGGACATCGACGCCGCGATGAACGGCAACCTCTGCCGCTGTGCGACCTACGCCCGCATCCGGGCAGCGATCCACGACGCAGCCGCGACGCTGGGAGCCTGACCATGACGATCGAACTCGACCACACCGATTCGGTGCGCCCGTCGCGCCGCACGTTCCTGAAGGCCGCGGGAGCAGCCGCCGCCGTCAGCCTGACCATCGGCTTCGACTGGGCCGGCCTCGGCCGCCGCGCGCTCGCCGCGACCGCGCCGGCCGGCGAATTCGCGCCGAACGCATTCCTGCGCATCACGCCCGACGGCGCCGTCACGGTGATCGCGAAGCACGTCGAAATGGGCCAGGGCGCGTATACGGGCATCGCGACGATCGTCGCCGAGGAGCTCGACGCCGACTGGTCGAGCGTGCGCGTCGAAAGCGCGCCGGCCGATGCGAAGCGCTACGCGAACCTCGCGTTCGGCACGATGCAGGGCACGGGCGGCAGTTCGGCCATGTCGAACTCGTGGCAGCAACTGCGCGAAGCGGGCGGCAAGGCGCGCGCGATGCTCGTGTCGGCCGCGGCAGCCCGCTGGAAGGTGCCGGCCGCCGAGCTGACCACCGCCGACGGCGTCGTCACGCACGCGAAGAGCGGCAAGACGGCCGCGTACGGCACGCTCGTCGCCGATGCGTCGAAGCTGCCCGTGCCCGACAAGGTCACGCTGAAGCAGCCGGCCGATTTCAAGCTGATCGGGCACCGGATTCCACGCGTCGACGCGTCGTCGAAATCGAACGGCACCGCGCATTTCACGCTCGACACGACGTTCCCCGGCATGCGCGTCGCGCTGCTGCAGCGGCCGCCGCGCTTCGGCGCGACAGTGAAATCGTTCGACGCGACGGCCGCGAAGGCCGTGCCGGGCGTCGTGTCGGTCGTGCAGGTGCCGGGCGGCGTCGCGGTCGTCGCGACCGGCTTCTGGGCCGCGAAACAGGGCCGCGATGCGCTGAAGGTCGAATGGGACGAAACGAAGGCGGAAAAGCGCGGCTCGGACGAGCTCATGCGCGAATACCGGCAACTCGCCGAGAAGCCGGGCACGTCGGCGCGCAAGGACGGCGATGCCGATGCGGCGATCGCCGGCGCGGCGCGCAAGATCGCCGCGACGTACGAATTCCCGTATCTCGCGCATGCGCCGATGGAGCCGCTCGACGCGGTCGTCAAGCTGACGGCGGACAGCTGCGAGATCTGGGCCGGCGATCAGTTCCAGACGGTCGACCAGGGCAACGCAGCCAGGACGGCCGGGCTGAAACCCGAACAGGTGCGGATTCACACGCTGTATGCGGGCGGCAGCTTCGGCCGGCGCGCGAATGCGTGGTCGGACTACGTGGTCGAGGCCGTGTCGATCGCGAAGGCGCTCGGCGCGGACGGCAAGCCCGTCAAGCTGCAATGGACGCGCGAGGACGACATCCAGGGCGGCTTCTACCGGCCGATGTACTTCCACAAGCTCGATGCGGGCCTGACCGCGGACGGCCGGCTGGTGGGCTGGCGCCACCGGATCGTCGGCCAGTCGATCCTCGCCGGCACGCCGTTCGAAGCGTTCATGGTCAAGAACGGCATCGACGCGACGTCGGTCGAGGGCGCGGCGAACCTGCCGTACGCGGTGCCGAACGTGTCGGTCGAACTCACCACGACCCAGGTCGGCCTGCCGGTGCTGTGGTGGCGCGTGGTCGGCAGCTCGCACACGGCCTACGCGGTCGAGGCGTTCATCGACGAAGCCGCGCACGCGGCCGGCAAGGACCCGTATGCGTTCCGCCGCGACCTGCTCGCGAAGGAGCCGCGCATGCGCGCGGTGCTGGATCTGGCCGCGCAGAAGGCAGGCTGGGATCCGGCCAAGCCGCTGCCCAAGGGGCGCGGGCGCGGGATCGCGGTGGCCGAGGCGTTCAAGAGCTATGTCGCGCAGGTGGTCGAGGTGTCGGTCGATGCGGACGGCAAGGTGAAGGTCGAGCGCGTGGTGTGCGCGGTCGACTGCGGGATCGCGATCAATCCCGACATCGTCGCCGCGCAGATGGAGGGCGGCATCGGTTTCGGGCTCGGCGCGGCGATGCACAGCGCGATCACGCTGAAGGACGGCCAGGTCGAGCAGCGCAACTTCGACGGCTACCACGTGCTGCGGATGGCGGAGATGCCGAAGGTCGAAGTGCATATCGTGCCGTCGGCAGAAGCGCCGACCGGGGTCGGCGAGCCGGGCGTCGCGCCGGTCGGGCCGGCCGTGGCGAACGCGATCTTCGCGGCGACCGGCAAACGGCATTACGTGCTGCCGTTCGATTCGGCGGATAGCGCGAAGGCCTGATATGCGGGGACGCCGGCTGCCGGGCGACGCATGCCCCGGAGCCGGCGTTTTTCAATGCATCGCGAGAACACCCCGCTTATCCGGGCCAAAGTCCGCATGACATGGGGCGGCTCGGCGTCGCTCACGCTTGGTCGACTTCAGGCCAAAGCCTCGGAAACACAATTCATCGCACGCAATTGCGGCACGAGCGCGGTGGCCAGCGGGGTATCGCTGACGGCAAGCCACCGCCGCGAAGCATCGACCCGCTCGGCGGCGTGCCCGAGCAGCGGATCGAGTACGCTATCTTCGGGAAACGACGGTTCGAAGGTAGCGACGGCCGTCATGCTTCCTCGTACGGTTCCATGTAGGGTTCGATGTCGGCGATTGAATCGCGTATGTCACTGATTCATATTGAGTTTTCATTGACACATGTCGGGTCCGATGTAGGGTTCCAGGCAGGGTTTCCGAAGCCTGCCGCCAACCTCGGTCGAGCGCGTGTTACCGGCCTCCCCACGTTACGTCGGACGTAACGCCCCGTAACGTAGCGACGCGATGCTACGTAACAATCCTTCAGCGCCAGTCCGACCCTTTCATCGGTCGCCCGGCGGCTTCCCGTTAAAAATTCTTGTAAATTCAAGGCTGCCGCGCCGTCCGCGCCGCGATCGCCCGTTATTACCATCTGACGATCCGCCCCTGGCCCGGAAGTTGCAGCACAAGGCTCGCAAACACTCCTTTACGGACATGCGAGGGCCACCATGGATTGCAAATACCTGTACATCGACAATATAAAAATCAACTTCGTGCGCCGCACGATCGAAATCGACAACAAGGTCGTCGACGTGACGCCGCGCGAATTCGACGTCGTCGAATTCCTGCTCGACAACATGAACAAGATCGTGCCGCGGCAGGCAATCCAGGAGGCCGTGTGGGGCCGCGAGCTCGGCGTGTCGTCGCGCACGCTCGACACCCATATCTCGCGGATCCGTTCGAAGCTGCAGCTCGAACACGACAAGAATCTGCGGATCATCCCGATCTACGCGGTCGGCTATCGCCTGGTGCTGTTCGGTGCGGCGATGACGCACGTCGAGCGTCATGACGCGGCGCCGATGCAGCGCACGGCGCCGCAACCGTCGATGGCCACCGACTACGCGTAACGCGTCACCCGCGCGCCGCCCGATCGCGGCGCGCCGGCAACGCTTCCCCCCACCGCGCTGCGCGGATTCGCAGCACCTCGCAACCGGCCGGCCGGACGCGGCCTGCACGCCGCCCGGCCCGCCAGCCAGCCGCACTCCAACCGCCGCCTCCGGGCGGCGGTTGCTTTTGACCGCCCGCCGTGGCAGCGCCCCGCTTCATCGCGCGCCACCGCCCTTCGCCGTCGTTCATCGCGCTTCGTAGCGCTCCGCTCCCGCCGTCTCCACGCAACGGTCGCGACTACGGATTCCGGCGCGGCACGCGGCCAGCGCCGTCCCTACAATCGACGCAGCAGCCGCGCGCCCCTCGGCGCCGCCGGCCCCAGAACAATCCGTCGAACCAACGCCGAATCCGCCCCGATCCCGCCGTGCCTGCGCTGTTCCTGACGAATGCCGACGCCGGCGACGCCGCGAACCGGGCCATGCCCGCCGCTTCCCCGCCGCCCGCCGCCGCGCCGGCCGCGGTCGCGCTCGACGCGTCGCCCTACCTGCCGCGCCTGTCCGCCGCCGCCGCGCGCGGGCTGTCGCATGCGTACTGTGCGACCGGCGCCGTCCCGGTCACGCTCGGCGAGCACGCGTACGAGGTACGCTGGCGCGTCGACGCCGAGCCGGCCGCCGATGCGCATGCGTACCGCTTCGTCGTCGGCCCGGCGGCCGGCACGCTGTGGATCGACCCGATCGCGGAAACCGAATGGCTCGGCGATGCAGCCGACCCGGCGGTCCCGGCCGTGATCCGCGCGGCACTGCTCGCCGACCTGTGCGCGCCGCTCGCGGCGGTGCTGCAGGCCGCGACGCGGCAGCGCGTGGAACTGCTGCCGCCGCCGGCCGGCGCGCCGGCCTCGCACGCATCGCCGGCCGCGCTGCGGTTCGAGCTGCGGCGCGCCGACGCCGCGTGGCGCTGCCACGGCGCGCTGCTGTTCGACGCGCCGGATGCGCTGGCCGTGTTCTTCGCGGCCGCCCCGGCCGCGCTCGCCGACGCGCGCGCGGCCTACGCGAGCCTGCCCGTGCCGCTCGTGTTCGAGATCGGCCGTACCGAGCTGACGACGGCCGAGCTGGCCGATGTCGTCGGCGGCGACATCATCGCGATCGAGCGCTGGCAGGCGCACGAGCAGAACCTGCTGTGCGTCGCGCGTCTGCCGGCCGCGCCGGCGTGGGAGATCACCGGACGGCCGTCGGGCAACCGGCTGACCGTCGAACGAATCAGGGAGATGCCTTTGGAACCGACCCGCACCGACTCGCCGCCGACGACGCACGACGCGCCGCCCGCCGACGCGCCGCGCTCGCTCGACGGCCTCGCCGTCGACCTGCGCTTCGAGCTGCCGCCCACGTCGATGCCGCTGGGCGAGCTGAGCGCGCTGCAGCCGGGCGCCGTGATCGAGCTGCAGCAAGGGATCAACCAGAGCGTGATCCATCTCGTCGCGAACGGGATGCTGATCGGCACCGGCCATCTGATCGCGGTCGGCCAGAAGCTCGGCGTGCGCGTCGTCACGCTGACGCAACCCGCGCCGCGCGAGCGCTGAACGATGGGCAATCTGCCGAATCCGGTCGCGCTGATCGCGGTGATCGCCGCGCTCGGCATCGCGCCGTTCGCGGCGTTGATGGTGACGAGCTACACGAAGCTGGTGGTCGTGCTCGGCCTGCTGCGCTCCGCGCTCGGGATCCAGCAGGTGCCGCCGAACCTCGTGCTGAACGGCATCGCGCTGATCCTGTCGCTGTTCATCATGGCGCCCGTCGGGATGTCGATCCGCGACGCGCTGCAGGCGCGCCACTTCGATGCGTCGGGGCAATTGTCGACCTCGGACATCGGCGCGCTCGCCGATGCGGCGCTACCGCCGATCAAGGATTTCCTGGTATCGCATACGCGGCAGCGCGACCGCGAATTCTTCGTGCGGACCGCGACGTCGGTCTGGCCGAAGAATCGCGCGGACGGCATCAAGGACGACGATCTGCTCGTGCTGGTGCCGAGCTTCACGCTCGCCGAACTGACGAAGGCGTTCCAGATCGGCTTCGTGATCTACATCGTGTTCATCGTCGTCGATCTGCTGGTCGCGAACATCCTGCTGGCGCTCGGGATGCAGATGATCTCGCCGACGACGATCTCGGTGCCGTTCAAGCTGCTGCTGTTCGTCGCGCTCGACGGCTGGTCGCTGCTCGTGCACGGGCTCGTGCTGTCGTATCGCGTGGCGGGGGCGGGATGAACGCGCGCCGCCTGCGAACCGTCGCCGCATGCCTGTGCGCGCTGGCCATGCTCGCGCTCGCGTGCCTGCCGGCGCGCGTCGCGCAGGCGGCCGGCGGCGGCGCCGGTTTCGCGCAACTGGCGCGCGCCTGCGCGCCGAACGTCGATCCCGCGACGCTCGCCGCACTCGTGCGCACCGAGTCGGGTTTCAATCCGTATGCGATCGGCGTGGTCGGCGGGCACCTGACGCGCCAGCCCACGTCGCTCGACGAGGCGCGCGCGACCGCGCGCGAACTGTCGTCGCGCGGCTTCAGCTACAGCGTGGGCCTCGCGCAGGTGAACGAACGCAATTTCGCGAAATACGGGCTCGACGAAGCGACGATGTTCGAGCCGTGCCGCAACCTGCAGGCCGGCGGCGCGATCCTGACCGAATGCTTCGCGCGCTCGTCGGGCGCCGGCCGCGCCACGCAGGCCGCGTTGCGCGCGGCGCTGTCGTGCTACTACAGCGGCAACTTCACGACCGGCTTCTCGAGCGGCTACGTGAGCCGCGTTGTCGCGAGCGCGCAGCGCAATGCGCGCGAAGGCGGCGTTGAACCGATTCCCGTCGTGACCGACACGCCGCCGCCGGCGCGCCAGCGGCGCATGGCCGCGGCCGCCGCGACGCCGCCCGAACGCGCGCGCCGCCTGCCGTCGGCCGCCGCGTCCGCGGATGCGCCGTCGTGCCATGCGCGCCCGGTGCTGATGATGTGCCGCGGGCTGCCGGCGAACCAGGCGAAGCGGCTCTGCGTGCGGTGTCTCGATCAGTAAGTCGGCCCGCCCCCACCGCGCCCGCTCCACTTCGCCGCCGTTCGTAGCGACGCCCCGGCGGCGCGCGCGCATCGGCGTCGCGCTACGAAACGCGCTGCGTCATCGCAGTGCATGCCTTTCTACACTCCAAGCTTGACCGTAATGGCATCGTAATGCGCGCCCCGTCGAGAGCACGGCGCGACCGGGAGGAGTTTGATGCTGGATATCGACGGCGTCGGCATGGGCGCCAACTGGATGGCGTTTCTCGAGCGCACGCTCGAAGCCGAACGCGCGCAAGCGGCGGCCGAAGCCGCGCGGCAATCGGGCGATCCGTCGAAACAGCAGACCGCCACGCCCCCGCCGCCGCCGATCACGGTGCAGGTCACGCCCGATACGGACCCGTCGAAGCCGACCAATGCCGAAATCGCGTCCGCGACCGCGCTGATCCGGAGTCTCGCCGAACAGTACCGGCCCAAGCCGCCCGACATCACGGTCGACGATCCGCTGACCAAAGCCGCGCAGACCGCGATCCAGGGCGCGCAGACGCAATACGACAACGCGCTGCAGGACGAGCAGGACAAGCAGACCGCGCTGACGAACGCGAAGAACGATCCGTCCACGACGAAGGACGCGCTGGCCCGCGCGCAAACCGCCTACGACAACGCGCACCAGGCCACCGCGAAGGCGGAAAAGGAGCTCGACGTCACGACCGACGCCGGCTACATGATCGCGTATGCGCAGCAGGCCGATCACGACAACGAAGCGCTCGATCCGACACGCGCCGGCTCCGCGCAATCCGACGCGAATGCGGCGCTCGACCGGCTGAAAGCGGCGGTTCCCGGCATCGGCGACGATCCGACCCAGGCGTCGCAGGACAACTGGACGCCGCAGCAGAAGCAGGCCTACGACGCGTGGCAGCAGGCGGACGCGAAGCTGTCCGAAGCGAAGGCGCTGCACAACGCCGACATCGCGAACTCGAATCTCGCGCTCGCCCAGTTGCAGTCGTATGCGTCGGACGGCGATTACGCGGATGCGATGGACGCCGGCATCGCGCGGATCAACAAGCAGCTCGCGCCGCTCGAGCGCGTGATCGACGTGCCGCCGGCGCTGAAGCCCGACGAGGCGCGGACGCAACTGACGCAGAGCGCCGACGACGCGAACTATGCGAACGCGTGCCTGAATGCGGCCACCGACGCGGCGAAGGTCGCCGACATCCAGGGCACGTACAACGCGGTGTCCGGCAAGTACGGGCCGACCGTGATGAGCACGACGGTCGCCGCGCAAAAAGACCTGCTGAATCACGCGCAGGCGAGCGCGCGCGTGAGCGGCGGCTATTTGCAGATGCTGTATGCGAATCGCCAGGTCGACGAACAGCAGAAGCACTACGACGCCACGCAAAAGAGCGCGACGCAATGGCGCCGCGACCATCCCGGCATCAAGCTGATGGATCCGCGCGCCGATCTCGGCGTCGAAGACGCCGCCACGCAGCTGTGGAAGGCGAAGGATGCCGCGAGCCTCGCACACGACGGCTATGTCGCCGCTTACGGCAACGCGCTCGCGATCCACTACGACGATCTCGCCGCCGGCGTGCAGGATCGGTACGACCACCGGACGATGTGCATCGCGAACGATCCGACGCCGCTCGAGATCAAGGGCCTGAAAACGATCGCGTCCGCGCTGCATCAGGCCGACGACCGGATGACCGTGTCCGTCAACGAGCGGGCGACGAAGCAGACGCTCGCCGATGCGCAGGCGAAGCAGCAGGAGCTGAAGATCAAGGTCGACGGGCTGCAGGCCCAGTACGACCAGTGGAACCGCGATCACGGCATCGGCCCGACGCCGAGCGTGTTCTCCATCGCGAAGCCGCAGGGCACCCCGAAGAACATTCCGTTGACGGCGCCGGTGCCGTTCGTCGTCAATCAATACGCAAAGCCGCTTGCCGATGCGCTCGCGGAACTCGATCGGGCGAACCAGGATGTCCAGCGCGCGCAACTGCTCGGCGAAACGCTGCATCAGCAGGTGCTGTTCAACGAATTCGACGCGCATCTGGACGAGCGGTTGCGCAATCCGAAGACCGAATCCGATCAGAAGGACTACGCGAAGGCGCTGTCCGACTTCTTCGGCGCGCACCGCAGCGAGCTGTCGCAGTCGCTGCTCGACAAGGCCGGCGAAGCCACCCGGCACGGCGCGACGATCGACTTCGGCAAGCTCGACGACACGCAGCAGCGCAATCTCGTCGGCGTCGCGCTCGGGCTGTCGCCGGACCACGCGACCGACGACCCGCACGCCGTGCAGTTCAGCGACGGCAAGAAGCTCGAATCGATCGACAAGGTGCGCGACGAGCTGCTGAAAGTGGGCGGCGGCGCCGGCACGCGCGTCAACGTGATGCCGATCGTCTATGCGTCGAAGGACGCCGGCCTCGTCACGAGCGCGATCTTCAAGGTCACGAACGAGAACGGCGACACGCATTACGTCGACGATCAGGGCGCGAAATATTCGAGCATCGACAACTTCATCGACGACAACTCGCTGTCGTCGGACGGCACGCTCGACATCGCGACCGGCTACGACGCGAACGGCGCCGCACGGATCGACCGGCACGACACCGCGCACGACGACAGCTGGTGGGAAAGCGTGATGCACACGTTCGGCGCCGGCGACGTGAACCTCGGGATGCTGCTCGGCGGGATCGCGCTCGAAGTCGGCGGCGGCCTGCTCGATGCGACCGTGTTCGGCGCGCCGCTCGGCGTCGCGCTCAATGCGGCCGGCACCGGGCTGATCTACACGTCGGCGGCGGCGGCCGTCGCGAACTCCGGCTACGACCTCGCCAATCGCATCCAGCACGATCGCACCATCAGTCCGCTCGATGCGGAAGCGCGCGCCGATTACCTGAACCTGGTGCCGGCCGGCGTCGGCGGCGTCGGCAAGATCGCCACGCTGCTGAACGACTCGAAGGGGCTCGCCACTTTCGTGCGGCGCGCGACGACGGTCACCGGTCTCGGGGGCGCGGCGGAAGCCGGCGTGCAGTTCGTGCACGATGCGCTGACGGGCCACACGGACCGGCTCGCCGGCGATGCGTCGTCGTTCATCCTGAATCTCGGCCTCGCGCAAGGCCATCAGAAGCTCAAGGCCGTGACGACCGGCATCGTGCGGCGCACCGGCGGCTTCGGCGGCCGCGACCTGAACAATCAGGCCGTGCAGATCGGCGACCAGACCGTGCGCATCGGCCAGAGCCGCTACACGGCGACCAACACGCTGCGGCTCGGCCGCACGCGCGCGACCATCGACGGCCGCAGCGTGACCGTGGCCGGCGACGGCACGCTGATGGTCGGCAAGCGCGTGCTGACCTACGAAGGCGTGCCGATCCGCGTATTGAGCCGCGCGAATGCGGTGAATACCGGCGCACGCGGCAAAACCGACACCACCGCGTTCGTCGACCACGAAGGCCGCATCACGATCGCGGAGCGCGTCGACGGCTCGTGGCGCACCCTCGAGCGCACGCGCTTCAACCGCTACGACACCGACGGCCGCATCACGGCCGGCCGGGACGGCAGCCTGACGCTGTCCGACGGCATCGAGCTGCGCGCGCCGAGCCAGGTCGGCACGCCGCGCGGCGCGACACCCGCACCCGCGACGCCGACGCCGGCCGCGCCGCCGCACGACGACGGCGCGCGCACGAATGCGGCCCGCGCGACCCCGTCCGCGCTGCGCGCGGCAGCGGACCCGACGGCGGCCGTCGCCGAGCCGGCCGCCGCGACGTCGCGCGCGACCGCGCAGGCGGGCCGCTCATCCGCGCAGGTACGCGAACGCGCCGCCGAGAACGACCAGGATGCGCGCACCGCATCGCGCGCGGATCGCCGCAGCGGCGACGCACGGACGATCCAGTACCGGCGGGTCGCCGATCCGGCCGAAGCCGGCGCGGGCGGCCCGCTCGAACCGCTGACGTTTCGCCAGCGCGTCGCCTGGACCGTCCTCCATGCGATCGAATCGCCCCCGCTCGCGCCGGGCTTCGCCGCACGCGATGCGGACGTCGCGGTGGCGCCCGGCGGCCCGCGCGTCGAGCAGCACAGCTACGGCGGACGCACGCTGTTCGTCGTGCGCAACGGCCGCGCGGATGCGCCCCTGACGCGCCCGGACGGCACGCCGTTGTCCGGCCACGAACTCGCGCTCGACACGCGCCACGGCCTGCCGGCGCCGTCCCGGCTCGACGAGCCGATCGTGCTCGTCGCGGAAGGTGCGGAGGCCGGGCTCGCGCCCGAACTCGCGAACGTCTGGAACCGCCCGGTTTTCGTCGCACCGCGCGGCGCGCTCGCGGCGGACGGCACGATCCGCGCGACCAGCGGCTTCCTGCGCTTCGATCCCGCGCCGCATCCGGACGTCACGCTCGGGCCACTGCGGGCGGACGGCCTGCAGGTATTCCACGCGGACAGCGGCAAGCCCGTGGACCTGAACGAGCATCTCGGCGCGCTGCTCGGCTTCGGTGCGCACAAGGGCGGCTTCGCGCTCGGCCGGGACGCGGTCGTCGCCCTCTACGAGGATTTCAGCACGCGCGCCCAACAGCGGGCCAGTGCCGACGCCGAGCGCGCGGCGCTCGCGTTGCTGCGGCGTCGCTACGATCTCCCGACCGTCGCGATGGACGGCCCGTTTTCGCACGCCGGTCGCGTCGCGGTGCTGTACCAGCCGCGCGGCGGGCTGCATACCGGCGATGCCGGGCGCGGGCTGCTGCCGACGACGCTCGACCCCGATTCGCTGCAGACCTTGCGCACGCTGCGCGACGCGATTCAGCAGGACCGGCTCTATTTCGATCCGCAAGGCGTGTATCGCGACGGCCGGCTGCTGCTCGCGGATCCCGGCCCGATCGAGACCAACAGCGACGCGTATCGTCAGACCCTGGCGGACGTCGACGATCAGATCACGCTGCTCGAGCGCGGGATCGAGCGCGGCGACGTGAAGCTCGAGCGCCCGGACGTGCAGATGCGTGCCGGCGGCACGCCGCTGCCGAACCAGGTCAGCGCGCTCGCCGAACAGTCGGGCACGCTCGCCCAGCAGATGCGCCTGCTCGGCGGCGACCGTTCGCGCGCGAACGCCGCCGGCAAGCGTCCCGGCGGCCGCTATACGCGCAAGGCGCTCGAAGCCGAGGCGAGCCGGCAGCTCAATTCGTTCGAGGCCCGCTACGATGTCGACCTCGGCAATCGCGGCGATGCGCCGCCGCGCGATGCGGGCGATCCGCCGCACGACCGTGGGGGCCGCGACAAGCCGCGCGACGATGCACCGCGCTCGATGCGCGAGATCCAGGCCCAGCGCGTCGCGTGGTCGCGTGCGCATGTCGAGCGCAACGCGTCGCCGTTCGGCGCCGCGACGCCGGCGCTCGATGCGCTGGGGCTCAGGCGGCGCGGCCTCGTGTCGATGGATGAAGCCGACCGTCTCGCGATCGTCCACGCCGACACGCAGCCCGACGGCACGCTGCTCGGCCCCGACGGCCGGCCGATCGATCCGCACGGCTTCTCGCTGCTGTCGGACGCGCCGTACGCGGGCCAGCGCGTGGTGATCCTGGCCGCACGGCACGCGAACGAAGGCGCGGCCGCGCAACTGGCGAATCTGTGGCAACGCCCCGTCTACGCGGTGCATCCGGACGCCGTCGGCGCAGGCGGCAGCCTGACCGATCTGTCGGGCATGAATCGCTACGTGCCGGCCGCTTACACGCAACCGGCGCTCGGCGAGCTGTCGGTCACCGGCGGCCGGCTGCACGTCGCCGGCGACCCGGCGCGCCCCGTCGACCCCGCCGACCATCTCGGCCCGCTCGTCGGCTCCGGGCTCTACAAGACGGTATTCGACGGCGGCACGGGCCAGGCCATCGGCTTCTTCCGCGACACGTCGCCGGACGGCGTGGAAGTCGCGCATGAGGAAATCGGCGCCGAACAGGGCGGCCTGCGCGAACTGAAACGGCTCGGCCTGCCCGTCAGCACGGTCGACGGCCCGTTCTCGCACCTGGGCCGGGTCGGTGTCGTGTACAAGCCGGCCGCCCTTCTGAGCAGCGCCGCGATGGAGAAAGGGCTCGGCCTGCCCGGCGTGGTCCGGCGCAGCGGTCTCGGCGATCTGGTGAACATTCGCAACGTCACGCAACAGCACGGGTTGCTGTACGACTTCCAGGTGCTGTTCGGCCGTCATGGCGAAGTGCTGCTGCACGATCCCGGCCAGGTCATGCACAAGGCGGACCCGGAAGGCGACGTCGTCGAGCGGATCGACGGGGTCATCGACACGATCCAGCGTGGCATCGCGACGGGCCGCATTCGCCTCGCCCATCCCGCGTATGCCGAAAGCGGTGCGTACGCACAACGCCCGGGCATGCTCGGGCGCGTCGTGCAGCGGTTCCGCGGCCGCGTGCTGCTGATGCGCGCGCATGCGATCGCGCGGCAGTCGCCGACCTTCCGCGCGCAGATGCGGCTGGCCCGCAGCGACGGCTGGACGATCCGCGTCGGCACGCCGGGCGGCGGCCATTACGCCGATGCGCAGACACGCACGATCGTGCTCGACGGGAATACGCGCCGCGCCGGCACGCTCGTGTTCGTGTGGGGCCACGAACTGCAGCACAGCGTCGATCTCGCGACCGGCGCGCTGGCCGCCGAACACGCCAGCCCCGAAGCCGCGGTGGCCGCGCTGCTGAAGTCGGATGCGCGCGCGGAGGTCAACGCGTACACGATACGCAACGAAATCCTCGCCGCCGGCGGGCCCGACATCGCGGCCCACGCGAAGCTGCCCGACGCGCTCGCCCGGGCGACCGAGCATGCGCTGACGAGCCGCGACCCGGCCGCGCTCGACGCCCTCGCGGATACGTTCGGCGACGTGCACACGTCGACGCCCGGCAATCCGACCTATCGCGACTACTACGGCGCACAGGTTCGCTCGGCCGCCGGCCGCCCCGTCGCGGCACGGCTCGCCGCGCCGGCGCGCGGCCGCCATGCGGTCGACGGCGACGCGATGAAGCACGCGCGCGCGTGGCTCGACGAGCGCGACATGCGCACGCTGACGCGCGCCGAAGGCCGGCACGCGCCCACGCTCGGGCACCTGGTGCAGCAGACCGGCACCGACACGGCCCTGCTGATCGCGCGCGCCGGCAAGCCGACGCCCGACGCGCCACCGACGTTCGTCGCGACGGCGCACGTCGATGCGAACGGCGCGATCCTCCGCCTGCGCTTTCTCGGCAACGCGCTGAACGCCGAGGAACGGCAGGCGCTGAAGCTGGCGCTGTCGAGCGCGATGGAACGCAGCGATCCGACCGGCACCGCCGCCGCGCGCCGCGCGTTCGATTTCCATGCGTCGCCCGTCACGCATCGCGAACTGGCCGCGCTCGGCGGCCCGGCGAAGATCAAACCCGCGCGCGAAGGCGAGACGGTCGAATTCACGCGCAACGGCCGCGTGCGCGATGCGTACGTCGATGCGATCGACGCGCTGTCGAAGGCGCGGCATTTCGCACGCGCGAAGCAGGCCGTCGCGACGGCCGGCCACGCCGATACGATCTACGTCGTCGACAAGGCGACCGGCAAGATCGCCGGTCATGCGCGCTACGACTCGGCCACCGGCGTCTGGCAATACCAGGAAAACGCACCGCACGCGCAGACCCATGTGAAGGAGCGTCCGCTCGCCGCCGCATACCCGCAACGCGGACGCATCCGGTTGCGGCCGAACGGCAAGCTGCACAGCGTGCCGCTCACGCGCGCACGCACGCGTGGGATGACGTTCTTCGTCAGCAGCGTCGAGCCGGCCATGCTGGCGCGGGTCGGCGACCGCTTCGACGCGCCGCGGCCACCGAAGAAGGACAAGACCGAAGTCCTGCCGCGCCGCGGCCTTCAATACGGCGGCCATGTCGCGATCAGCGGCGTGCACGGCCTGCGGCGCCGCTTCGCGTCGCTGACCGGGGCGGGCGCCGCGATCGCGCTGCGCCGCGCCCGCGCGATCGCGACGCTCGGCCGCGCGTCGCCCGCGACGCGCCCGCTACCGGCCGGCGGCACGCGCCCGACCACCGCGCTGGCGCCGGCGCCCCGCACGTTCGAAGCCGGCCTGCTGCCCTCGGCGTCCGGTCATGCGCTGGATTTCAGCGGCCACAACATCGTGCACCTGCTCGGTCTCGCGAAAGCGCGCGGCCTCGTGCCCGGCAAGCATTTCATCTACGTGTATGGCGGCGGCGACCGCATCGCGTACCGGCTCGGCAAGCCGCGCGCGGTGATCACGGCCAACGCGGAAGGCGAACTGACGTGGCACGACAACTGGCGCAAACCGGACAGCCCGGGCGTACCGCTCGAAGCGTCGCCGATCGGCGGCGGCCCGTACGGCGGCGACACCCATCTGCTGCTGACCGAACTCGCGCCGGATGCGCTGGCGGAACACGCGCGCGGCACGCGGCTCAAGACGCTCGAGACCCGCCTCGCGGACGTCGACGCACTCGCCAAGGACCCGTCGCCGGAAACGTCCGACGCGCGGCGCAACTGGGGCGCGGCCGAGGCGCGGCGGCTGCGGTCGCAACGCAACGCGGCGCTGCAGGCGATCCGCCGCGCGAACGCCGCGGCCGCGCGCAACGGGCAGGCGGCATCGGCCCATCCGGTGCTCGACGTGCGGACCTATCAACCGTCGCTCGTCAGCACGACGCAGGTCGAATCGCTGCAGCGCTATGGCGACGGCAACGCGTCGGCCCTGCTCGCGCACTACGACCGGATCGATGCGCTCGTGCAGCACGCGCGCGATCCGCGCGCCTCGCCGCTCGAAGTGGACGATGCGGTCGACGGCGTACCGCCGGCGATCATGGCCGACGCACAGGCGTTGCGCGACACCGGCATGCCGCTGTACGTCGCGCGAGACTGGTCGGGCGGCGGCTCGCGCTATGCGCCGATTCCGCTCAGAAAAAAGGTGCTGAGCCGTTTCAGCACCGCGCTCGCGACCGATCGCGCGCTGCGCCGCCGGCTCCTCGCCGCCGATCCCGCGTACCAGCAGCGCGTCGTGCCGATGAGCCGCGCGTTCCGGCTTTCCGACGATCCCGCGACGTTCGTCGCGCAGATCGAACGGCACGGCGGCGTGATGGCGGCCGTGACGGTCGTGATCGATCCGCACACGCTCGCGGCCACGCGCGGCGCGAAGCACGACCCCGCCGTCGTGCACGACGCGAAGTCGATCGGCGACCACCGGGACGCGACGATCGACTACTGGACCGGCACGATCGCCGGCGCGAACGGCAAGTCGATGCGTATCGACGATCTGGCCGAGAAATACGTGCACGACTGGCTCGACGCGTCGTCGAAGGCCGGTTTCCTGCTGCGCTTCGAAATGGCGCCGGCGCGGGCGCTGGTGTCGTCCGTCGACCACCGGCACCAGCCCGGCCCCAACACCGGCTATCACGACCACGCGCGGCTCGGCGCGCTGCTCGAATCGTGGAACCGGAAGCACCTCGGCCAGCCGGCGCCGCACGTGATGGTGACGTTCCACGGCTGGGACACCGTGCCGGAGCCCGCATCCGGCGCGAGCCATCTGGAGCTCGCGAAATCGCTGCTCGACCATCCGGCGCTGCCGTGGGTTCATGTCGGGCTGTCGTACGCGACGCATGGCTCGGACTTCGTCGCGAACCAGGAGCTGACGACCGCGCTCGCGACGCTGCTCGTCGAGCGCGCCCGGGCGAACGACCCGACGCTCGCACGGCTGCACGGTGCCGACGCGCTGACACGCGTGTACGATCGCGTCGACCGCACGACGCTGATGAACCAGCACAGCCTGCTGCTCGCGGAAGTCGACCGCATCGGCCGGGCGCGCGGCATGTCGCCTGCGCGGATCGCGGCGTTGCGCCAGCAACTGTACGAAGGCAACACCTCGCAACTGCTGCATCGCGCCCGCTATGCGACGTCGCGCTTCGCGGTCGACCAATGGGCCGCCGACCCGCGCCGTGCGCCCGCGGCCAGCGATGCCGCCCGGATGTTCACCGAACGGTGGCTCGCCGACGTCGGCGCGCGGCTCGCGGCGCCCGAACAGCTCGTCACGACGGACGGCGGCGGCACCGGCGTCGAGCCCCTGCAGGCCTGGCGCGAAGCCGTCCTCGCGCCGGCCCTCGTCGCCGCCGATACGCAACCGATCAGCGAAAGCCGGCTCGTCAGCGCGCAGACGAACGAACCGATGCGTCCCGACGATCCGCTCGCCGCGGCCGCGGAACTGCATGCGCTGCGCCTGCATCAGCCGGACAGCTGGATCGCCGCGCTGCTGAACGGCAAGAACCTGATGTCGATCGCCATCGGCGCGGCGGCCGGCTTCGCGGTCCATCACTTCGGCCTGACGCCGGACAAATTCAAGCAGGCCGCGAACGCGGCGTTCGTCGGCGTGCGGACCGGCCGGCTCGTGCAGGCCGTGCACCAGGACACCGTGCGCGCGCTGCAAAGCGGCGACCCGCGGCTATTCGACCGCGTGATCGACCGCTTCGTCGACGGCCTGAACAATCAGCTCGATGCACACCAGATGCATGCCGAGCAACGCAACGCGTCGCTGATCCTGCTCGCGGAAAGCGCGCGCGCGAAGATCCATCTCCAGCTGGCATTGCACAAGGCCGCATCGCTGCCCGCGGACAAGACGCTCGAGTACACGAAGATGATCGCCAACGACATGCTCCAGCAGATGCAGGGCGTGCTCGCGGGCACCTCGATCCAGCAGCTGCATTACGGGAATCCGCGCCGCTTCATGGGCAAGGCCGGACGGGCCGCCGCGATCGCCGGCTATGCGAGCCTCGGCGAGCTGTCGCTGCATGCGCTGCTGCAGAATCCGTCGGTGGTGCCCGCGCTGGGCGCGGCCGGCGCGCTGCTCGGCATCACGTACACCGGCCTCGTGCAGGGCAGTGCTTTCGCACACCTGAGCATCGAGCGGCGCAGCCGCGTCGTGCGCGGCATCGACCTGATGTCGGATCTCGCGAGCATCGCCGGCGGCGCGATCGCGCCGTTCGTCGGCCCGCATCCCGCGATCCACTCGGACTTGCCGATCGCGATTTCGTCGCTGTCGTCCGCGACGCTGCTCGCACTCGCGCGTATCGATACGCACTTCCCGAACCTGCCGAAGCGGCTCACCGGCTCGATCCCGACTTCGCTCATGATCGCGCCGATTCTGATCTACGTCGGCAAGTGGATCTACACCGCGTTCGAGGACGACGACGGCAAGCCGCCGCCATCCGGCACGCAGCAGCCGGGCGGCGGCTCGACCCAGCACGCCGTCGCGCCGTCGCCGTCCGCCACGCCGGGGCAGCCAGCGCCCGTCACGCATGCGCCGCAGCCGAGTGCCCCGCCATCGCCGTCGGCGAGCGCCACGCCGTCCCAACCGCAACCGTCGCCGCCAGGCACGCCGTCGAACCCGCCTTCGCCGTCGAACGCCGCGCAGCCCTATATCGTCGTCGACGGCGATTCGCTGTGGGTGATCGCGGACCAGCATCGCCAGTCGCTGCTCGATGCCGCGCACGTGTCGCGCGCCGACCAGCAGGCGATGACGCGCGGCGAGCAGGATGCGCGTGCGCTCAACGAGATCCTGCAGCTCAATCCGTCGGCCGCGCGCGATCCCGCGCACCTGCCGATCGGCACGCCGCTGGTGGTCGGATGAGGGCCGGCCCGCCGCGCGTCACGTGCGGCGGGCGCGACCCTGCCGTCACCCCGCGCGCTGCGCCTCCAGCCACGCCTGGAACATCAGCACCGTCCACAACGGGTGCTGCCAGTTCATCCGGCCCGTCTGGTGCTGGCGCCACAGCCGCTCGATCGCCGCCGCATCGAAGAAGCCTTCGTCGCGCAAGCGCGACGGCCGCAGCAGCGCCTCGGCCCAGTCGCGCAGCGCGCCGCGCAGCCAATGGTCGACGGGCGCGCAGAAGCCCTGCTTCGGCCGGTCGATCAGCGCGGACGGCACGTACCGGTCGAGCAGCCGGCGCAGCAGCGCCTTCGACTGCCCTTCCGGCAAGCGCACCGATGCCGGCACGCGCCACGCGAATTCGACGACGTGATGGTCGAGGAACGGCATGCGCGTCTCGAGGCTCACGGCCATCGCCGCGCGATCGACCTTCGCGAGAATGTCGGTCGGCAGGTACGTGAGCGTGTCGATCGCCATCGCCTGCTCGGCGAAGCTCAGGTGCGCCGGCCACGCGGACACCGTGTCGAGCGGCGTCGGCGGCTCCTGCCCCGCCAACGCGATACGCTCGGGATGATGCACCGACGACATCAGCAGCCGGTACAGCCCGATGCGGCTCTCCGCCGTCATCACATGGCCGAGCTTGTGCAGGCGATCGCCGATGCGCGACGACGATTCGCGCGCCTCCACGCCGCCGCCCCACGCGCCCTGCGCGACGGCCGCGAGCTGGTCCGCATGATCGGGCCGCAGCGCATGCAACGCGGCGGCGATCCGCGCGCGCACGACGGCCGGCACGCGATGCAGCTTGCGCCACAGGCGCGGCGTGAGGAAGTAGCGCGTATAGCCGCCGAACAGCTCGTCGCCGCCGTCGCCGGACAGGCTCACCGTCACGTGCCGGCGCGTCAGTTCGGAGACGAGAAAGGTCGGGATCTGCGACGCATCGGAGAACGGCTCGTCGTAGATCGACGGCAGCTTCGGCACGACGCCGAGCGCATGGTCGGCCGTCACGTAAAGCTCGGTATGGCGCGTGCCGAGATGGCGCGCGACGGCCTTCGCGTAACCGGCTTCGTCATAGCCGGCCTCGTGAAAGCCGATCGTGAACGTGTCGACCGGCGTCGCCGATTGCGCCTGCATCAGCGCGACGATCGTCGACGAATCGATGCCGCCCGACAGGAACGCGCCGAGCGGCACGTCGGCTTCCATCTGCCGCGCGACGGCCTGGCGCAGGACCGTGTCGAGCTCGCCGACGGCTTCGTCGGGGCTGCCCTCGAACGGCTGCGCGCGGCCCGCCTCGATCGCCTGTTCGAGCGTCCAGTACGCCCGCACGCGCGGCGTGTCTCGCGCATGTTCGAACTGGATGTACGTGCCGGGCGGCAGCTTGCGGATGCCGCGATAGATCGTGTAAGGCGCGGGCACGCTCGACTGGCGCAAGTACAGGCACAGCGCGTCGCGGTCGACCGCGCCGTCGAAGCCCGGATAGCCGCGCAGCGCCTTCAGCTCGGACGCGAACACGAGCGCGTCGCCGACCCGGCCGTAGTAGAGCGGCTTCTCGCCGATCCGGTCGCGTGCGAGCGTCAGCACCCGCGACGCGCGATTCCACAGCGCGAACGCGAACATGCCGGTCGCGCGCCGCAACGTGGCCTCGACGCCCCACGCGACGATCGCCGCGATCAGCACCTCGCTGTCGGAGTGGCCGCGCCACGCCGGTGCGCGCCCCGCGCGCTCGAGCTCCGCGCGCAGTTCGCGATGGTTGTAGATTTCGCCGTTGAAGACGAGGACATAGCGGCCGCACGCGGAAGCCATCGGCTGCCGGCCGTGCACCGACAGATCGACGATCGCGAGCCGCCGGTGGCCGAGCGCGATGCCGGCTTCCGGGTCGACCCAGATGCCCTGCCCGTCCGGCCCGCGATGCGCGAGGCTCGCCGTCATTCGCGCGAGCGTGTCGCGCGCTGTCTCCTCATCGAAGGCGACGCTATTCAGAAAGCCGTCGATTCCGCACATTGATTTGTCTGCCCCTGTTGACCTGTTCCGTCACGCGCGGCGCAACCTCGCGGCCCGCCGTCGGGCATGACGGTCGAGCCATATTACGAAGAAATAAATCAGCAATAATTCACCAGTGAATGTTGGCGGAATTCGGAAAAAAATAGGCGTCAAGCGCCGTGTGCACATGGCGGCGCGACGGGGCCATATCGAATCGGCCGGTCGCCCGGGGGATACTGGCGAATCGAAAAAAGGGCCGCATGCCGACGGGGATGCTGCCCTGCGTCAACCCGCGCCGGTCGCCCATTTCAGCAACTGAGCGACCTCGCGGAAATGCTGCGGCTGGATCGTGCCGTTCTCGGGCGTCGTCTCGTACAGCGCCTGCGCGAGCCCGACGTTCGCGAGCGTCGGGCGCAGCGCGTCGCGGGCCAGCCGCACGATCCGCTCGGCCGCGTCGCCCTCGCCGCGCGCGAGCACCCATGGCAGCGAGCCGATCCCGCCGTAGTAGAGCGCGACCGCGACACGCGGCGAATAGACGACCACCGATGCATAGCCGATCCGGTCGGGCAGCGACGCGAACTGCACTTCGCGCGCGAGCTGGCGGCGCTTCGCCTGGATGTGCGGATCGCCTTCGTCCTCCTTGTGCTCGCGCCGCACTTCGTCGATCGACATCTTCATCTTCTGGTTGAACTCGTGCCGCTGGTGCACGATGTCGATCAGCGCCATCACGATGTAGATCAGCGCCGCCCAGCCGAACAGCAGCATCAGCAGCTTCACGATCAGCGCGAGGATCGAGACCGGCCGCGTGAAGCCCGACTGCACGGACGGGTCGAGCGACTCGACGATCAGCCAGCCGAGCGTCGCGACGAGCAGCGCCGTCTTCAGCAGCATCTTCGCGAGGTTGACGAGATTGCGCAGCGACCACAGGTTCTTCATCCCCTCGGCCGGATTGAGCCGCGACAATTGCGGCACGAGGCGGCTCCACGCCATCACGCCGCCCACCTGCACGAAGCCCGCGAGCAATCCGGCCAGCAGGCCGGCGGCGGCGATCTGCGCGGACAGCGTCGCCCAGTCGCGCGCGGCGCCATCGATCAGCACCGCGAGCCGCGCGGACGGATCGGCCGCGCCGACCGCGTCGAACACGAGCCGGAACAGCGCCTGCAATCGCGCGAACAGCGAGCCGATGCCCACCGCGAGTGCCACGCACACGCCGACGAAGAACGCGGACGAAACCGTTTCCGCGCTCTTCGGCACGTCGCCTTTCTCGCGCGCCTCGCGCAAGCGTTTCGCGGTCGGTTTCTGGTCCTTTTCGGCCATGTCGGCTCCGGCGCGCTCAGCCGCCGCCGTGCGCGGCGAACAGCGCGCGCAGCAACGCCATCAATCCGCTGTCGGGGCTCAGCAGCGAATGCAGCGACGCGTACACCACCGGCAGGAACAGGATCATCATCAGCACCGCGAGCGCGCTCTTCAGCGGCTGAGAGAACACGAAGATGTTGAGCTGCGGCACCGCGCGGCCGACCAGGCCGATGCCGAGCTCGACGAGCACCAGCACGATCGTGACCGGCGCGGCGAGCTTCACCATCCATTCGAAGATCGTGTCGGTCTGCCGCACGATGAAGGTCTGCAGCATCGACGAGAAATCGGGGCCGAGCGAGCCGATCGGCCACCATGCGTACGACTGCGCGAACAGTTGCACGAGCACCTGCAACCCGCCCGCCGTGACGAACAGCGCGATCGCGACGAAATTCAGGAATCCCGAGGTCGGGCCGCCCTCGTGCCCGCCCATCGGATCGAAGAAGGCGGCGCTGCCGCTGCCGGTCTGGAAGTCGATCAGGTAGCCGACGCCCTGGATCGCGAACAGCACCGCGCTGAACGCGCCCGCGAGCAGCATGCCGACCATCGCCTCCTTCGCGACGAGCACGCACCACATCAGGAACGGCAGCGCGGCCACCTGCGCGGCATCGATCGTCGGCGCGACGAACGCCGCGATCACGACCGCGATCCCGTTGCGCACGAGGCCCGTGACGATCTGTTCGTTGAACACCGGCACGACGAACATGATCGGCAGCAGGCGCGGCATCACGTAGAGCAGCGGCCGCAGCATGCCGGCGACGTCGTTGAAGCCCGCGGCCTGGTCTAGCATCGGCGCTCCGCGGCGGCGGGCGGGGCGGGATCGTCGGGCGCGGCGCCCGCTTCGGCGTCGGCTTCTGCGGCGCTATCGGCGCCCGTTTCCGTTTCGGTCATTGCCGCATCGAACGCGGCGGCAGCCTCCGGCGGCGTGGACGCATGGCCCGACGCATCGCCCGCGCCGGCCACCCAGGTGCCGCCCGTCGCGAAGCGCCGCACCGCGTAGCCGTCCGCGACTTCATCGGCGTCGCGCTCGACCCGCGCGGCGCGCGCGTGCAGCGCCTTCTCGCCGGCCTTCTCCAGCTTGTCCTCGGCGGCCTTCGCCTTGCGCGCGGCGCGCTGCAGGTCGGCGAGCGTCGCCTCGTGACCGCGATGCACGTGCGCGGCCTCGCTCACCGACGCGCTCGCGGTGCCGATATGGCGGTCGAACGTGCGCGTATCGGCCGCCGCGTTCTGCAACGCACGCGCTTCGCGCACGTCGTCGGCCAGGCGCGCCTGGATCGCCGCCTTCGCCGCGACCTGCTGCGCGAGCTGCGCCTGCGCGGCCGCCAGCGCGCGCCGGCTCTGCGCGGCAATGCCCTGCTGGCGCGCGGCCGCGACGCGCGCGATCTGGCTGCGCATCTCGCGCACGCGCTTGAGGCGGGCGAGCGTCGCGAGCACGAGGCGGTCGTCGGCTTCAGACATGATCGTTCGCCAGCTTCGTCAGCTTCGCGAGCAGCGTGTCGAAGCGCACGTCCTCGTCCGACGCCTGCGCGCAGAACGCGCCGATCGCATCGCGTGCGCGCAGCGCGAGATCGCCAAGCCGGTCGCTGCCTTCGCGATACTCGCCGATCTGCACGAGCAGCTCGATTTCCTGGTACGTCGCGATCAGCTCGCGCACGCGCGCGGCCGCATGCTGGTGCGCGCGGCTCGCGACGAGCGGCATCACGCGCGACAGGCTCGCGAGCACGTCGATCGCCGGATAGCGGTTCGCGAGCGCGATCTTGCGCGACAGCACGATATGGCCGTCGAGGATCGAGCGCACTTCCTCGGCGATCGGGTCCGACTCCTCGTCGCCTTCGACGAGCACCGTATAGAGCGCGGTGATCGATCCGTGCGCGCCCTGCCCCGCGCGTTCGAGCAGGCGCGGCAGCACCGCGAAGGTCGACGGCGGAAAGCTGCGCCGCGTCGGCGGCTCGCCGCTCGCGAGGCCGACCTCGCGCTGCGCGCGTGCGAATCGCGTCAGCGAATCGACCAGCAGCAGCACGCGCTTGCCCGCATCGCGGAAGTGCTCGGCGATCGCGGTCGCGACCAGCGCGGATTTCACGCGCTCCATCGCCGGGCGATCCGACGTCGACACGACGACGATCGATCGCGCGCGCACCTCGGGCGACAGGCTGTGCTCGATGAATTCGCGCACCTCGCGGCCGCGTTCGCCGACCAGCGCGATCACGTTCACGTCGGCCTGCGCGCCGCGCGCGATCATCCCGAGCAGCGTGCTCTTGCCCACGCCCGACGGCGCGAAGATGCCGACGCGCTGCCCGATGCCGAGCGTCATCAGGCCGTCGATCACGCGCACGCCGGTCGGAAACGGCGTGTCGATCATCTTGCGCGCGAGCGGGTTCGGCGGATCCTGCTGCGTCGACACCCACGCGGCACCCGTCACCGGCCCGCGATCGTCGAGCGGCCGGCCGAGTCCGTCGAGCACGCGGCCGAACAGCCCTTCGCCCACCGGAAATACATGCTCGCGCCCGGACGGCACGACGGTCGTCTCCGGCGACAGTCCCGCCACGTCGCCGAGCGGCGTCAGCAGCGTCGTCTGCCGCGAGAAGCCGACCACCTCCGCGAGCAGCGTCGGCTGGTTCGGCGTGCGCAGCTCGCAGATTTCGCCGAGCCGCGCTCGAATGCCCGTCGCATTCAATATCTGCCCGACCGCGTGATTGACGCGGCCCTGCACCGACACCGGCGAGAAAAACGCGAGCCCCGCGTCGAGCTCGCCGACGAGGCGGCCGCGATCGAACGGCACGCCGTCGTCGTCGCCGCTGCCGAACGGCTGCGTATCGTCGAGCGGCGCGTTCATCGCGCGGCGCCCTTCAGCGCGTCGCGGCGGATCGCCTGACGCAACGCGTCGATCTGCAGGTCGAGGCTCGCGTCGATGCGCCCGGACGGCGTCTCGACCGTGCATGCGTGGCGTTCGAGCTGCGCGTCCTCGACGATGCGGATCTTCTGCCGGTTCGACTGCCCCGCGAATGCGCCGCCGAGCGCGTCGCGCATCTCCTCCGTGCGGCCGGGCGCGACGCGCACGATCAGGAACGCCTCGTCGCGCACGAGCGGCGCGATCCGCGCGAGCGCGGCCTCGTACAGCTTCTGCGTGCTCATCTCGCCGACGATCGCGCGCACGGCTTTCACGACGATATCGGCCATCGCGTCCTTCATCGTCTCCATCGTGCGCGTGGCGGCGAGCGCCTGCGTGTACGCCTGCGCGGCCTGCTCGCGCTGCGCGCGGCGCATGCCTTCGTCGTAGCCGGCCGCCTGGCGCTTGTCGAATTCGCGCTGCGCGTCGGCGACGATGCGCGCCGCCTCTTCATGCGCGGTCGCGATCACCGCCGACGCGTCGAGCAGCGCCGCGTATTCGCGCTCCTTGAGCACCTTGCGCTCCGACAGCAGTTGCAGGTTGTCGCTCGTGATCAGAAAAGCCAGTCCCATGACGCGAGCCTCTCGGGAATCAGAAACAGGAACATCAGTTCGCCGAACTGGTCGCGCTGCGCGCGGTTCAGCCAGTACGGCGCTTCGTCGTCGATCGCGCGGTTGAATTTCAGGCGCACGCGCCGCGCCACCGCGTCGCCGGCCACGCCGATGAAATCCGCGAGCAGCCGGCCGCCGCGCGCGCGGATCACGGCCGGCAGCGCGGCGGGATCGGCACGCCACGGTTCGAGCGTTTCGGCGAGCGCGCCGAATTCCGGCGCGCGTTCGAGCGCGAGTTCGAGCGCATCGCCGCCGAGCCGCGCCGCGACTTCCGCGCGGATGCGCCGCCCGGCCAGCGCGTCGCGCAGCCATGCGCGATGCAGCAGCAGCCCCGCATACGCGGCCAGTTGCTCGAGCGCCGCGCCCGGCAGCAGCGCGAGCCGCGCGCACGGATTCGCTACGGCGAAGTCGTGGCGGTCGGCCACGCCGTTGATGTCGAGCAGATGGCGCGCCAGCAGCTTGCGGCCGGCCGCGCCGAACGCGTCCGGCGAACGGTAGCGCGCGGGCCACTCGGCCGGCACGCGCGTCACGTGCAGATAGCGGTCGGGCCGCAGGTTGAAGTCGCAGACCAGCGCATGAAACGCGGCAGCGCGCGCGGCGGGCGGCGGCGCAAGCGGCTGCAGCCACGGCAGCAGCGCCGCCTCGGCCGCATCGCCTGACGCCAGCGCGTGCGGATCGCTCATGCGCCGTCGCGCGCGCCGTCCGGCGTACGCAGCCCGCCGCCTGCCTGCTGCGCGGCCGCGCCGCCGCCCCCGTTCGCGCCGCGCGGCGCGCCGAGCAGGCCCGCGAGCCGCGCACCGAACATCCCGCGCCGGGCGGCCGACAGCGCGATCACCGCGCAGGTCAGCAGGATCAGCGCGAACACGAGCCAGCCGAGCGGCGAGCGCAATCGCAGGATGTCCGACACCGCGCTGCCGATTCCGTCCACGCGCGTCGCACGTGCGGCGGCCGGCTGCAGGAACAGCGACACGTTGTCGTACTGCAGCCCCTCGATGCTGTGCGCGACGAGATCCTTGACCATCGGCGCCATCGCGCGCAGATCGACGCCCTGCCGGTAACGGATGTACACCGCGGCCGACGACGGCTTGATCTTGTCCGCGAGCGGATCGTTCTCCGGAATCACGACCTGCACGCGCGCGACCACCACGCCCTCGATGTCCTGCAGCGTGCGCGACAGATCCTGCGACACGCCGTACAGGTAGCGCACGCGCTCCTCGGCCGGCGTCGATACGAGACCCTGCTTCTGGAACAGCTCGCCGAGGCTCGCGTAGCTCGGCTTCGGCAGCCCGTTCGCCTGCAATACCGTGAGCGCCGCCTGCATGTCGCCGTCCGCGACGCTCACGAGCCACGCGTTGCGGTCCGACGTGTCGCGCGCGTCGTTGTCCTTCGACGCGCTGATGCCCGCGTCGCCGAGCACCGCGACCATCTGGTTCGCGTCGCGCTCCGACAGGCCCGAGTACAGCTCCTTCTGGCACCCGGCCAACAGCACGAGCAGCCCCGCGAGCAGCGCGCGCGCCGCCCGGCTGCGCCACGCATGCGTGCGCGGCGTCGAATCGATCGTCGTCATCGTTTGTCCGCTTCAGGGCGCGTGAAGGCGCATGGCCGCCACGCGCGCTTTCACTCCTGCGTCTTCAGCACCGTATGCGTGAAGCCGTTCGCCGCCTGCGCAACCGACAGGCTCAACTGGTATTCCGAAATCGTGGTGGTTGCCGTCCACTGGAAATCCATCGCCTTCACCATCGTCATCAGCGGATCGCTGCGGCTGTCCGCCATCGACGTCAGCATCTCGCTGCGGTGCTTGTCGATGTTCGCGTATCGCGCGTCGAGATCGTTGCCGTACGTGCGCAACCGCTCGACGAGCGATGACTGGTTCGCCTGCGCGGGCGTCATCTGCACGGCCGGCGCCGCATCCACCGGCGCGCGCGACATCGCGACGCCCGACGAAGACGGTGCGGTGGCCGGCGACGCGCCGGGCTGCATCAGCGCATCGAACTGGCGCACCTGCGCCGGATCGGACGTCGCACCCGTTTGCTGCGCGGCGCTCGCGAGCGCGGCTGCGCCCGGCGGCGCCGCGCCTACGCCTGTTACCGACATGATCGTGTCCTCCTTGACCGGCAGAGCCGGGAACGGGCCGGCCGGCACGCACCCACGCCACACCGGGCGCCCGTCACGGGCGGCCCCGGCATCCGGCGTCGCGCGGCACGGCCGGCGACCGGCGTCACGCGCGGCCGGCGGAACTCAGGTGTTGCGCAACCTGGGCATTCGCCGTCCCCTCCTGCGCGGTCACTGCGTTGCTGGTTTCGAACGTCGCAGTCGATTGCTGAACCTGGAAGTTGATCTTCGTCAGTTCGAGCTGCGTCTTGGTCAGGTCGTCGGCCTGCTTCTGCACGTCGCCCGTGTTGGTCACACCACCTGCTGCCGAGGTACCCATGCTTCGCTCCTTTACGTGAACCACACTCCACATTCCGGCGGCGGCCCCATGCCCCGCCGGCGACGTGACGCGCCGCATGCGCGCGGCGTGTCGCGTAATGCGCGCATCGCGCGACGCGATGCGCCGATCCTGTCGCGACCCTAGTGCGTCGCGCCGTTCGATGCGCCGGCCGCCGCGACGGCCGGCGTCGCCGGCGCATCGGGCAACAGCGTCGGCCCCGGCACCGGCTGCGCGACGCCCGCCGCCGCGCCGCTCGCGAGCGGTGCGACGGGCGGCGCCGGCGCCTGCTCGGGCGCGCTCGCCGACGCGCCGCCGAGCGGCATCGTGATGCGCTGGCCGTTGCGCTCGAACACCACGGCGTCCGGCCCGATCGATACGACGGTCGCCCCCTCCTTCAGTCGTGCGCCTTCGAAATAGCGGCTGCCGTCGACCGTCTCGATGTAGCGCTGGTCGCCGTCGCCGGCGAACACGGTCGTGATCTCCGGAATGCCGGCCGTGCCGCCGAGCGTCGTCGCCGTGCGCGGCGCGGCCGCATCGGCATCGCGCACGTGATCGACCACCTCGAGCGCCGGGCGGGCGTCCTTCATGTAGTTGCGGATGCGCGGCTCGATCTGCGCGCGCGCGGCCGTGCCCGTCAGCTCGATCCGCCCGCGGCCGAGATACGTGACCGTCAGCGCCGTGTCGCTGAAATAGGTCTGCGCGGTCGCCACGAGATCGCTGACCACGTAGATGTTGCCCAGCGCTGCGTTGTCGACGCCCGCGACGATCTGCGCGACGCGCTCGCGCGCGGCCGGGTCGCTCACGTAGCCCGACACGATCACGCCGTCGTCGCGCGGCGCGACGGCCAGCTCCGGATACGCGTGCAGCAGTTGCTGCAGCCGGTGCGTGCGCGCGAGCACCGATTCGTGCTGCCACGGCAGCCGCCCCGACCACGCGACGAAGCCGTAGCCGAGCGCGCCGAGCAGCACGCCCAGCCACAGCGCGACCAGCGCGATCACGAGCCGCCTGCTGCCGAGGCGGCGCAGCCCGCCCGTGAGCCAGCCGAGCCACGCGGCCTCGCGCGCGGCGTCCGGCGCATCGGTTTCGTCGGGCACCGCGACGCTCGCCTGCGCATGCCGCGCGATGCCGAGCCGGATCGAGCCGACCGTCACGACGTCGTTCGGCGTCAGCGAGCGGCGCCCGGTGCCGAGCGGCTCGTCGTTGAACAGCACCGGCGCGCCGGTGTCGCCGCCATGGTTCTGCACCGTCACCGCGAGCGCGCCGACCTGCAGGCACACCTGTTTCGCGCCGATCTCGCGATCGGGCAGGATCACTTCGCAATCGGCCGCCGTGCCGACCCAGTTCGCGCCGCGCGCGAGCGACATCGTGCGGCCGTACATCGGCCCGCTCAGGAAGCACAGATTCCACGGCGACGCGAGCGCGGCCGGGCCGGCCCCTGCGCCTCCCGCGCCGCCGGGCAATGCGCCTTCGCCGTGCGGTTCAATGATGCTCGTCGACATGCGTGACCACTCCTGCGGTCGTCGCCGGCTGCGCCGCCGCATCCGGCGGCGGCAACGCGGGCGGACCGAACTTCGTGCCGGGCAGCGGCTTCGGCGTCAGCGGAACGGCGATGTCGTTGTCCGGCGGGCGATACATCGACATCCCTTCCTGGTTCGCCGGACCGTCGACGCCGGGGTTCACGGGCGCGCCGTCCGGTGCATACATCGACGCGGTCGTCACCACGCGCGGCGTCAGCAGATAGAACCGCTCCATGTGATTGCCCGACTTGTCGGTGTACTTGAACAGGTTGCCGATCAGCGGGATGTCGGACAGCCACGGCACGCCGCTCTTGTTCAGCCGCACCTCGTCGTCGTTGAAACCGGCGATCAAGAGGCTCTTGCCTTCGTCGATCATCGTCTTGGTGACGATGTTGCGCTGCTGGATCACCGGCACGTTCGACACCGCCTGTCCCGGCACGATATTGCCGTCCTGGATGTCGATCGACATCATCACGCTCTGCGGATTGCCCGAGACGGCCGCCGCATTGCGGATCGCCTCGTCGACGATCATCGGCGTCACCTTGATGCTCGTGCCGGTCGTCACGCTGTACAGCGACGAATCCTGGTAGCCCGGCACCTGCACGTAGAACTGCGTGAGGTTCTCGAGGATCGCCTCGGTGTTGTCGAGCGCGAGCACCTTCGGCTTCGAACGCAGCTGCGCCTGGCCTTTCTGCGCGAGCGCGTTCACGCGCGTGAGCAGGTAATTGCGCAGCGAGCCGCCGATCGACGCGGTCAGCGCGATGCCGGTCGGCATGAAGGTGCCGGTCGACCCCGTTTCGGACGCGCCGACGCCGAACGTGAGCGGCGGATTGCCGGCGCCGTTGTACTGCGTGTTGCCGTTCAACGGGTTCGCGCCGTTGCCGATCTGCACGTCGCCGTGCGTCGTATGCAGGCGCCAGTCGATCCCGAGGCTGTCGAGCGAATCCTCGTTGATGTCGATGATCGTCACGTTGATCTCGACGATGCGCGGCCGCTCGTCGAGCTGGCCGATCAGCGACTGGTAGCGGTACATGTTCTCCGGCAGGTCGCGCACGATCACCGCGTTGATCGCCGGATCGGCGACGATCTGCGGCAGCGTGTCGCCGCCGCCGTTGTTCGAGAACGGCGAGAATCCGCCGCCCAGGCTGCTGTCCGCACCGCCATAACCGCCCTGCCGCGGGCCGCCGGAAATATCGGGGAAATCGAGCCGCGGCACCGCGATCGTCAGCCCCGAGCCGAGCTTCACCTGCCGCGCGGCCTGCCCGAGCGGCGTGCTCGACGGCGCCGCGGTCGTGCCGCCGCTCTTGCCGAACAGCCTGCGCAGGATCGTCGCGACGCCCGGCACCGTCACCTCCTTGCCCGAGCGGTTGATCGTGAAGTCCGACGCCCAGCCGTATTTCAGCCGGAACGCGCGAATGTCCGCATGCGCGCCGTTCGCCGACGGATCGCCGACCGAGCCGACCGCCTGTCGCACCAGCTCGACATAGCGGCGCGGGCCGGCCACGTACACGCTGTTCGCACGGTCGTTGATCACCAGCGTGTAGCGCTTGTCCGGAATCTGCATCGCCTGCAGCGCGCGGCCGATTTCGCCGGATGCGTTCGGCGGGATCGGGATCATCTGCGTCTGCGATTGGTCGGCCGGATCGACGTACAGGAACGAGCCGTCGTAGTACCACGTGAGCCCGTAGGTCGAGCAGATCGTGTCGAGCGTCTGCTGCGGCGTGCCGGAGAAGCGGCCGCTGATCACGCCGTCGACCTTCGGGTCGACCACCGCCGTCACCCCCTGCGACGACGCGAGCTCGCGGATGAAGTCGCCGATCTTCTTGCCGTTCGCGACGATCGTGAACGGCTTGTTGCGCCAGCGCAGGTCCGCGGCGCGCGCATGCTGCGCGGGCGCCATGCACAGCGACGCCGTGAGCAGCGCGGTCGCGCACACGGCGAGCGCGGCCCGTTGCAGGCTGCGCGGTTGAAACCGGATCGAGGCGACGCGTCGACGCATCAAAGGACTCCTGTGGAAGAAACGAACATGCGTTCCAGCGCCTGCTGCGCGAAGCGCAGCACTTCGCCGCCGAGCCAGCCCGACAGCAGCACGAGCGCGACCATCACGGCGATCAGCCGCACCGCGATGCCGATATTGGCGTCCTGCACCTGCGTGACGGCCTGCAGGATCGCGACGACGAGGCCCGTGACGGTCGCGATCAGCACGATCGGCAGCGACAGCAGCAGCACCAGCATCAGCGCCTGGCGCGTCAGGTCGAGGATCGTCGAGCTCGTCATTGCACGGCCCCCGGCGCGCGCACGTCGGCGCCCGCGCCGACCGTGCCGTCGTCCGGCGGGTTCTTCACCCAGCCGACCGTATGCAACTGCACGTCCTCCTCGACTTCCTGGTACGACAGCACCGCGAGTTCGGGCAGCACCGGCTGCAGGATCGTCTTCACGTAGCGGCGCGCGCCGAGCGCGACCATCACCGCGAGCCGCGCGGCGCCCGGCGCGTTGCCGTGGCTGCCGGGGCCGGCCGCCTGCGCGGCCTGCACGATCGCGCGCACCTGCTCGCCGATGTCCTGCTTGACCGCGCTCGACAGCGCGAGGAAATTACCCTGCTTGGTGCGCATCACCGCGCTCTCGATCCGTTCCTGCAGGTTCTGCTCGAACAGCACGACCCGCAACTGGCGCGCCGTGCCCGCGTGACGATCGGTGATCATCCGGCGCAGGTCGACGCGCACGAGTTCGACCAGCGCGATCACGTCGTCGGGCTCGTTCGGCGCCCACGTGATCAGGCTCTCGAAAATCACGCGCAAATTGCGGATCGGCACCTGCTCGGCGAGCAGCCGGCGCAGCACCTCGGTCACGCGCTGCAGCGGCACGAGCCGCGTCAGTTCGCCCACGAGTTCCGGATGATCACGGCGCACCAGATGCACGAGCGCCTGCGTCTCCTGGATGCCGAGCAGTTCGTCCGCATGCTGGCGCACGATCTGCTCGACGTGCGCGGCCAGCGCGCCCTCGCTCGACAGCCATTTGCCGTCCGGCGCCGCGCCGTCCGGCTTGATCCACAGCGCGGTCGCGAACGGGCCGAACGCCTCGGCCGGCTGGCGCTCCGCGCGCTCGGGCAGCGGCGCGACGCCGTCCCACAGCAGCCAGCCCGGCTTCAGCGCGCCGTGCGCGACGAGCACGTCCTGCAGGTAGATCCGGTACGTGCCGGCCGGCGCCCCCTCGTCGTCGTTCAGCGTGATGCGCGGAAACACCGTGCCGATGTCCGCGTCGACGCGCGCTTTCGCGCTCGACAACGCCGCCTGCAGTTGCGCGAGGTTCAGGCCCGTGCGCAGGTCATCGGACAGCGACACCGCGATCAGCGACGTGACACCCGCTGCATGCGACACCTTCGCGGGCTGGCCGTCGTCGGCCGCGCCGACGCGCCCCGCGACGTGAATCAGGTTGAAGCTCGGCGAGGACGTCTTGCGCTTGAGCTGCGAGAACGCGAAGACGCCGAGGCCGAGCGCGATCAGCGCGAACGACCATTTCGGAAAACCGGGCACGACGAGAAAACCGGTCAGCACGAACGCGGCGATCAGCAACGCACGCGGGTGCGCGCCCAATTGCTCGCCGAGCTGTTCGCCGAGCTGGCGCTGCCGCGCATCGCGCGTCGCGACGCGCGTCGTCACGATGCCCGCCGCGATCGACACGAGCAGCGACGGAATCTGCGACGCCATCCCGTCGCCGACCGTCAGGATCGCGTAACGCTGCAGCGCCTCGCCGATGTCCATCCCGTGCATCAGCGTACCGACCGCGATCCCCGCGACGATGTTGATGAACGCGATCACGAGGCCCGCGATCGCGTCGCCCTTCACGAACTTCATCGCGCCGTCCATCGCGCCGTGCATCTGCGATTCCTGCTCCAGCTTCTCGCGGCGCTCGCGGGCTTCGTCGGCGCTGATGATGCCCGCGCGCAGGTCGGCGTCGATGCTCATCTGCTTGCCCGGCATCGCGTCGAGCGAGAAGCGCGCGCCGACTTCGGCCACCCGCTCCGACCCTTTCGCGATCACGATGAACTGCACGACCGCGATCACGAGGAACACCACGCCGCCCACCACCACGTTGTTGCCGACCACCAGCCGCCCGAACGCATCGATCACGTGGCCGGCGTTCGCGTGCAGCAGGATCAGCTTGCACGACGCGATGTTCAGCGCGAGCCGGAACAGCGTCGTAAACAGCAGCAGCGCGGGAAACGACGAGAAGCTGACCGCGGACGGCACGTAGGTCGACACCGTCAGCAACACGACGCTCGCCGCGAGATTCAGCGAGATCATCCCGTCGAGCGCGGCCTGCGGCAGCGGCAGGATGAACAACGCGACGACCGCGACGATGAAAGTCGCGAGAAACAGGTCGGCGCGCGGCGAGGCGCCTCCGAGGCGCCGTCCGGACACGCCGCGGCCGGCGGAAAACCACCGCTGCCAGTCGCGGGAGAGCGCCTTCGGTTCAGCCATCGTGCCGTTGTCCTGTCGTTGTCGCCGGCTGGCACGGGCAACCCTTCCCCGTGCTGCGCGGACCGTTGAATGGGACGAGTGTAGCGACGGGAAACGGCGGAAAAAGAAGCGCGCCTCGTAGCGCGAAAGCGCGTTTTCCTCAGACGATCGAATCGGACTACGAAACCCGGCGGCCCGCTCGGACACGCGCCGCCGGAACCGCTTCCATCGCGCGCCGGGGGCCGGCGCGCGCCTGCGACGGGCGTCGGATCAGGACGGCAGCCGCCGCGCGGCGAGGTACGCGAGCTGCGCGCGGTTCTGCACGTTGAAGAGCTTTTCCAGCGAGCGAATGTGGTGCCCGACCTTGTGCAGCGACGTACGCAGCGCGCTCGCGATCTCCTGGTCGGACAGCCCGTGCACGAGCCGGTCGAGCACCTGCTGCTGCTCGTCGCCGAGCGCGAAGCCGCGCATGCGCGCGACCCGCGCCTCGAGGAACGGCAGCGCGACGCGATGCACGGCAAGACTGACCGACAGCGCGCCGCCGATCACGCGATCGTCGATCCAGTCGGTGCCGTGCGTTTCCGACGTCACGTTCACCGCGACGCGCAGGTCGAGGTGCGGCGCCGACAGGCTGAAGATCACGCCGCTGTTCATCGCATGCGCGCGCAGATGGCCGGCGAGCGCGAGCACCTTGCGGTCGCCGCTGCCCTGCGCGGCTGCTTCGATCTCGTCGAGCCGCCACGCGACCGGGAAGCCGCTCTGCCGCACCTGCGCGAAGCGCGGATCGCTTTCGTACAGCATCCCCTCGATGAACGGCTGCATGAACGTCGCCGGCGCGAGGTCGCGCAGCAGATGCGCGCGCAGAATGCGCCGCCCGATCATTTCGTACGCGCCGTAACCGAGCGTACTGAATCCGATTTGCCGCAATCGCGCATGGCATTGCGCGAAATCGAATGACGCGAGGTCGCTTTTACCGGACGTTATTTGAATACCGGTAAAAACGTCGCGCTCGATTGCATGATATTCGTTCGAATAAGCGGCAGCGGCCGCTATATCGGCTTGTGAGAACCACTCGACGCGTGGTGCGCCGTCAGCATATGTCATGAGGAGCCCGCCCCTTTCCCAATATGTGAAACTGCGCCCCGTCACGATCTGGTCTTTTCTTTATGATTTTCTGGTCGTCGCCATAGGCGTGCGAATATGAACCTTTCGCCGCCATTCGTATTACGGCATATTACGCACACACCGGCATTTTTGTACAATGCCCCCGCGTTTCGTCAGGGATGACGATCGGCGCATATCACAACGATGCTCGGTCGCACCGCCGCGAATGCCGTACACGATACGGCCGCCGCCAGGCGATGCGCGTCGATTCCGAGGGATGGCTCATGTCCGATATTGCATTGCATGAAGAAGCGGTCGCCCCAACCACCTTGTCCCGCTCGTCGCGCGGATCGCACGCAAGCGCGGACGCGCTGCGCGAGCGCCCCGTGCAGGTCGTCTGGTGCGACGACGTGAAAGGCGGCGACGTCGCGCAGCCGCACGCGCCGAAGCTCGGCGTTGCCGATACGCTCGCGCACGCGCAGAGCACGGCCGAGCGCAACCGGATCGTCGCGAGCCTGCTGCATCTGACGGGCTTCTCGACGTTCGCGTACTTCGCGCTCGAATTCACGCGCGAGCGCGTCGAAAGTCTTTACCTGCACGAAGCGTTCACGCCGGCCACCTATCGCGGCGACTACGTGCGTCACAACCATCACGACGTCGATCCGCGCACGCTCGGCGCGCGCGTGTGCAACATGCCGATCGTGTGGGACCTGCAGCAATTGCGCCGCGAACACCGCGAGCGCGACGACGCGCCGTGCGTGAGCCCGGCCGCGCTCGACGGCTTCCTGCAGACGATGCAGGACGACGGGATGTGCAGCGGCATCATGTATTCGATGGCCGTGCCGGGCACGCGGCTGCACGCGTTCATGAGCTTCACCGCGCCGCGCCGCACGCGCGAATGGATCACGCCGGCAACGATCGAGCAGGCGCTGTCGATCGGGCTGTCGGTACACAAGTTCGCGTCGCCTCAACTGATCTCGACGTCGCGCGAGCGCGCGGTCAACGGGCTCACGCCGTTCGAGCAGGAGCTGCTGCTCGGCATCGCCGAAGGTGCGTCCGACAAGGAAATCGGCCGGCGTCTCGACACCAGCGCGCACAACGTCGACTATCACCTGCGCAAGCTGCGCAAGCGCTTCGGCGTCGCGAACCGGATCCAGCTCACGTACCTGACGTCGAAGCTCGAGCTGATCTGAGCACGGGCGCGGCGCGGGCGCCGCTTCGCGAAACCGGGCGCACATACGCACATGCCGGCCTCGCGGGCCGGCATGCATGGGTTGCGGCGCGGCGCCGGGTCCGGCGCCGCGTCCTGTCAGACGGGCAGCATTACTTCAGCAACGTCATCTGAACGACCTTCACGATCACGAGACCGACCGCGATCACCAGATAGCCACGCAACACGGCCATCCAGATCCGCGTCACGAGCGTCATGTTCTGCGGCTCCAACGTGTCGAGCGGGGGCATGCGCCACGTGTCGCGCAGCGAACGGTCGACGGCTGGCTCGACGACGCGCTTGTGGCGGCGAATCAGCACCGTCGCGAGATAGCCGGCGATGGCGAGCACGGTGCCGCCCACCAGCACGTCGACGATCGCTTCCCCGCTGATGTCCGGATACATCACCGACGCGGTCAGGATGATCGACAGCAGCACCAGCACCCAGATCACCGCGCCCGTGAACACGTTGAGCTTCGTCGAGTTGACCCACGGCCCCAGCACCTGGCGATCGTTGCACAGCACCAGCAGGAACACCGTCGCGCTCGGCAGCAACACACCGGCCAGCGTCTGCACGGCTTCGGTCAGCAGCCCGAGCGGGCTGCCCGGAATCAGCACGAGCGTGGCCGCGGCCGCGACGATGCCGAAATAGACGAGATAGAAGCCCTTCGCGTCGGTCACGCCGCGATGCAGCGAGTGGCGGATCTTGAACACGTCGCCGATCGCGTACGCGGTCGACAGCGACACGGCCGCCGCGCCGATGATGCATGCGTCGAGCAAGGCGACCGCGAACAGCGTCGCGCTCGTGCGGCCCGCATACTTCTCGAGGCCCGCGATGACGCCGCCCGCGTCGGTGAAGTTGCCGGCTTCCGGATGGCCGCCGAACAGCGCCGAGCTGAAGCCGATCATCGCGACCGCGCCCACCAGCACGAACGCGATGCCGATCCACAAGTCGGCCTTTTCATATTTCATGAAGCGCGGCGTGATGCGCTTGTCGATCACGTAGCTCTGCTGGAAGAACAATTGCCATGGCGCGACCGTCGTGCCGACGATGCCGATCACGAGCAGCATCACGTCGGACAGCTTCGCGTGCGCGGGCCAGTTCGGCACGAAGAAATCGCGCGTCATCTGCGCGACGGGCGGGTGGATCGAGACGAGCACCGGCACGAGCAGCAGGCTCAGCACGCACAGCCCGATCGCGAACCGCTCGAAGCGCCGGAAATCGCCGGTACTGACCGCGGCCATCGTCAGCGCGGCGGCGACACACACGCCGGCCACCTTCGGCAATCCGAAGAAATCCAGCACGAACGTGATGCCGATGAACTCGGTGACGATGGTCAGCGCGTTGAGGAGGAACAGGTCGATCACGCTGAACGCGCCCCAGAACTTGCCGAAGCGCTCGAAGATCAGGCGCGCATGGCCAACGCCCGTGACCGCGCCGAGGCGCAGCACCATTTCCTGGTTCACGTAGAGCACCGGCACGAGCAGCAGCAGGGTCCACAGCAGCGTCGTGCCGTAGTTCTGGCCGGCCTGCGTATAGGTGCCGAATGCGCCGGCGTCGTTGTCGCCGACCATCACGATCAGGCCCGGGCCGATGATCGCGAGCAGCGTGCGCAGGCGCGCCCACCACGTGCCGCGCGCGCCGGTGTCGTGGTGCGCGATCGTGCCGAGCGCACCGCGAATGTCGCCCAGATGGGCTTCGTCGAGCACGGCGCCGCGATCGGCCGCGATCGGTGGAGAGACGTTGGATGGCGTGGACATGATGTATTCCGTACGGCTAAGGGTTGTTCGATAAGCGTGTGACCTTGGAATGCGCACGCGGCGCCCGCCCTCGGGCGGCTGCGCGTGCGCATGCCGAGGCGCGCTCGGCGTTTCTTCTCAGTGGATCAACGATTTCAGCTGGTTCAGCAGGCGGGCGAACACCCGCGGACGGGCATCGAGCGTCAGCATCGCGTCGTAGTGGTGGCGCGATTCCGTGACGTGCGGAAAGTTCGACAGCAGAAGGCCGAAGTTCATGGTCTGGCTCCGTGCGGCGACGGCAGGCGTGCCGGCCGCGTCGTGGGCGCGGGGCCAGTCCGGGGCCTGAACGACGTGTCAGGCTAGTCGGCCGGATTGTCCCCGCGACCCGGGTTCGAAAGGGTCTGCGTATGCAACGGGCATAAGGGACAACTGTCACTGTCGTTCATGGCGGCTCCTGTGCGGTGTTCCGGGGAACACGGTTGACCGCCGTCCGGCTTGCGGGCCGGCATTCGCGCGCCCGGAGAACGGATGCGCGAACGCGGCCGCCTGCCGGGCGGCGGTGAAACCGGGCAACGCATGCGAAAACGCATCACGCTAACCGGCGCGAATCAGGGTGCACGTAGGGAGTGGCTGCGAAGTACTGCTGCGCGCACCGTTTGCCCGGGAGACAAACGGCGGCTTCGATGAGGCGCGGACGTCGGTCGCTCAGGCGGAAATTTCGTTCGAAGATCGACTACTGCAGGCGTCCAAGGCGGCGGCCCCAAGAGTGAAGATGGCGGATTCTATGGACCGCCCGAAAGTGAAGTCAACCCCTCGAAACCCCATTTTTCGAAATAAATTTCCCGCCCGCCGCGATTGAAAGATTTCGCCCTGAAATAACGTTCCGAAACCTTTCAGTGCCGTCATGAGGCGGCCACGCGCCGATGCGTGCGAGCAACGGCCCGGCACCCCGCCGCGCATCCTTTTCGCCATCGGCGGGCGGCCGCGCGGCGGCGCCGCTGCGCCGCCACGCTCGCACCACACAGCGCATCTTTCGTGCGTTTTTTACTTGCGCCGCAGCAAAAGTCGCGACTACAATCCGCCCCAATTCATCACGGGAGACCCTCCGTGGACACATGCTCTAGTTGTAGTTCGATGCCGGTCCAGGCCGGCCAAGCCATCGCGAGATAGCAGCCAGACGCATGTCTTTTGCCGCTAGCTCGCACTCGTCGGGTTAGCGCGCCTCCAGCCGGGCCGGCCATCGCCGGTTCGTCAGTCGCACGCTCCGCCATGTTCCATCCTCCGATCGCAGGCCGCGTCACGCACCCGCGCTCGATCACGTCGCCCGGCGTTCGCCGGACGCAACGGAGGCAGCGTCATGTTCTTTCAATCGTTCGCGGTCAGACTCAAGCGCATCGTGCGCGTCGCGTGCAACCGCTCGTTTTCCGGCCGCGCATCGTTCGCCCGGGCATTCGGCCACTGGCGCGGCCGGGCGCTCGCCCATGCACCGGCGCCGCGCCCGCTCGACTGCCTGCTCATCGCCGCGACGGCGACCGCGGTCGCGCTCGCCGCGCTGCTGTGCTCGGTCGCGCCCCGCGTCGGCTTCGCGCACGTGTGGCGCGTCGGCGGCTGGCTGCCGTAAGCCCTTCTCCGCGCGGGCCGTCTCGTCGCATGCCCCCGCATCCCGTTCCCGTTTCCTCAGCTTAACTAATCAAACTGCCAACGGAACCCAAATGAAGAACCCGCTCTCACCCATCCCGCGCAAGCTTCGCGCCGATGCGCTCGCTGCGCTGCTGCTGTCGCTCGCCGCCACCTCCGCATTCGCACAAGCAGCGTCCGCCGCCGCCGAACCGGCGGCCGGCGCGGGCGACGCTACCGCCCCCACGCAACAGGCCGCCGATGCTGCCGCGCCCGCGCCCACCGGCCTCTGGGAACGCTCGAACCTGCTCGGCAACATGGGCGGCCTGCGTGACGTGCTCGACGAGCACGGCGTCACGCTGAGCCTGCAGGAAACCAGCGAGTATCTGTACAACACGTCCGGCGGCACGGGTCGCGGCGGCGCGTACCAGGGGCTCACGCAATTCGGTTTCGACGTCGATACCGGCAAGGCGATCGGCCTGCCGGGCGGCACGTTCAACGTGTCGGGGCTGCAGATCCACGGCACCAATCTCACGCAGCGCTACCTGCAGACGTTGCAGACCGCGACCGGCATCGAGGCCAATTCGACCACCCGCCTGTGGGAACTCTGGTACCAGCAGTCGCTGCTCGACGGCAAGGTCGACGTGAAAGTCGGCCAGCAGAGCGTCGACCAGGAATTCATGGTGAGCCAGAATGCGGCGACGTTCATGAACGCGACGTTCGGCTGGCCCGTGCTGCCGTCCACCGACCTGCCGTCCGGCGGCCCCGCGTATCCGCTGTCGTCGCTCGGCGTGCGGCTGCGCGTGAAACCGGCCGACGCGTGGACCGCGATGGTCGGCCTGTTCGACGGCAACCCGGCCGGCCGCGCCGACGGCGACGCGCAGGTGCTGAACGCGCATGGCACCAACTTCAACCTGCGCAGCGGCGCATTCGTGATCGGCGAAGTGCAGTACGCGCTGAACGCGCCGCCCGCCGATCCGAAGGCCCCGCAACCGGCGGGCCTGCCCGGCACGTACAAACTCGGCTTCTGGTATCACTCGCAGCATGCGAACGATCCGCGCTACGGCGCCGACGGGTTGTCGCTCGCCGATCCGGCGAGCAACGGCACCCCTGCCACGCATCGCGGCAACTACGGCTTTTATGCGGTCGCGGATCAGATGGTGTGGCGGCCGTCCGCCGACAGCCCGCGCTCGGTCGGCGTGTTCGCGCGCGTGATGGGCTCGCCGGGCGATCGCAATGTCGTCGATTTCGCCGCCAACGCCGGCGTGACGCTGAAGGCGCCGTTCGCCGGACGCGACAACGACGTCGCCGGCATCGCGATCGGCTACGCGAAGATCGGCTCGCATGCGCGCGGCCTCGACGGCGACACCGGCGCGTACACGACGCCCGGCTATCCGGTGCGCCGCGCGGAGACGGTCGTCGAGGCGACCTACCAGTACCAGGTCGCTCCATGGTGGCAAGTGCAGGCCGACCTGCAGCACTTCTTCCGCCCGGGCGGCGGCATCCCGAACCCGAACGCGGCCGGCGCGCGCATCGGCGACGAAACGGTGGTCGGCGTGCGCACGACGATCACGTTCTGACGCCCGCCGCATGAAAACACGGGCCGGACGGCCGCTTGCGCGACGGTCCGGCCCGTGCGGTTGCCTGCCGTGCAAGCACACGGCCCGCCCGCGGCTTACCCGCGGTGCATTACTCGCCGTACAGCCCCAGCAGCTTCAGCGTGACGCCGTTGGTCCAGCCGAAGCCGTCCTGCAACGGATATTCGCCGCCCCCGCCGCCGCCCGTGCCGGTGCCCTCGACCACGTATTTCTCGACGAGCTTGCCTTCGGTCGCGTACACGTGCTTCACGTCGGACAGGAAACGCGTGCCGATGTCCTTCGCGAGCGCCGGCTCGCCGTAACGGCGCAGCCCGTCGATCGCGATCCACTGCAGCGGCGCCCAGCCGTTCGGCGCATCCCACTGCTGGCCCGTGTTCTCGGTCGTCGTCGCGAGGCCGCCCGGCTGCAGCAGCGTCTTGCGCACTTCGCGCGCGGTCGCCTTCGCGCGCTCCGGCCACGCGACGCCCGCGAACAGCGGATACAGCGCGGCCGCCGTCACCCCGTCGCGCGGCTTGCGCAACTGCCAGTCATAGTCGCCGTAATAGCCGCGACGGTTCCACAGGTAACGATTGATCGCGGCCGCACGCCGCGCCGCGCGCCCTGAAAAATCGGCCACGCAGGCGATGTCGCGCGTGATCGCGCAGCCCTTCACGATCGTCGTCTCGAGATGGAACATCAGGCTGTTCAGGTCGACCGGAACGATCGAGGTCGTGCGGATCGTCGCGAGCGTCTTGCCGTCGCCGAACCAGCGCGAGCTGTAGTCCCAGCCGCTTTCGGCGCCCGCGCGCAGGTCGCGGTACACCTCGTTCGCCGGACGGGACGGCACCGATTTCGCGGTGGTCACGTCCTCGAGATACGACTCGTCGCGCGGCGTGTCGCTCGCATCCCAGTAGCGGTTCAGCACGGCGCCGTCGGGCATCGCGACCACGTTGCGCGCCGCCTGCCCGCGCGGCGTCGTGGTTTCGCCCTGCATCCAGTACGCATACTCCTTGCGCAGCGCCGGCAGGTATTTCTGGTAGACCTTGTCGCCTTCGGCCTGCGCGGCGAGCGTGACCATGTACGCGAAGAACGGCGGCTGCGAACGGCTCGCGTAGTACGTGCGGTTGCCGTTCGGGATGTGCCCGATCGTATCGATCAGATATGCGAAGTTGTCGAGCATGTCGTCGACGAGATCCTCGCGCCCCGACACCTGCAGCCCGAGCATCGTGAAATAGGTATCCCAGTAGTAGCCTTCGCGGAAACGGCCACCCGGCACGACGTACGGCTTCGGCATGGGAATCAGCGAACTGTACGGGGGCGCCGTGACGCTCGTGCGCGTGAGCTGCGGCCACAACCAGTCGATATGCTGGCGCAGCGTCTGATTCGGCGGCGGCGTCACGCCGCCTTCCGGGGGCGGCGTGAAATGCTGGTCGACGAACGCCTTCAGCGAGAAGCCCGACTGCGATTTCTGTTGCTGATACAACTGCACGATCGTCGCGGGATCGGTATCGGGCGTGGCGTCGACGAAGGTCTTCTGGTCGGGGTAGAGCTGCGCGGTCTGCACCGCGACGAACAGGTCGCCGTAGAGCTGGCTCGGCGGCGGCAGCAACGTGCCCGACGCGGGAGCGGGAGCGGCTGCGGTGGCGGCAGGCATCGCGGACCGGCTGGCCGCTTGCGCGGCGGCCTGGTTCGCATTGTCGGCCTGCGCGGCGCAACCGGCGACGGCGAGATAGGCGATGGCCAGTGCGGCAGCCCAGCGCAGACGCGGCGCGGGCGGTGACTGGCGCGACGGGAAGCGAGATGCAAGCGGTGCGGCACGACGTGACGTCATGGCGTGTCCCCTCCTTTCGATGGTGAGTGGATCGGCACGAGGTCTCGTTCGCGCGCGCGTTCGTCTCGATGGCCTTCGATCGATACGCGTCATGTTGTGGAGCGAATGGGTGCGACTGTCGCACGAAACATGCATATCAAGCAAGTTTCGATTCGCGCGACTCCCGGAGATAGCCGCGCACCGCCCGCCACGCGCGCGCGTCGAGCGCATCCGCATCGGTCTCGCCGCGCGCGCCCGCCGCGTCGACGATGCCTTTCACGATCGCGAGCAGATCGTGCGCGACGACGTCGGGCGCGGCGACGCGCGGCGCATCCCGCAACCCGAGCGCATGCAGCAACGTCGCGTGGATGCGGTCCGCGACGCGCGCGGTGCGCGCGCCGAGCGGCAACCGCGCCTCCTCGAAATCGATCAGCCGCGCGAGCGCCGGCCGGCGCATCTGGTGCGCGACGGCTCCACGCACCAGCATGCGCAGCACGTCGTCGCAGGACGACAGCGCGGCCGCCCGCTCGACGTCGTCGAGCAGATGCGCGCTCTCGCGCTCGACGAGCGCAGCGGTCAGCGCATCGCGGTTCGGGAAATATTGGTAGAGCGAGCCGATACTCACGCCGGCCAGCGCGGCGACGGCGTTCGTCGTGTAACCGTCGAAGCCGTCGCGCTCGAGAATGCGAGCGGCAGCCTCGACGATCGCATCGACGGTGGCCACCGAGCGGCGCTGGCGCGGCGCCTTGCGCGGCGAAAGCGGAATGCGCGACGACGATTCGGACATGGCGGGAGGCGGGCTTGAATATGAGCAATCGCTCATATTTTAGGAACGTCCTGCCGCTCCGTCAAAAAGGCATCGATCCGGCCGGCCGACGTCGATCCGCTCGTCGCATTCGAGCGCCGACGCGCGGTCGACGCGCCGTGCGACACACCGTTCGGCGATCACTGCGTCGACGTCCAGCCCGGCATCGAAAATGCGCCCACGCTCCGCTGCGGCGACACTGCGTTGTTCGTGCCAGGCAGCGCATGCGGCACGCACCGGCAACGCATCGCTCGCACATGCGCAGTCGTCCCTTCGCTGCCATCCTCCGGAAAAGACGACTGTTGCAACATGCGGAACAACTGTTGTCGCACGTGACGCAGCGGTCACATTGTGGGCATAATGACGCCTTTACCGCGCGCCCAGCCCATGTCGCCCGTCTTTCTAGCACCGCTCATCGTTGCCTGTGCGTTGTTCATGGAAAGCGTCGACGCGAACATCATCGTCACCGCACTGCCTGCGATGGCGAGGGACTTCGGGCACAACCCCGTCACCCTGAACATCGCGATCACGGCCTACGTGGTCGGTCTCGGCGTGTTCATTCCGATCTGCGGCTGGCTCGCCGACCGCTTCAGCGCGCGCGCCGTGTTCCGCACCGCGATCGGCATCTTCGTCGTCGGCTCGCTGATGTGCGCGGCGTCCAACTCCCTCGGCGTGCTCACGTTCGCACGCTTCATACAGGGCGTCGGCGGCGCGATGATGGTGCCGGTCGGCCGCATCATCATCTTCCGCGCGGTGCCGCGCTCCGATCTCGTGCGCGCGATGAACTACCTCGCGATTCCCGCGCTGTTCGGGCCCACGGTCGGGCCGCTCGTCGGCGGCTTCATCACGACCTACCTGCACTGGCGGATGATCTTCTTCATCAACGTGCCGATCGGCCTCTACGGGATCTACCTCGCGAGCAAGCACATCGCGAACACGCACGAGCCCGACCCGGGCCCGCTCGACTGGTTCGGCTTCCTGCTGTCGGCGAGCGGCGCCGCGCTGCTGCTGATGGGCCTCACGTTGATCGACGGTTCGCTCACGTCGCGCTCGAACGCCATCGCCATGTGCGCGGCCGGCGCCGCGATGCTCGCGCTGTACGTGCCGTACGCGCGCCGCAAGGAGCGCCCGGTGCTCGACCTCAGTTTCCTGAAGATCCCGACGTATCACGCGAGCGTCGTGGGCGGCTCGCTGTTCCGCATCGGGCTCGGCGCGGTGCCGTTCCTGCTGCCGCTCGCGCTGCAGGAAGGGCTCGGCATGAGCGCGTTCCACTCGGGGCTCATCACGTGCGCGTCCGCGCTCGGCGGCGCGGTCAGCCGCTCGACCGCCACGCATACGCTGCGCCGCTTCGGTTTTCGCACGGTGCTGATCTACAACGCGGCATTCGCGGGCCTGGCGATCGCCGCGTACGGCGTGTTCCATCCCGGCATGGCGACGTGGGCGATCTGGCTGATCGTGCTCGTCGGCGGCATCTTCCCCGCGCTGCAGTTCACGAGCCTGAATTCGATGATCTACGCGGACATCTCGCCGCGCGACGCGGGCCGCGCGACGAGCCTCGGCAGCGTCGTGCAGCAGATGTCGCTCGGCCTCGGCGTGACGGTGGCCGGCCTCGTACTGCACGTGTCGCACTGGCTCCAGGGCCATCAGGCGATGGTGTGGTCGGATTTCTGGCCCGCGTTCCTGGTGGTCGGGCTGTGCTCGTTCGCGTCGATTCCGATCACGCGGCGGCTGCCGCCCGGCGCCGGCGACGAAGTCGCGCGCGGCAAGCGGCAATAAGCGGCATCAAGCGGCCGACGCGGCGGCATGACCTGTCGCGCAGCAACGGACGCCAAACCGGAAAAACAAAAAAAATCAGCGGACATCCACACGGGGCCGGTGCACAGCCGCATGGATGTCCGCTCAGGGCTCCGGGGCTCCCGATGGGGGTTGGGAATCCCGGATTCGCTTCCTGCGTGCCATGGACATATGTGCGTCGGAAGCGGAATCGTTGCGCGCATTTGTCGTCGCGCCATGAACTGCACTATAGGGAAACTTGCAAAACGCATCTGTCAACCATTGTCAGACGCGTTGCGGCCGCGCGTCGCACGCGCGCGCCGCTTTCGCGCTAAAGTGGTTCCCGATCGCCACCCTCGACCGTCCTTCCGATGCTCACGCTCTCGCCCGCCGCCGCCCGCGCACTGCATCTCGCCGCCCAGGGCCTGCTCACGCCGCCGCGCCGCAAGGCGACCAAGTCCGACGTGCTCGACACGATCCGCCGGATGGCGCAGTTGCAGATCGACACCATCCACGTCGTCGCGCGCAGCCCTTATCTCGTGCTGTTCAGCCGTCTCGGCGATTTCTCGCCGCACTGGCTCGACGAACATCTCGCCGAGGCGCGCCTGTTCGAATACTGGTCGCACGAAGCGTGTTTCCTGCCGATCGAGCAATTCGGGCTGATGCGCTACAAGATGCTCGATCCGTCGGGGATGGGCTGGAAATATGCGGCCGAATGGCACGCGCAGAATCGTCCGGAAATCGAACGGCTGCTTGCGCGGATTCGCGAGGAAGGCCCGGTGCGGTCAGCCGATTTCGCGCGCGAGGACGGCGTGAAGGGCAACGGCTGGTGGGATCGCAAGCCGGAAAAGCGTCACCTGGAAGTGCTGTTCACGACGGGCGAGCTGATGGTGTCGGAGCGCCGCAATTTCCAGCGCGTGTACGACGTGCGCGAACGCGTGCTGCCGGACTGGGACGATATGCGCGACCTGCCGCCGCGCGAGGCCGTACTGCCTGCGCTGCTCGACTACACGTGTCGCGCGCTCGGCGTCGTGCGCGCGGACTGGGTGGCCGACTACTATCGGCTGCCGCGCCGTTCGTACCGCGCGGAACTCGAGCGGCTCGCCGAGGCCGGCGACCTGATTCCGGTGCAGATCGACGACTGGAAGGAGCCGGCCTACGTACATCGCTCGCTCGATGCGCTGCTGCCGGCGGCGGCGGCCGATACGCTGCGCTCGACGGTTACGACGCTGCTGTCGCCGTTCGACCCGGTCGTGTGGGATCGCCGGCGCGCGTCGACGCTGTTCGGTTTCGATTACACGATCGAGTGCTATACGCCCGCGCACAAGCGGCGCTACGGCTATTTCTGCCTGCCCGTGCTGCATCGCGGCCGGCTGGTGGGCCGCGTCGACGCGAAAGCGCATCGCACGCTCGGCACGTTCAAGCTGAAAGCCGTGCACGTCGAGCCGGGCGTGCGGTTCGGCACCGGGCTCGCGGCCGATGTTGCAAAGGCCGTGAAGAAACTCGCGGCGTGGCACGGCACGCCGGAGGTGACGGTCAGGCACGCACCGCCGGAACTGGTGAAGGCCCTCGCCGGTACGTAACGCGCGTACGCTCGCTCACGCAACCGGCCTACCTTGCGGCGCGCGCCGCCGGCCGCGGATATCAGTCGCGCAGCTTGCGAAAACGCGGCGTGCCGTCTTCGAGATTGCCGTTGAACATCGCTTCCGGCCGCACCCACAGCCCGCGCGCATGCGGCCACAGATGCTCGTAGACGACCACCGATTCCTCGGTTTCGGAGTGGCGCGCAACGCCGATGTAGCGGTACAGGCCGCCCTTGTAGTGGCGGTGCGTCGCGAGCTGTTCGGCTTCCTGTTCGGTCATGGTGGCTTCTCTTCGGCAAAAACGGAAAGCGCGTATTGTATGCGCTGCGCCGCCCGTCAGCGTTTCGTGTAGATGTCGGGGCGGCGGATCTCCATCAGCCGCTCGGGATTCGCGGGCGGACCGAAACCGACCGGCCGATAGAGTTCGTGCGCGTCGGTCGTGACGAGCATGATGCGGCGCAGCCGCTGCACCGTCTCCTGCGCGAATACATGGTCGATCAGTGCGCGGCCGTAGCCGTTGCCGCGTTCGGCCGGCAACACGAACACGTCGCACAGATACGCGAACGTCGCGTGATCGGTAACGAGCCGCGCGAACCCGACGAGCCGGTCGCCGACGTACGCGCCGAAGCACAGCGAGCCCTCGATCGCCCGCTCGACCACGTCGCGCGGAATGCCCTGCGACCAGTACGCGTCGCGATGCAGGAATTCGAAGATCGCGTCGATGTCGAGTTCGCGCTTGTCGGTGGAAAATCTGAGCGTGGCGGGGGTGGCAGCGGGCACGTCTGTTCTCCGGTGCGAGGGGCGGAAGGCGGAGCATCGACGATACCGCGCCGTGGGGTGCGGAACAAGGGGCACCAGTGTCCGCCGTGGACGAACAGCCGCACTGCTCATCCTCGATTCGGCGACAATGGCATCCGCCGATAAACCGAGACGCTGCTTCATGACCTACCGCCTCGTCGCCTTCGACTTCGATGGCACGCTCGCCGATTCGCTCGACAGTTTTCTCGCCGCGCTGTCGGAGGCGTCGCGCCTGCACGGCTTTCGCGACGCCACGCCCGAACTGCGCCCGGCGCTGCGCGGCATGTCGGCGCGCGACATCGTCCGCGCGCTCGAGGTGCCGATGTGGAAAGTGCCGCGCGTGACGATCGACATGCGCCGCCTGATGCGGCCGCGCGTCGCGCACGTGCGGCTGTTCCCCGGGGTCGACGAAACGTTCGACGCGCTCGCCGCGCGCGGCATCCGCATCGCGATCGCCACGTCGAATACCGAGGAGATCGTGCGTGACCGGCTCGGCCCGCGCGCCGGCGCGCGCGTCGACCATTTCGCCTGCGGCATTCCGCTGTTCGGCAAGGCGCGCCGTCTGCGCGCGCTCGTTCGCGAGGCCGGCGTGCGCGCCGACGAAGTGCTGTACGTCGGCGACGAAATCCGCGACGCAGACGCGGCACGGCATGCACGTATCGCCTTTCAGGGTGTCGCGTGGGGCTACACGGCGCCCGACGCGTTGCAGGCACATTGCGCGACGCCGTTGCTGCCGCGCCTCGATGCGCTGCTCGATCGCGTGTAACGCTTCACGCATGCCACGCCCTCACGCAGCCCACTCGCCCGATGCGCGGCCATCGCGTCGGGCACGGCTGCGACGCCATCACACCGATGAATTGCAGATGACACGCACGCGCATCTCATGCATTGCATGCGCCACGCGCGCGCAAAAACTGCCATCGCCGCATGCGCATCAGGTACTCGCTACCGGGCTGCACGCATGCCCCTCGATTCGTCTTACCAACCGTTACACAAACCACAGCACGGTTGCACCTGCTACCCGAGCGCTCTCCTAGAATCAGTCGGGCCGGACAACCCACTTCGACCGGCGCCGCGGCAGAGCGGCGGTCGACTCCGGCCCGGGCGCGCCCGGTCTCTCGCACAGCGACGGATCGCACGATCCGTTTTTCAACCAGAGCCCCGATCGAAAGGAGGTCCCATGAACCGCTTTCCCCATATTTCGCGCCTTGCCTTGTCTGCCGCTGGCCTGCTTCTCGTCGCCGTGACGGCGACCGCGCAAACCGCGCAACCGGCGCCCGGCGCGTCCGCTGCGCCGGCCGCGACCGCGACGCGCATTCACGAAGCCGACCAGGCCTTCATCACGGACGGCACGAAGACCGTGTCGACCCAGCACGACGCGGCACGCATCGCCGATTCGCGCACGTCGGACAGCCAGGTCAAGGCGTTCGCGCAACGCGTGTCGACCGACGATGCAAAGATCATCCAGGCGATGCGCGCGGCAAGCCCGCGCGGCGTCGACGTACCGGCCAACGACCCGGACACGACCGTGCTGAACAGCATCAAGAGCCTGCGCGGCGCCGAGTTCGACAAGGCCTATATCGAACAGGTCGCGCTCGCCGGCCAGCAGAAGGCGATCTCGGCGTTCCAGGCCGAAATCGCGTCGGGCCGCGACACCAAGCTGAAGGAAGTCGCACGCCAGGCGCTGCCGATCCTGCAGGCGCACTACGCGGACGCGCAGAAGCTCGCGCAGCGTCATCACCTCGCATCGGCGCAGTAAGGCGATGCAGCGCCGCGCATCGTGCGCGGCGCACCGTTTCCTCCGCCGTCGCGCTGCCGCCTCCCCTGCCGGCGGCGCGACGCACGTCGAGCGTCCCGCGTCACGGGTTACGTCGCCAGCTTCGCCTCGAGTCGCGCACGCACTTCCGGCCATTCGTCGTCGATGATGCTGAAGCGCACCGAGTTGCGCTTGCGGCCATCCGGCATGATCCGTTCGTGGCGCACGATGCCCTCCTGTTTCGCACCGAGCCGCAGGATCGCCGCGCGCGATTTCTCGTTCAGCTCGTCCGTCGTGAACTGCACGCGCACGCATTGCAGCGTGTCGAACGCATAAGCCAGCAGCAACCACTTCGCTTCGGTATTCGCGCGCGTACGCTGCGCCGATTCGCTCAGCCACGTATGACCGATCTCGAGCTTGCGATTCTTGCGATCGATTTTCCAGAAGCGCGTACTGCCGATTGCACGGCCCGACGCGCGATCGACGATCACGAACGGCATCACGGTGCCGGCCGCTCTCCCCTGCAACGCCGTGTCGATGTACGCGTCGACCGTCTGCGCGCCCGGCACGACCGTGACCGTGAGATTCCACAACTCGCCGTCGGCCGCGGCGTCCAGCAGCGCCTGCCGGTCGGATACGTCGAGCGGGCGGAGGACGACACGCTCACCGGCGAGGGTCGGTTGCTCGAGGAAAGACGATGCGTCGGTCATGACGGGATTCCGGAAAACGAGGACGATGGCGGCGAAACGACCATCATACGGCGGCGCCGCTAGCCGAGGAGTGCGGCCAGCCGGCGGCGGATCGCCTTCGCTTCGCCGCGCAGCGCATCGGCGAACGCATCGACGAGCAGGCTCTTCGGCCGGTGCTCGGGCACGACCACGCTGACCCGGTACGGAAACGAGCGCGTCAGCGGCCGCACGTGCAGGTCGCGCCCGACGAAATCGAGCGCCGTGAGCGGGTTGACGATCGCAGCCCCGAGCCCTTGCCGCACGAACGCACACACCGACACCGCCGACGGGGTGTCGACCACCGAACGCGGCGCGACGCCGAGCTGCGCGAATGCCTCGTCGATCAGGATGCGGTACGGATCGTTCAGCGACAAGCTCACGAACGGGCGGTCGGCGAGATCCGGCAGGTCGATCGCGTCCTGCGCGAGCAGCGGGTGGCCGTCGGGCAGCACGCACACCTCGTCGACTTCGAGCAGCGGCGTGAGTACGGTGCCGGCCGGCGCGACGTCGCGCTCGGTCAACCCGAGGTCGTAACGTTGGGCCGTGAGCCACTCCTCCAGCACCGGCGACTCCTGCGTCGCGACCGACACGCTGACGCCCGCATGCGCCCCGTGAAAGCGCCGGCACGCACCGGGCAGGATCGCGTGCGAGAACGCCGGCAACGCGATCACCGACAGTTGCCCGTCGCGAAACTCGCGCAGGCGCGCGGCCGTCGCCGCGACGCGTTCGAGCCCCACATACGCGAGCCGCACGTCGTCGAACAGCGTGAGCGCGGCCATCGTCGGCCGCAACCGGCCGTGCGCGCGCTCGAACAACGTAAAGCCGACGACCTGCTCCATCCGCGCCAGCTCGCGGCTGACGGTCGGCTGCGACGTGTACAGCATTTCGGCTGCGCGCGTCGTGCTGCCGGTGACCATCAGCGCGCGAAAAACCTCGATATGACGGTGCGTCAGCATGATCGTATATATCAAAAATGAATCGAGTATCGATAGATAAGCATTTTACCGTATAGCCAATCAGGCGCATCATCCGGTTATCCGTTCATTCGATCCGATTCATCCGCCATGTCCCTCGATTCCCGCCAGCTCGCGACGCTCGCGCAGCAATACGGCACCCCGCTGTGGGTGTACGACGCCGACGTCATCCGCAACCGCATTGCCCAACTGCGCCAGTTCGACGTGATCCGCTATGCGCAGAAGGCGAATTCGAACGTCCATATCCTGAAGCTGATGCGCGAGGAAGGCGCGTGTGTCGACGCCGTGTCGCTCGGCGAGATCGAACGCAGCCTCGCGGCCGGTTTCAGCCCGGGCGGCGAGCCGGAAGGCGTCGTGTTCACGGCCGACCTGATCGATCGCCCGACGCTCGCGGCGGTGCTCAAGCATGGCGTGACCGTGAACGCCGGTTCGCTCGACATGCTCGCGCGCATCGGCGAGCATGCGCCCGGCCACCGCGTGTGGCTGCGCGTCAATCCCGGTTTCGGCCACGGCCACAGCAACAAGACCAACACCGGCGGCCCGCAGAGCAAGCACGGCATCTGGATCGACGACGTGCCGCGCGCGATCGAGATCGTGCGCCAGTACGGGCTGAAGCTGGTCGGCATCCACATGCACATCGGTTCGGGCGTCGACTACGGCCACCTGTCGCAGGTGTGCGACGCGATGGTCGATCTCGTCACGTCGCTCGGCCACGACATCGACGCGATCTCGGCCGGCGGCGGCCTGTCGATTCCGTATCGCGACGGCGAGCCGCGTGTCGACGTCGATCACTACTTCAGCCAGTGGGACGCCGCGCGCAAGCGGATCGAACGGCATCTCGGCCATCCGGTGCGCATCGAGATCGAACCGGGCCGCTTTCTCGTCGCCGAAGCCGGCACGCTCGTCACCGAAGTACAGGCCGTCAACCGTCGGCCGAAACACGATTTCGTGCTGATCGACGCGGGCTTCAACGACCTGATGCGCCCGTCGATGTACGGCAGCTATCACGCGGTATCGGTGCACGCGCACGACGGCGCGCTGCCCGCCGGCCGGCCGCTCGTCGATCTCGCGATCGCCGGGCCGCTGTGCGAATCGGGCGACGTGTTCACGCAGGATGCCGGCGGGGTGGTCACGCACCGCAAGCTCGCGCAGCCGCAGATCGGCGACCTGCTGTTCCTGCACGACGCGGGTGCGTATGGCGCGTCGATGTCCTCGAACTACAACAGCCGGCCGCTCGCGCCGGAAGTGCTGGTCGATCGCGGTACGCCGCGACTGATCCGCCGCCGGCAGACGATCGGCGAATTGCTCGCGCTGGAGACGTTCGAGTAACACGCGTACGGCGTGACGAACGCCAACGGCCAGGCTTGCCGCTACCGGCAGCCTGGCCGTTTTGCTTCGGGCCGGGTTCACGATCGCGATCGTGCGCATCGGCAGCCATCGCGTTGCCGCCGGCCTCGCATCGGGTAACGTCGGCCCGATGCGCGGCACGCCGCGGCGCCTGCCTCACCCCGCGCGCTGCACGGGCGCCATCTTCGAGAAGTACTTCGCACCCGCCACGCAGCCGACCACCACGACCGTCACGACGACCATCGACGGCGGCACCGTCTCGTGCAGCAGCCCCGCCGCGAGCAGCAAGCCGAAGAACGGCTGCAGCAACTGCAACTGGCCGACGCCCGCGATCCCGCCGAGTGCAAGCCCGCGATACCAGAACACGAAGCCGATCAACATGCTGAACAGCGACACGTACGCGAGCCCCCACAGCGCGGCGGCGTCGACGCCGTCGAACGACGCGGGCCAAGTCAGCCACGTGAGCGGCAACATCAGCGGCAGCGACAGCACCAGCGCCCACGAGATCACCTGCCAGCCGCCGAGCTGGCGCGACAGCCGCGCGCCTTCCGCATAACCGAGCCCGCACGCGACGATCGCGGCCAGCATCAGCGCATCGCCGAGCACCGACGCCTGCCCGCCGTTGCGCAGCGCGAACGCGGCCACCGCGCCGCTGCCGACGATCGAGAAGATCCAGAACGGCAGCCGCGGCCGTTCGCCGCCGCGCCACACGCCGAACAGCGCGGTCGCAAGCGGCAGCAGCCCGACGAACACGATCGCATGCGCCGACGTCACGTGCTTCAGCGCAAGCGCCGTCAGCAACGGGAATCCGACCACGACACCGAGCGCGACGACGGCCAGCGACACGGCCTCGGCATGCGACGGCCGCTTCTGCTTCAGCACGACGAGCAGCAGCAGGCCGAGCGCACCGGCGATCGTCGCGCGCGCGAACGTGAGGAACAGCGGGTCGAGCCCTTGCACCGCGACACGCGTCGCGGGCAGCGAGCCACTGAAGATGATGACGCCCAGCATGCCGCTGAGCCATCCGTCGGTCGTCTTTTGCACGGTCAACCCTGAATGGAAGATGGATGACCGATGATCCGCCGTCGGCAAAAACGGCGTAAGCTACAGCCCAATACAATTCAGACAAACTGTACTGAACAACCGGCCGTACAGTTCATCGTTCGCCATGAGCCATTCCACCCCGATTCCCGCTCCGCCCGCGCCGTCGCGTACGCGTGTGGAAACCGTCATGGATACCCTGCGTGCGCGAATCGCGAGCCGCGCGCTGATGCCCGGTGCGCGCGTGCCGTCGATCCGGATGATGGCCGACGCCCTCGGCGTGTCGAAATCGACGGTCGTCGATGCGTATGAGCGGCTCGCGAGCGAAGGCGTGCTCGTCGCGCGGCGCGGTTCGGGCTTCTACGTGTCGGGCCACGCCCAGCCGCTCGCGCTCGCCGAGCTGGGCCCCCGCCTCGATCGCGAGCTCGATCCGCTGTGGCTGTCGCGCCAGTCGCTCGAAGCGGCGCCGACGTCGGTGAAGCCCGGCTGCGGATGGTTGCCGTCGTCGTGGCTGCCCGACGAAAGCCTGCGTCGCGCGCTGCGCGCCGTGTCGCGCGACGAATCCGATGCGCTGACCGACTATGCGACGCCGCTCGGCCTGCCCGCGCTGCGCCAGCAGCTTGCATGGCGGCTCGCGCAGCACGGCGTGCACGCGGAACCCGCGCAGATCATGCTGACCGACGGCGGCACGCACGCGCTCGACCTCGTGTGCCGCCTGCTGCTGGAACCCGGCGATACCGTCGTGCTCGACGATCCGTGCTACTTCAACTTCCAGGCGCTGCTGCGCGCGCACCGCGCGCGGATCGTCAGCGTACCGTTCACGCCGAACGGCCCCGATCTCGTGCGCTTCGAGCAAGTACTCGCCGAGCACCGGCCGCGCCTGTACATCACCAACGCGGCACTGCACAACCCCACCGGCGCGACGCTCGCGCCGCCCGTCGCGCACCGGCTGCTGACGCTCGCGGCCCAGCACGGGCTGCTGATCGTCGAGGACGACATCTTCGCGGATTTCGAGAGCACGCCCGCGCCGCGCCTCGCGGCGTTCGACGGACTGTCGCGCGTCGTGTCGATCGGCAGCTTCTCGAAGACGCTGTCGGCCGCGATCCGCTGCGGCTATGTCGCCGCGCGCCCGGAATGGATCGACGCGCTCGTCGACCTGAAACTCGCGACATCGTTCGGCAACGCGCAGATCGGCGCGAACGTCGTGCACCGGCTGCTGATCGACGGCACGTACCGACGCCATCTCGACAGCCTGCGCGCGCGTCTCGCGGATGCGATGGGCGAAACGATCCGGCGCCTCGCGCGAGCCGGCCTCGCGATCTGGACGGAGCCGCGCGGCGGGTTGTTCGTGTGGGCGCAATTGCCGGACGGGCTCGACGCCGCGCGCGTCGCGCGCCACGCGCTGGACCGCGACGTGGTGCTCGCGCCCGGCGACGTATTCAGCGTGTCGCGCAGCGCGACGTCGTACATGCGCTTCAACGTGTCGCGCTGCAAGGGGCCCGCCGTGTTCGATGCGCTTGCGCGGGCAATGGACGCGGCGCGTGGGGTGGAACGCGGCGGCGCGCCGGCGGATGCCGGCGGCCGGGTGCTGGCCGGCAAGTGACGCGAACCGGCCGTGCCGCGGCGGGATGCCCCGCCGCCTGCGTCACGCCTCCCCCGCGTGCGCCCTCGCCCGCACCTCGGCGAACGACGTATCGACGAGCAAACGCCCGGTGTCGAACACCGTCTCGAGCGCCTCGTCCCATTCGCCTTCCAGCGCACGATCGTCCCACGCAACCGGCAGCGTCACCGTCCGATACTCGCCGGTGCGGCGATTGCGCAGCAGCGTGAGCTGTCCCGCCTTGGAGCGCTTGCCCCGATCGGTGACCGGGTCCTTGCGGACGTCGTGCCACACACCGCCGCGCCGCACGGCCGAACACTTCATCGCAAAGCGCTGCGTATCGCGGTTCACGCGCTGCAACAACGCGCCGCCCATGCCGAATACGACGTTGCCGGCCGCGTAGCCCGCCTCGTCGAGCGCGACGAGGATCGCTTCGATCGACTGCTCGTCGACGCCGTCGCCCTGGATCACGCGCACGCGGTTCAGCACGCGCCGCCCCTTGCCGTTCACGGTCGAGCCGAACGACGCATCGAGCGCCCGCACCGTCTGCAGCACGATCGTCACCGGGTCGCCGGAATCGGGGCGCACGACGAGCGTCGCGCCCGAATCGATCACCGACTGCCGAAGTTCGCCGCCCCACAGATCGAGTGCGGCAAACAGATCGTAGGAGTCCGACACGACCGATACGATCGCGCCCGGCAACCCGAAGCGGCCGATCATGTTGCGGTACGCATCGGCCTCGCCTTCGCGCCCCCACGACGTGATCGTGCTGTGCTCGGCCGCCGGCACCGAATAGGCGGCCATCGGCTCGCGATAGAAGCGGTTCGCGGCCAGCACGCCGAGCACCGTGTCCGAACCCATGAAGCTCACGAGGTGCGCGGCGCCGCCGATCGCGGCCGATTCCGCGCTCGACACGCCGCGCGCGCCGAAGTCGTGCAGCTTGAACGGCAGTTGCGCGAGATCGTCGTCGGTCCTTTCGAGGAAGCGGCGAATCGTTTGGCGCACATGCCAGCTGCGGGTCGCCACCGTCACCGGATACCAGATGCGCAACAGCATCGTCTCGAGATACGACGCGAGCCAGAACACCTGCGGATCCTCGCATTCGACCGTCATCAGCACGTTGTGCACCGGCACGATCGAACCCTCCGGCACCGCGCGGATCTTCACCGGCAGGTAGCCGTCGTAGTGCTCGACGATATGGCGCCATCCCGCTTCGTCGAACGGCTCGCCGTGCACGGCGAAGAAATCGCGCGCGTCGTCGATCATCGCGTGCGTGACCGGCTTGCACAGATATTCCTTCAGCAGCATCTGGAGGCCGAAGAACAGCGTGCGGTCGTATCGGCCGCCGCGCGATTCGACGTACGAGAACATCGCCGATGCGTCCGGCGGATATTGCAGGAAGTGGGAAGCCTTGTACGAATCCGTATTGAGAATCGGATTGGAAAGAACCGCGGCAAAGCCGCCGGGATCGTTTTGCATGGCTAGAGCTCCTCTAGGCCGTTGAAGTGCCGCCGCGTCTGTCGCGGCGGACCGAATGCGGGGAATCAGCGCGTCACAGCTTCCCCAGGAAGTGATACGCGATGTCGAAGTGATCCTCGAACATCACGTTGCGCATCTGCGCGAATTCGTTGAGCGGAACCCAGCGCGCCTTGTCGGCGTCGTCGCTGCCCTTCACGCGCGGCAGCTCGCCGGTCGGAAAGTTGAACAGGCACGCATGCGTAATCGTGCGGCCACGCAGCGAACGCGTCGGGTGATCGAACACCTGCCGATCCTTGATCGAGCCGCGCAGCACGGGCTCCGGCAGCTTGAGGCCGGTTTCCTCGCGTAGCTCGCGGATGCATGCGGCATCGAGCCGCTCGTCCTGGTTCACGAATCCGCCCGGCAGCGCCCACAGGCCGCGGCCCGGTTCGCTGCGGCGGCGCACGAGCAGGATATGCCCGGAGTGCACGACCACCGCATCCACCGTCACGAACGTGACGGGATACGGCGCAGCGGCCCAAGCCTTGCGGTACGCGGCGATGAATTCCGCCTCGGACTTCAGTTGCGCGAACTCCGGCTGCGTACGGAAACGCTCGAGCCAGCCGAACACGGGTTCCGGCACGGCCCACTGCACGAAGCTGTTGGTTCGTTCGGCGAAATACTGGTCGCGGATCTCGGTGGCGGAAATGTCTTCCGTCGCGTCGACGTCGACGAGCTCCCATTGCGGGAACATCCGCAGGTAATACGACGTGGCGTCCTTCTCGTGGCCGATGAGCCCGACCTTGCGCTGCGCGATGTCGCCGAGTGTAGACGCGACGGCCTCCTGCACCCAGCGCACCCAGTCGCCGTCGTTGTAGGTCGAATCCTGCAGCGGCGCGATCGTCACGCGATCGCGCTCGGACGCGTCGAGCAGCGAAGCCAGCATCTGGCGGCGCTCGTCGAACGAGAACGGATCCTTGATGGTGCGGGGCTTGTCGGTCGACCCGATCAGCACGCACACGCGCTCGGCCCGGCTCAGTGCCGACTTCAGCACGTTCAGGTGACCGCGATGCGGAGGCTGGAAACGACCAATGAAAACGAGCGCGTCGAAGCGCCGGTTCTGTTGCGTACTCATGAGGCTCCCTCAAGAGATTGAAACGCTCCGGGTCTGTCCCGAAGGGTTGGAATGAATCCTAGGGTAATTCCCGAGGTGCGTCAATCTGGCGTATTCGAGCACACGCTCGACTTGACGAAGTCTGACGAAACACGTGTTTTTGGCGCAGTACACTCGATCGCATCCCAATCCGCGCCGCTGGCGCCCCCCTCATGAGGATCTCAGTCAGCCGGACCGTCGGGGTCGATCGCAGGCGCCTGTTCACGTGGTCGCAGGATTACGGACGGCGGCTCGTGTGGGACAACTTTCTCATCGATGCGTATCTGCTCGATGGAACGACCGCCGATGTCGGCGTCGACGCGTTCTGTCGCAGCCAGTCGGGCGCGACGATGGTGTCGCGCTACATCTCGTACCGTCCGCCGCAGGTCGCCGCCGTCGAAATGGTCGAAGGGCCGAAGGTGCTCGAACGCTTCAGCGGCAGTTGGAACTTCACCGAGCACACGCCCGGATCGACCGAGGTGACGTTCACGTACCACTTCCGTGCGCAGCCATCCTGGCTGCGCTGGCTGCTCGAACCGCTGATCGGCGCGTTCTATCTCGTGCAGACGCGCCGGCGCCTCGATTCGTTCAAGCGCTGGGCCGAAGCCGAAGCGCTGCCGCGCTGACCGGCGCACCGCCGGCCGCAGGCTGCGCACGTGCGATCCGGACATACGCACGACACCGTCGACGCCATGCTCGCCGCCCCGCGCGACCGGCCCGAGCGTCGGCTTTCGGCCGGTGCGACAACTGCCGTGTCGTCATTGCAGCGGCACCACCACCCGCTATAATCGCGCGACATTCCGACTGCATTGAGCAGGCCGACGATGGCGCGCCGATCGACGCGCCGTACGCCCTTCTCGACAACAACAATGACGCATCGAACCCTCCGACGCCTTCGCCCGCTCGTGCGCGCCGCCGCGCATGTGCTCGCGTGCGCCCCGCTGCTCGGCGCACCGCTGGCGCTGCACGCGGCCGACACCATCGACACGCCGGCTACCGGGCCCGCGACCGGGCGCTATATCGTCGTCGACACCGGTCATACGCCGGCGCATCCGGGCTCCACCGGTGCGAGCGGCCGCGTCGAATACCTGTACAACCTCGACCTGTCCGGCGCGGTCGCCGACAAACTCGCCGCGCATGGCGACCGCGTGCTGCGCACGTCGGCGGACGGCCGCGAGATCGCGCTCGATCGGCGCTCGACGCAGGCGCCCGATGCGAACCTGTTCGTGTCGATCCATCACGACTCGATGCAGCAGCAGTTCATCGACGCGGGCCGGCAACGCGAATTCCGCGGCTTCTCGGTGTTCGTGTCGGCGCGCAATCCGCACTACGCGCAGAGCCTGCGTTGCGCGAAGGCGATCGCCCAGCGGCTGGTCGCGGCCGGCGAACGGCCTTCGCTGTATCACGCGCAGCCGATCCGCGGCGAGAACCGCCCGCTGATCGATCCGTCGCTCGGCATCCATCGCTTCGACGATCTCGTCGTGCTGCGTACCGCGCCGATTCCGGCCGTGCTCGTCGAAGCCGGCGTGATCGTCAATCCGGACGAAGAAGCACGGCTCGCGCGGCGCGAGACGATCCAGCGCCTGTCCGCCGCGATCGCGGGCGGCATCGACGCATGTACGACGCCCGAATAAGCGACGTCATCGCCCGTCGGATTCGACGGTTTTCATCCAGCCAGGAGCATCACCATGAAGAAGAATCTGCTCGCATCCTCCGCATTGCTCGCGCTCGCCATTCCGTTCGCCGCGCACGCGGCCGGCTGCGGGAAGCCGCGCAGCGCGTTCGACCAGGTGTATTGCACGAGCACGCAGTTCTCGCAGTCCGACCGAGATCTCAACGACGAATACGGCCGGCTGCGCAAGCAACTGAGCGGCGATCAACAGGCGACGCTGAAGGCCGGCCAGCTCGCGTGGCTGAAACAACGCGACGCGCAGTGCAGCGAGGCGCGCGGCAGCAGCTACCTCGTCGATATCCAGTGCGCGAACGACATGACGCAGTCGCGGCTGTCGTTCCTGCGCGAGCGTGAGCGCGAATGCTCGAGCACCGGGTGCGTGACGTCGAAGCTCGGCGAGTAAGGTCGGGCAGTCACACGGCATACTGCAACCGATCACACGGGGCACGCATGGCACCGAACACGACGACGATCGACATCCGCGCGGCCACATCCGCCGACGCACCGACCATCGCCGACATCCACGTCGCATCGTGGCAGGCCACCTACACGGGTATCATGCCGGCCCCGTTCCTCGCCGGTCTCTCGGTCGAAAAACGCACGATCTTGTGGCGCGGCGCGCTCGACGCCGGTCGCCCGCGTGTCGCGCTCGCGTTCACAGGCGACGACGCGGCAGGCTGGATCGCCTATGGTCCGACGCGCGATGCCGACAAGGATCATGCGTGGGGTGAAATCGAAGCGATCTATCTGCATCCGTCGCATTGCGGGCAAGGCATCGGAGCGGCGCTGGTCGAGCATGCATGCCGATCGCTGCACGCCGCGGGTCACGCATGGGTATCGCTCTGGGTACTCGTCGAAAACCGTCGTGCAAGAGCGTTCTATGAACGCGAGGGCTTCGTCTCCGAAGACGACGTCAAGACCTTCGAGATCGACGGAACGCCGATCGAAGAAGTGCGCTACTGGCGCGCACTTCCTTGACCAGCTTCGTCGACATGCGCGGCGCTCACAGAAACCACCGATACTCCCGCGCGCCAATCTCGTTGCGAAAATCCAGCTCCTCTTGCCGCTTGTTCTCGCAGTACACCATCACGAACTCGCTGCCGAGCCTGTCGCGCACGGCCGGATGATCCTGCATCGCGGCCACCGACGACAGCATCTCCTTCGGAAAATCGATGCCGCTGCCGCGATCCTCGTTGAGCGGCGCGATCGGCTCGAGCCGCGCATCGAGCCCGTACTCCATCCCGCTGAGGATCGCAGCAAGCACCAGGTACGGGTTCGCATCCGCGCTCGCGAGCCGGTGCTCGATCCGCAGATTGCGTGCGTCCGACTCAGGAACCCGGATGCAGGCGTCGCGATCCTCGAAACCCCAGCTCGCGCGGCTCGCCGCGTTCACCATCGACCCGTAGCGCCGGAACGCATTGTGATTCGGCGCGAACACGGGCATGCAATGCGGCAGCAGCGCGAGGCAGCCGGCCACCGCATGCCGCAACGGCCGCTGTCCGTCCGCCGCCAGCAGGTTGTGCCCCGCCTCGTCGTACAGGCTCACGTGCACGTGCATTCCGCTGCCCGGCGCATGCAGGTACGGCTTGCCCATGAAGCTCGCGCGATAGCCATGCCGCAACGCGACGCCGCGTGTGCTGCGGCAGAACAGCGCCGACCAGTCGGCCGCGCGCAGCCCGTCGTCGGTATGCCCGAAATTGATCTCGAACTGACCGGGGCCGAGCTCCGCGGTGATCACCGTCGCATCGACGCCCTGCTCGCGCGCGGCGTCGACCATCTCGTGCAGCACGTCGGAGAAGCGCGACAGGCGTTCGATATGCATGTTCGGCTGATCGTCGCGGTCGTCGCTCAGGCGATCGCGCGGATACTGCGGCATGCCTTGCTCGAGCTGCGCGGCAAACAGGTAGAACTCGAGCTCGAAGGCGACGACCGGCCGGACGCCGCGCGCCGCGAACCGCCGCAGCACGCGTGCGAGCACCTCGCGCGGCTCGAATTCGATCGGGGAATCGGTGCCGTCGGAGCTGATCAGCATCTGCGCGAGCGGCTGCCGTTCCCAGCGCACCGGCTTCAGCGTGCCGGGAATCAGGCGGCGCGGCGCATCGGGATCGCCGTCGTTGAAGCAGTAATCGCCGATCTTGTAGAGGCCGCCCTGCGTGCCGAGCAGCACGCAGTTCTGCGGCAGCTTCAGCAGCGCGCCCGACGCGATTTTCTCGAGCGCGTCGATCGGATAGCGCTTGCCGTAGAAATGCCCGGGGAGATCGAGGCAGATCAGGTCGACATAACGGATCTCGGGATGCGCCTGCCGGAATGCGCGGACTTCACCGACCAGCGCGGGAACGACGTCAGCCATGTCTCATCCTTTCCATGTCTCGTACGGCGGCGCCGCAGCGCGGCGAACCGGTTTCATGCGGCGCACGTTGCAACGCATGCCGCAGGTCGATCAGTAGTGCAAACAGGCTGCGTGGCGCGACGGCCTCGCCCGCCCCGCCGGCCACTCAGGTGAACACCCAGATCACGCGGGTCGGCGCATCGGTCAGGTTCGCATACCGGAAGCGCTGGTGCGCGGGAAGCTGAAATGCATCGTTCGGGCCGAGCGTGACCGGCGTGTCGTCGCCGTCGAGCCAGATCGTCAGTTCTCCTTGGAGCACGAAGCCGCCCTGCTCGTCGCTGTCGTCGACCGGCCGCTCGCCGCTGCTCGCGCCCGGCGCGAGATGGCTTTCGAGGATCGAGAAGCGCGAACGCATGTTCGGCGACACGAGGATGTCGGTAATGCCGGCCGCGTAATACACGGTGCGGCGTTCGTCGGGCCGCGTGACCCACGGCACGCTGCGCGGCTTGCTCAGGCTGTAGAAATACGTGGTCGGTACATCGAGCGCCTCGCCGATCGCGGTGAGATCCGCGACTGTCGGACGCGACAGCCCGCGCTCGACCTGCGACAGAAAGCCGACCGAGCGGCCGATCCGTTCGGCGAGATCGTTCAGCGTGACCTTGCGATGCTTGCGCAGGTCGCGGATCAGGATCGCCAGACTTTCTATCTCTTCCTGTTCGTTCATGATGGATTCCGGTGCAATCAAACGGTATCGCGCAGACGGTACCAGGCCTTGCCGATCGCTTCGAGCGGCGCGGCCAGCCGGTCGCCGCCGGGGAAGCGCGGGTTGCGGATGCGCTGGTACTGCGCGAGCAGGCGGGCGTCGCCGAGCACGGCGTCGGCCACCGCGCGCGCGCCGGCGAGCGTCGGCAGCACGCCGTGTCCTGAAAAGCCCTGCAGCCAGAAACGCTGCCCGTGGCAGCCGATATCCGGCGTGCGGCGCATGCTGATGTCGATGTGACCGCCCCACGCGTAGTCGAGCGGCACGCCGGCCAGTTGCGGGAACACGCGTTCGAGGTGCGGGCGCGTCGCCGCCGCGATATCGGCCGGGATGCCGCCGAGATACGTGCAGCCGCCGCCGAACAGCAGCCGGTTGTCGGGGCTCAGGCGGAAATAGTCGGGCACGAACTGGTTGTCGATCACGCAGCTGTTGCGCGGCAGCAGCGCACGCGCGACGTCGGGAGCGAGCGGCGACGTCGCGACCTGGTACGTGCCGACCGGCAGCAGCCGGCGCGCGAGGTCGCGGTCGAGCCGGTCGACGTACGCATTGCAGGCGAGCACCAGCACGTCCGCACGCACTTCGCCACACGCCGTGCGGGCGACGTGGCCGCCCGCCGTCTCGCGACAGTCGAGCACGCGGCTCCGTTCGAAGATGCGGCCGCCCGCGCGCTCGATCGTCAGCGCGAGGCCGAGCGCGAGCTTCAGCGGGTTCAGGTGGCCGGCCTCCGGATCGTGGAGCGCGGCGAGATAGCGCGTGCCGCCGATCCACTCAGGCATCTCGTCACGCCCGATCACGCGCAGCCGATCGTAGCCCCACCGCTCGGCCGCCTCGTCGCGCGCTTGCGCCAGCATCGCGACGCGCCGCGGCCGCACCGCGGCCCACAGGCTGCCGGGCCGGTAGTCGATGTCGAAACCGTGCCGCGCCGGCAGTTCGCGCACCTCGGCCGCTGCCCAGCGCATGCTGTCCCACAGCAGGCGCGCGCCGTCGCGGCCGAGCGCATCCTCGAGCGGCTGCATGTCGCACGACCAGCCGAGCAGCGCCTGTCCGCCGTTGCGGCCCGATGCGGCCCACGCGACGCGGCTGGCTTCGAGCACGACGACGCGCTTGCCGGCAAGCGCGAGCCGCAGCGCCGTATGCAGCCCGCTGAAGCCCGCCCCCACGATCAGCACGTCGGCGTCGATGCGTTCGTCCAGCGCCGGCCGATGCGGGATCGGCGCCGGATAGGTACCGGCGTAATAGCTTGCGACGTGGCGGTCGGACTGCACGAACATGCGGACTCCCGTGAAAATTCCACATGAAAATTTCATGAAAAACTAGCATGACAATTTCATGCGGGCAAGCGGGGGATCGACGTTCATGTCGGCGGGGAAACGGAAGGCACGCCGATTGCGCACGCGGCACGGCGCCGCCGACGTCCGCGTCTTTCGCCGCGTGCGGGCCGATAATGAATCCATGCGCGCTCTTGCCCGCGGCTTCCCGGCGCGCACCGCCCCGGTCGCGAAGGCCGGCCCGCCACGCATCGACACAAGGAGGTACCGCGGCATGACCACCCCATTCAGACTGGGCGACCACGTCCGCTGGAATTCCGAGGCCGGCTACGTGACCGGCACGATCGTCGCGATCCACACCGCCGACTTCGACTACAAGGGCCATCGCCATCGCGCGTCGCCCGACGATCCGCAGTACGAGATCAAGAGCGACCGCACCGACCACGTCGCCGCGCATCGCGGCCGCGTGCTCGAACGCATCGCCGGCAGGGACGACGCATGACGCTCCCGTTCTACACGATCGGCCATTCGAACCGCACGCTCGACGAATTCGTCGACCTGCTCGACGCGGTCGAGATCGCGCTGCTCGCGGATATCCGCAAGATGCCCCGCTCGCGCACTCATCCGCAATTCAACGAAGCGACGCTGCCAGACGCACTCGCCGCCGCCGACATCGCGTACGAACACATAGCCGAACTCGGCGGCCTGCGCGGCAAGTCGCGCGGCGTGCCCGACGACGTCAACGATTTCTGGACGAACCGCAGCTTTCACCGCTACGCGGATTACGCGCTGTCGCCGGAGTTTCGAGCGGGCCTCGACCGGTTGATCGCACGGGGGCACGCGCAGCGCTGCGCGATCATGTGCTCGGAAGCCGTGTGGTGGCGCTGCCATCGGCGAATCGTGTCCGACTACCTGATCGCGCGCGGCGAAACGGTGCTGCACATCATGGGCCGCAACCGCGTGGAACCCGCGCGGCTCACGGCCGGCGCCGTGATCCGGGACGACGGCACGATCGTCTATCCGGATGCCGAACGCGGCGATTCGGCACCGCACGCATGATCGTGCCGCGCCGGCGCACTAGCGTTCGCGCAACGCCTCGGCGGCCCGGTTCAGCGGCTTGACGAGGTAGTCGAACACGGTGCGGCGTCCGGTGCGGATCTCGGCGGTCGCGACCATGCCCGGCAGGATCGGATGCCGCTTGCCGTCGCGGGTTTCCAGATACGCATGCTGCGTGAGCACGTAGACGCGGTAGTAGTACACGCGCCGATCGACCTGGTCTTCGATCGTGTCGGGCGAAATCCGCTCGACCTTCGCCGGCAGCGAGCCGTAGATCGACGATTCGAACGCCGTGATCTTCACGGTCGCGTCCTGCCCCGGATGAACGAACGCGATGTCGCGAGGGCTGAGGCGCGCCTCGATCAGCAACTGATCGTCGAGCGGCACGATTTCCATCAGCATGCCGCCCGGCGGAATCACGCCGCCGACCGTCGACACGCGGATGTCCTTCACGATGCCGCGCGCCGGCGCGCGAATCACGGTTCGTCGCAATTGATCGGCACGGCCTTCGCGAACCTTGAGCAGCGGTTCGAGATCGGCCATCGTCTTCGAGTAGTCGGCTTTCAGCGCGACGTAGTACTCGCTCTGCGCCGCCGCGAGCTTCGTCGAGAATTCGGCGGCCTTCTGCCGCAGCCGGAGCACCTCCACCTCGTTGGTCGCGCCGGTTTTCAGCAGCGGCAACGCAATCCGGAGCTCGTCCTCGGCGAGTCGCAACTGTTCGCGCAGGTTGGCGACGTTCTCGCGAAACGCGCGCCGGTTGGCGACGAACAGCTGACGCTCGCGCGCGGTCACGGCCTTCTCGTTCGCGAGTTCCGCCGGGAAGTCGATGCCGGGCAGGTCGTTCATCTCCGCATACAGCCGCGCGGCGCGGCCCTGCAATGCGGTGATCCGCTCCAGCGTTTCCTCCATCGACGCGCGCGCGAGCACCGGATCGAGCGTCGCGAGCCGCTGGCCCGCGTCGACGACGTCGCCCTCGCGCACCGCCAGCTCCAGCAGGATGCCGCCTTCGAGACTCTGGATGACCTGCCCTTTCGATGCCGGCGTGACCTTGGCTTCGCCGACCGCGACTTCGTCGAGGTTCGCGAACACGGACCACACCAGGAAGATCGCCAGCGCGGCGACGATCAGCCACAGCATCCGCCGGGCGGGTGCCGCTTCGCGCACGCGGTGCGCCGACCACGGAAAATCGCTCATTGCATCTCTCCCGCCATCCGTGCCGGCAACGGACGCGAGCCGCCGGCCGCCGGCGCCGGCGTGCCGGTGCCGCGCAACGCGGCCAGCACCTCGTCTTTCGGACCGTCGCGCACCACGCGCCCGCCATCGAGCACGATGATGCGATCGACGATCGACAGCACCGGATAACGATGCGTCGCCACGATCAACGTGCGATTGCCCAGCCATTGCTGCAGGCGCTCGACGATTGCCCGCTCGGTCGCCTCGTCGAGCGAGGCGGTCGGCTCGTCGAGCAGCAACACGTTCGGCGAGCGCAGAATCACGCGGGCCAGCATCAGCGCCTGCTTCTGGCCGCCGGACAGGCCAAGGCCGCTTTCGCGAAGCTTCATGTCGAGGCCGTGCGGCTGCCGCAGCAGCAACTGGTCCGCGCACGCGACCTTCATCGCGGCAAGCATCGCGTCGTCGCTGGCGAGCGGATTCGCGATCAGCAGGTTCTCTCGCAGCGTGCCGTAGAAGAGGCTCGATTCCTGCAGCAGCATCCCGACGTCGCGGCGGACATCGGCGACGTCGATCAGCGGCATCGGCGTGTCGTTGAACAGGATGCGCCCCTGCACCGGCGTCGCGAGCCCGCCGAACAGCCTCAGCAGCGTCGACTTTCCCGCGCCGACCCGGCCGAGAATCGCAACCCGCTCGCCGGGCTCGATCGACAGATTCGGAATACTGAGCACCGGCTTTTCCTGCGGATCGAAGCTGTATCCGACCTGCTCGAAGCGATATCGGCCGACGAGCGCCGGCTTGTGATACGCATCGACCGCCGGATCGTGGTCGACCGGCAGCGCGAGCAGGTTGTCGAGCCCCTTCTTGCCCGCCCGTACGTTCTGGATGCGCGACAGCACGGCGGGAATCTGCCCCAGCGGCGCGATCGTGCGGCTCGTCAGGATCGAACAGGCGAGCACGGCGCCGAACGACAGGCTCGAGTCCAGGATGCCGTACACGCCGGCGACCAGCACGCCGGCGTAGGCAAGCTGCTGCACCGTCTGCGCGAGATTGACCAGCAGGCCCGCCAGCCGGCGCTGCTGCAAGCCGATATCGGCATTCACGCGATTCGTATGCGCCCACAGCTGCCGGAATCGCGGCTCCGCCTGCAACGCCTTGATGTCTTCGGCGCGATAGATGGCTTCCATCAGGATCGCGTTGCGCAGCGCCGATTCCTCGAGCCCCCGGTTCGACAGCTTCGCCAGCGGGATCTGTGCAAGCACGCCCGGCAGGATCAGCAGCGGGATCGCCGCGAGCGGCACGAACGCGAGCGGCCCGCCGAGCAGCCAGATGATGAACAGGAACGTGACCACGAACGGGATGTCGATCAGCACGCCCATCGTGCTCGACGTCAGCAGCTCGCGCAGCTGTTCGAGGTCCCGAAGCTGGGCGACCAGCGTGCCCGGCGAGCGCGGCCGCGCGTCGTTGCGGATGTCGAGCACGCGCGCGAAGAACATCGCGGACAGCTTGAGGTCCGCCTGCTTGCCGAAATGATCGGCAATCGACACGCGCGCGGTACGCAGCAGCAGTTCCAGCGCGAGCGCGAGCACGACACCCGACGCCAGCACCCACAGCGTATGCGTCGCCCGCGCCGGGACCACGCGGTCCCACACCTGCATCGCGAACAGCGACGTCGCGATCGCGAGCAGATTGCCAAACAGCGAGCCGGCGCCGAGATCGAGCAACACCTTCCATTGCGCCGAGAACAGATCGTGCAGCCAGGTGTCGGGTCTGGCGGACAGGTAGCCGTCGACGCGCTCGTCACGCCGCGCGACCCGCTCGTGGACGATCAGTACGCGGGCCGGCCACGCCGGCGCCGGCGCGTCCAGATCGATCGCGCGTTCGAGCGGCTTGCCGTCGAAAACGAACTGAACGACCGCACGCCCCGCCGCAACCGACACGATCACACCGACATGCGCATCGTCGAACACGGCGAGCGCCGGCAGCATCGCCGGCGTGAGCCGCGCCGGCGGCAATGCGACGAACTGCGCGGCCAGGCCTGCGGACGCGGCGACTTCGACGACGGCCGCGTCCGGGTCCGCGACGCTCGCCCACGATGCCGCACCGCGCACCTGCTCCGGCGAAACGGCCAGGCCGAGATGCCGCGCCGCGAAAATCAGCGGGTCGGCCCAGCGCGCGATGTCGGCGCCGGCATCGCGGCCGGCGCGAAACGCATCATTCATGACGACTCCCCTCGTGTTCGCGCAGCAATTCGACGAACTTGCCGACTGCCACGTATGCCTTGATGCGTGCAATCGCGCCGTCGGCCAGCGCGTTGATCGACTCGACTTCCGATTCGAAGATGTCGCGCTCCGGATTCACGACATCGGTCAACGTACGCTTGTTCAGGATGTATTCCTGCCAGTACAGGTCGCGCGACGCCCGCGACAGCGCGGTCACCTTCTCGTAGCTGTTCAGGCGCGCCGCGGCGCCCGACGCTTCGATCTCCGCCGACTTGAGCGCGCTGCGCGTGACGAGCCGCCGGTTCTCGAGGCTTTCGCGGTTCGCGCGCAGCTCGGCTTCGGCGGCCGCGATCTGGTGTTTCGCCAGGCCGCCCAGCGAGTAATTGCCGCTCACCGCGAAACCGATCCACGTGTCGTTGGTGGCGTTGGGGCGGCCGCTCGATATCGACCGGCTCGCGCCGATCCCGATCGACGGGAAGCGCTCCGACTGCGCGACCCGCACGCGCGCATCGGCCGCATCGACGGCCGCCGCCGCGGCAAGCACCGACGGCGTTCGCTCGATGTCGCCGCCGGCATACCCGAGATCGCCGACGAAATCCACCGTGCCGCCGAGATTCGCCACGCGCCGCGGGCGCGCGCCGATCAGTTCGGTGAGCTTCGCGGCGGCGACGTCGAAACGCGTATTGGCCTTCAGCACTTCCGCCTGCGCATGCAGGATCGCCAGCTCGACCAGATTGCGGTCCGACGAAACCGACAGTCCGGCCCGCACGCGATCGAGGATCTTCGTGCGCGTGTCGCTCAGCGCGGCGACCTGGCGCCGCGCGGCGGCGACGACGTCCTGGCTGGCGGCCAGTTCGACGAACGTCGACGCCGTCTGGTACGCGACCGTCTCGATCGTGTCGGCCAGCTGGTACTGCTTCTGGCTGCGCGTCGCGTCCGCCGCGGAAATCCGGCCCGACGTGCGGCCGAAGTCGTACAGCAACTGCGACACGCCGATCGATGCGCGCGTGCCGGTACGGTTGCCGTTGCTGCCGAAGCTGCCGCCATAGCCGGGACGCACGCCGTAGTCGATCTTCGGGTACCAGGCCGCCTTCGCGACCTCGACCTCCGACACGCTTTGCGCCACTTCCGCATGGGCGCGGCCGATGTCCGGATGGCGCGCGATCGCGACACCGACCGCGTCGCGCAGCGTCAGACGATCGAGCGCGATGCGCAGCGTTTCGCCCGAGTCGCCGGCGGCATCCTCGGCATCCTCGGCGCGGCCGGCAGCGGGGACATCGAACGCGTCCGGTCTGTCCGGCGTGATCGTCGTCACCCCTGTCGCCATCCCGTCATGCAGCGGCGAAACCGGTGCTTGCGGATCGATCGGCGCCATCGCGCGGGACAGGTTCGCGAGGACGATGCGCCGCGCCGGGTCCGCGGGCGGCAACGGCGGCGCCACGTGCCGGCGCGGTGCGGCAACGGGCATGCCGGCAGGCAGCGGCACGAACGACGCCGTCGCCATCGCCGTCTGCACTGGCGGAGCGGCCGGCCTGGGAGGAGCGGGTGGCACGGGCGGCGATGAATGCGCTGACGGCGCCGCGGCCGCGTGGACCGCGTCAGCCGGCACGCGCGCCGCGGTCTCGAACGAATCGGTCAGTCGGCCGCTCGGCAGCGGCGACGACGACGCGAACGCCGCCGCTGCGGTGTCGAGCAGCGCGATCGCGAACAACACATGGCCTGGATGGAAAACGGCGCGCGCCGCGCAAACGGCGCGACGCACGGTGTATCTGGAACGAGCGGTTGTCTTGAGCATCATCGGGACGCCGGCGGCGAGCCGTCCGGCAAAGCAAACCCCCGCTTGCCGCGGGGATGGATATGCGTCGGGCAAGCCCGCGTCGCGATGCGACGGGGCTCGCCGTGTCGGAGAGGCAGGCCGGCCTCCCCGTTGCGCTGCGGTCAGACGATGATCTGCTGGTTCGCGAGCAGGGTCTCCAGGTTGGTCGTCACGTTGTTCAGCGTGACGAGGGTTTCGGAACCGAACGCCGTCCCGGCGCCGTCGCGGTCGATACTGATCACCGTATCGGCGCCGACGTTCGTCACCGACAGGAACTGCCCGATCGTGTCGCCCGCGTCGATCGTGGGCACGCCGTCCACGTTGTGCGCGGGGCCGTCCGCATCGGCCGTGTAACCGACCAGCAGCTTCGACAGATCGATCTTGTCGCCGCTCGTATCGTTCGGGCCGCTGGCCAGTTGGAAGTCGGTGATGACGTCCTGGCCGTTGCCGCCGGTGTTGTCCGCGCCGACGACTTCCCACAGGAACACGTCGGTGCCGGCGCCGCCCGTCAACGTGTCGTTGCCGGCGCCGCCGATCAGGATGTCGTTGCCGTTGCCGCCGTTGAGCGTGTCGTTGCCGGCACCGCCGCGCAGCAGGTCGTTGCCGTCGCCGCCGTTCAGCACGTCGTCGCCGCCGTAGCCGTACAGGCGGTCGTTGCCCGACGTGCCGGTGACGGTGTCGCTGCCCGACGTACCCTCGATGATCGACGCCGACTGCGTCGAGCCGAGCAGGTTCGCATTCAGCAACTGACCGGCCGTGGCCGACGCCGACAGGCCCGTCTTGTCGGTCGCGGAGATCGTCACGCTGTCGAGCGCGCTGATGCTGATCAGCCCGCCGTTCAGCGTGATCGAACCGAGAAACTCGTTGAGCTTCAGGTTGTCGATCGTGCCGCCGTCGGCCGCCGTGATCGTCAGGTCGGACGACGGCCCGATCAAGCCGAGGATCCCGGGGTTGTTGACGACGTTGAAGTGCAGCCCCAACTCGTTCGCCAGCGCTTGGTTCGCGTTGAACTGCAGCGCCCCGAGGCCGATCAATCCGCCGTAGTGCAGCGTCACGTGATCGAGGTTGTTGTTGTAGTCCGATGCAGCGAACGCCTGCTGCGTGCTGAAATCGATCAGGTTGAGCAGATTCGCGCCGATGATCCCGAGCAGGTTCCCCGACGACTGCGCCGATACGACCGGGGCGACATTCGGATCGATCGTGAAAAGCTGCGAGGTCGTCGGGCCGAGGTTGCCCGCCGCATCGACGACGCGCACCGTCGCCGTGTAGTCGGCCGCGGACAACACGCCCGGTGCATACCACGTCCAGTTCGTGCCGTTGACGGTCGCGTTGGTCCAGTGTGCGCCGCCGTCGAGGCTGACCTGGACGACCTCGCCCGCGCCGAGCGCCACGTTCAGCGTGCCGCCCAGAGTCGGGGTCGTGTCGCCGGTGATCCAGTCGTTGGGCACGCCGGTGTTGTCGGTCAGGGTCGTGAGCGTGGCCGTCGCGGTCGGGGCGATCGTATCGACCGTGATCGCGAACGACGCGCTCGGTGCGCTGACGTTGCCTGCCGTGTCCGTTGCGGTCACCGTGATTGCGTGTGCGCCCTCTCCCAAACCCGTAGTCGGCGTGAACGTCCAGTTTCCGGATGGGTCTGCCGTCGTGGTGCCCAGCAGCGTCGTGCCGTCGTAGACGCTCACCGTGCTGCCCGCTTCGGCCGTACCGGCAAGCGTCGGGGTCGTGTCGTCGGTCGTTGCACCGGTCGTCAGCAGGCCGACGATCGAACCGACGTCGTCCGTGATGGTGGCGATGATCGGCGCGGCCGGTGCCGTCAGGTCTGCAACCGTTACCGATGCGGACGGGCCGGTGTTACCTGCCGCGTCCGTGGCGGTCACGCCGATCACCGTGCCGATCGGCAGCGGGGTCGATGGCGTGTATGTCCACGCGCCACTCGGGTCGGCCGTCACAGTGGCGTCCGGGGTGCCGTCGCCGTTCGTGTCGATGTTGACCGTTGCGCCCGCTTCGGCAGTGCCCGACAGCGATGTACCGTCCGTCGCATTCACCGTCGGAATCGCCGGCGCCGTCGTGTCGACCGTCAGGTTGAATGCCGTGCTCGGCGCGCTGACGTTGCCTGCGGTGTCCGTTGCGGTGACGGTCAGGCTGTGTGCGCCTTCACCCAGTGCCGTGCTCGGCGTGAACGTCCAGTTTCCGGAGGGGTCTGCCGTTGTGGTACCCAGCAATGTCGTGCCGTCGTACACATTGATCGTACTACCCGCTTCTGCCGTGCCAGCGAGTGTCGGCGTCGTGTCGTCCGTCGTTGCACCAGTCGTCAGCAGGCCGGCAATCGAACCCACGTCGTCCGTCACGCTAACGACGATCGGTGCCGAAGGTGCCGTCGTGTCGCCCGTTACCGTGACCGAAGCCGACGGCCCCGTATTGCCTGCCGCGTCGGTAGCCGTCACACCGATCACCGTGCCGACCGGCAGCGGGGTCGATGGCGTGTACGTCCATGCGCCGCTCGGGTCCGCCGTCACGGTGGCGTCCGGGGTACCGTCGCCATTCGTGTCGATGTTGACCGTTGCACCCGCTTCCGCCGTGCCTGACAGCGACGTACCGTCCGTCGCGTTCACCGTCGGAATCGCCGGGGCTGTCGTATCGACTGTGATCGCGAACGATGCGCTCGGTGCACTGACGTTGCCCGCAGTGTCCGTTGCAGTGACGGTCAGGCTGTGTGCGCCTTCACCCAGCGCGGTGGTCGGCGTGAAGGTCCAGTTTCCGGACGGGTCTGCCGTCGTGGTACCCAGCAGCGTCGTGCCGTCGTAGACGCTCACCGTGCTGCCTGCTTCCGCCGTGCCAGCAAAAGTAGGCGTTGCGTCATCCGTACTGCCGCCGGAAACGACCGCGCCAACAACAGAACCCACATCGTCCGTCACGGTACCGATGATCGGTGCCGCAGGCGCTGTCGTGTCGCCCGTCACCGTTACCGATGCAGACGGACCCGTATTGCCTGCTGCGTCGGTGGCCGTCACACCAATCACCGTGCCAACCGGCAGCGGGGTCGACGGCGTATATGTCCATGCGCCGCTCGGGTCCGCCGTCACAGTGGCATCCGGCGTACCGTCGCCATTCGTATCGATGTTGACTGTTGCACCCGCTTCCGCCGTGCCCGACAACGACGTACCGTCCGTCGCGTTCACCGTCGGAATCGCCGGCGCCGTCGTGTCGACCGTCAGGTTGAATGCCGTGCTCGGCGTGCTTACGTTGCCTGCGGTGTCCGTTGCGGTGACGGTCAGGCTATGTGCGCCTTCACCCAGTGCCATGCTCGGCGTGAACGTCCAGTTTCCGGAGGGGTCTGCCGTCGTCGTGCCCAGCAGCGTCGTGCCGTCATAGACGCTCACCGTGCTGCCCGCTTCTGCCGTGCCAGCAAGAGTAGGCGTTGCGTCATCAGTACTGCCGCCGGAAACGATCGCGCCGACAACGGAACCCACGTCATCCGTGACGCTAACAACGACCGGTGCGGCAGGTGCCGTCGTGTCGCCCGTCACCGTTACCGAGGCAGACGGACCCGTATTGCCTGCTGCGTCCGTGGCGGTCACGCCGATCACCGTGCCGATCGGCAACGGGGTCGATGGCGTGTACGTCCACGCGCCGCTCGGGTCCGCCGTCACGGTTGCATCCGGTGTACCGTCGCCATTCGTGTCGATATTGATTGTTGCCCCTGCCTCCGCCGTTCCCGACAGCGATGTACCGTCCGTCGCGTTCACCGTCGGAATCGCCGGCGCCGTCGTATCAACCGTGATCGCGAACGACGCGCTCGGTGCACTGACGTTGCCCGCAGTGTCCGTTGCAGTGACGGTCAGGCTGTGTGCGCCTTCACCCAGCGCGGTGGTCGGCGTGAAGGTCCAGTTTCCGGACGGGTCTGCCGTCGTGGTACCCAGCAGCGTCGTGCCGTCATAGACGCTCACCGTGCTACCTGCTTCTGCCGTGCCAGCAAGAGTAGGCGTTGCGTCATCCGTACTGCCGCCGGAAACGATCGCGCCAACAACGGAACCCACGTCGTCCGTCACGGTGCCGATGATCGGTGCGGCCGGTGCCGTCGTGTCACCCGTCACCGTTACCGAAGCCGACGGCCCCGTGTTGCCTGCCGCGTCGGTGGCCGTCACACCGATCACCGTGCCGGCCGGCAGCGGAGTCGATGGGGTGTACGTCCACGCGCCGCTCGGATCAGCGGTCACGGTTGCATCCGGCGTACCGTCGCCATTCGTGTCGATGTTGACTGTTGCGCCCGCTTCGGCCGTACCCGACAGCGATGTACCGTCCGTCGCGTTCACCGTCGGCACCGCCGGAGCCGTCGTATCGATCGTGATCGCGAACGATGCGCTCGGTGCGCTGACGTTGCCTGCGGTGTCGGTTGCGGTGACGGTCAGGCTGTGTGCACCTTCACCCAGTGCCGTGGTCGGCGTGAACGTCCAGTTTCCAGACGGATCTGCCGTCGTGGTACCCAGCAGCGTCGTGCCGTCGTACACATTGATCGTGCTACCTGCTTCCGCAGTACCGCTCAATGTCGGCGTTGCATCATCAGTAGCACCACCAGAAGTGATCGCGCCAACAACGGAACCCACGTCGTCCGTGACGCTAACAACGACCGGTGCGGCAGGCGCCGTCGTATCCCCCGACACCGTTACCGAAGCAGACGGCCCCGTATTGCCTGCCGCATCGGTGACCGTCACACCGATCACCGTGCCGATCGGCAGCGGGGTCGAGGGGGTGTACGTCCACGCGCCGCTCGGATCGGCCGTCACAGTGGCGTCCGGCGTACCGTCGCCGTTCGTATCGATGTTGACCGTTGCACCCGCTTCCGCCGTGCCCGACAGCGACGTACCGTCCGTCGCGTTCACCGTCGGCAATGCAGGCGCCGTCGTATCGATCGTGATCGCGAACGATGCGCTCGGTGCGCTGACGTTGCCCGCGGTGTCCGTTGCGGTGACGGTCAAGCTGTGCGCGCCTTCACCTAGCGCCGTGGTCGGCGTGAACGTCCAGTTTCCGGACGGGTCTGCCGTCGTCGTGCCCAGCAGCGTCGTGCCGTCGTAAACATTGATCGTGCTACCCGCTTCCGCAGTACCGCTCAATGTCGGCGTTGCATCATCAGTAGCACCACCAGAAACGATCGCACCAACAATGGAGCCCACGTCATCCGTCACGGTGCCGATGATCGGTGCGGCCGGTGCCGTCGTATCGCCCGTCACCGTCACCGAGGCAGACGGACCCGTATTGCCTGCCGCATCGGTGACCGTCACGCCGATCACCGTGCCAACCGGCAGCGGGGTCGACGGCGTATACGTCCATGCGCCACTCGGGTCCGCCGTCACGGTGGCATCCGGCGTGCCGTCGCCATTCGTGTCGATGTTGACCGTTGCACCCGCTTCCGCCGTGCCCGACAGCGACGTACCGTCTGTCGCGTTCACCGTCGGCACCGCCGGCGCCGTCGTATCGATCGTGATCGCGAACGACGCGCTCGGTGCGCTGACGTTGCCCGCGGTGTCCGTTGCAGTGACGGTCAAGCTGTGCGCGCCTTCACCCAGCGCCGTGGTCGGCGTGAACGTCCAGTTTCCGGATGGGTCTGCTGTCGTGGTACCCAGCAGCGTCGTACCGTCGTAGACGCTCACCGTGCTGCCCGCTTCCGCCGTGCCAGCAAGAGTAGGCGTTGCGTCATCAGTAGCACCACCAGAAGTAATCGCTCTAACAACCGAGCCCACGTCGTCCGTCACGGTGCCGATGATCGGTGCGGCCGGTGCCGTCGTATCGCCCGTCACCGTCACCGAAGCAGACGGACCCGTATTGCCCGCCGCATCGGTGACCGTCACGCCGATCACCGTGCCAACCGGCAGTGGGGTTGATGGCGTATACGTCCACGCGCCACTCGGGTCCGCCGTCACGGTTGCATCCGGTGTACCGTCGCCATTCGTGTCGATGTTGACCGTTGCGCCCGCTTCCGCCGTGCCCGACAGCGACGTACCGTCTGTCGCGTTCACCGTCGGCACCGCCGGCGCCGTCGTATCGATCGTGATCGCGAACGACGCGCTCGGTGCGCTGACGTTGCCCGCGGTGTCCGTTGCAGTGACGGTCAAGCTGTGCGCGCCTTCACCCAGTGCCGTGCTCGGCGTGAACGTCCAGTTTCCGGACGGGTCCGCTGTCGTGGTACCCAGCAGCGTCGTACCGTCGTAGACGCTCACCGTGCTGCCCGCTTCTGCCGTGCCAGCAAGAGTAGGCGTTGCGTCATCAGTAGCACCACCAGAAGTAATCGCTCCAACAACCGAGCCCACGTCGTCCGTCACGGTGCCGATGATCGGTGCCGCAGGCGCCGTCGTATCGCCCGTCACCGTCACCGAGGCGGACGGCCCCGTATTGCCTGCTGCATCGGTGACCGTCACGCCAATCACCGTGCCAACCGGCAGCGGGGTCGACGGCGTATACGTCCATGCGCCACTGGGGTCCGCCGTCACGGTTGCGTCCGGCGTGCCGTCGCCGTTGGTATCGATGTTGACCGTTGCGCCAGCTTCGGCTGTACCCGACAGCGATGTACCGTCCGTCGCGTTCACCGTCGGCAATGCAGGAGCCGTCGTATCGATCGTCAGGTTAAATGCCGTGCTTGGCGTGCTTACGTTGCCTGCGGCATCGGTTGCAGTGACGGTCAGGCTATGTGCGCCTTCACCCAGCGCCGTCGGCGGCGTGAACGTCCAGTTTCCGGACGGGTCCGCCGTCGTCGTGCCGAGCAACGTCGCGCCGTCATAGACGCTCACCGTGCTGCCTGCTTCCGCCGTACCGGCAAGCGTCGGCGTCGTGTCATCCGTCGTTGCGCCAATCGTCAGCACGCCGGCGATCGAACCGACGTCATCCGTGACGCTAACAACGACCGGGGCCGCCGGCGCCGTCGTATCCCCCGACACCGTTACCGAGGCAGACGGCCCCGTATTGCCTGCTGCATCGGTGACCGTCACGCCAATCACCGTGCCAACTGGCAGCGGGGTCGACGGCGTATACGTCCATGCGCCGCTCGGGTCGGCCGTCACAGTGGCGTCCGGCGTGCCGTCGCCGTTGGTATCGATGTTGACCGTTGCACCCGCTTCGGCTGTACCCGACAGCGACGTACCATCCGTCGCGTTCACCGTCGGCAGTGCAGGCGCCGTCGTATCGATCGTCAGGTTGAATGCCGTGCTTGGCGTGCTTACGTTGCCTGCGGCATCGGTTGCGGTGACGGTCAGGCTGTGTGCGCCTTCCCCCAGCGCCGTCGGCGGCGTGAATGTCCAGTTTCCGGACGAATCTGCCGTCGTGGTGCCCAGCAGCGTCGTGCCGTCGTACACATTGATCGTGCTACCTGCTTCCGCAGTACCGCTCAGTGTCGGTGTCGCATCATCCGTACTGCCGCCTGAAACGATCGCACCAACAACGGAGCCCACGTCGTCCGTCACGGTGCCGATGATCGGCACCGCGGGCGCCGTCGTGTCACCCGACACCGTTACCGATGCAGACGGCCCCGTATTGCCTGCTGCGTCGGTGACCGTCACGCCGATCACCGTGCCAACCGGCAGCGGGGTCGAGGGGGTGTACGTCCACGCGCCACTCGGGTCGGCCGTCACGGTTGCATCCGGCGTACCGTCGCCGTTCGTATCGATGTTGACCGTCGCGCCCGCTTCCGCCGTACCCGACAACGACGTACCGTCCGTCGCGTTCACCGTCGGCACCGCCGGCGCCGTCGTATCGATCGTCAAGCCGAATGCCGCACTCGGCGCACTCACGTTGCCCGCCGTGTCCGTTGCAGTCACCGTGATCGAGTGCGCGCCCTCTCCCAAACCCGAACTCGGCGTGAAGGTCCACTTCCCGGACGAATCCGCCGTCGTCGTGCCCAGCAACGTCGTGCCGTCATAGACGCTCACCCTGCTACCCGCTTCCGCTGTACCGCTCAACGTCGGAGTCGTATCGTTCGTCGCACCGCCGATCGCAACCGGATGTTGCGCATCGTCGTTGACGGCCGTAATCGCAGGCGCTTCCGGCACGACCGTATCCACCACGATCCCGACCGTGCCCAGTTCGCTCGTATTGCCGCTACTGTCGGTCTGCGTCACCGTGATCTGATGGGCGCCGTCGGGCAACGTACCGGGCGTGTACGACCAGTGCCCGTTCGCGTCCGCGGTCACCGTACCGACCGTCTGACCATCGACCTGGATCGTCACCGTCGCGTTCGGCTGAGCACCCGAACCCGCGATCGTCGGCGACGTGCGACCCGTGACGATATTGCCGTTGCCGCCAATCGGCTGCCCATCGATCGTCAGTCGCGCCGATCCGGTCGGCGTTCCGCCGCCGCTACCGCCACCATCCCCGCCGCCGCCGCTGGCCGCGGCTGCCGCAATGCCGCCGGCCGCGGCGACGCCGCCGAGTATGCCGAGCAGGGCACCGGTCGACAACCCGTCGCCGATCGGCGCATAGACGAGCGCCGCATCGACGATTCCGTCGCCGGTCGCCTGCAATCCGGGGCCGAACTGCACCAGAAACCGCCCGTCATCCTGGACGAAGACGAGATTGTGATAATCCGCGCCGTTTTCGAAGAACGCCTGCACGCGCACCGTTCGGCCGTCCTTGAATTCGACGATAAGGTCGTTCCCGGAACGCGCGTAGTTGGCCACGTCCTCCTTGTGAGCCGACAGCAGGAAATTGGCTGGACCACCGGGCGACGCGACGACCTGCGAACCATTGGCGACCGGAACATCGACGTGATTGCTCAATACCGACGAGGAAACCATTGCCCGACTCCTTGTAGATAGGGATGACAAACCTGGCCCGTCGCTGACGGGCAAACGTTCAACCAACCGGGCGCGACGGGGCACGACGCGATTTCGCGCCGCTGCAAATCGGGTATCCGGCTCACGCGGGACGCAACGAGCCGCTAGCCCACCCGAGGCGGTCTATAACGGAAAAGGAAGAAAGGAGCCGGGGCTGCTATGGAATCAGGGGCGAGTCCAGACGGCCGGAACAGCCGTTCGCCCTGCGGGCCAGGCAACGGCCCGACACAGTGCGCCACCCCGCCGGACGGAGGTGTTTGATGGCCCTCGTGCCGCGGATTTTTTCCGTACGGCGATTTTTTGTTTGATATTGGATCTGCATCTCTACCGCCCTCGCCATATTAGTTATTTCCTTTTATCGCGAATAACCAACGATTCGCTTGATCAGAGCGAATTGTCGCGGTGCACCATCACTCTCTTTTATGTTACCGCTCGTGCCTGCATTTAGATTACACCGGTCTTTCACGTACATGATTGCACTCCGCTGAAGCTTTTACAAATATTTTCAGTCTTTCGTGCATATATTTTTCTCTCACCATAAAAAGATGAACAATTTTCAGGATTGATTCGACGAATTCGTTGCCAAGACAATGATTCATCGCGACAGGGTTATCTCGAAAAGCCCGGCCCGCTTGGGTCCGCGTCGACTTCAGCGGAATGAACGCGAGAGCAGATTTCGGTATGCAACTGTATTGAGATCGCGCATCCCGACGCATCGCATCCAGCTATAAACCTCGTCGGCAAAAAGGATTTTCAGGAAAACCCGTATACATCCACGGCGCCTCCGAACCCGACACCTATTTCTGCCGAGCCCCTGGCATCCAATTCAGTCTTCGTCGTAACGATATTCATTCACATCGAAAACCGGCCTCCCCGAACCGATTCGGCGAATCCGAAAAGGAAACAAATAATGGGGTTTTGGCGGAATTGAATCCTCGATACAAATAATCGACGCGCATGCGGTCCGCGCACCGGCCATCGCCGGCATGGCGCGGACACGCGTGCGTGGACGGCGGTCCTGAATTACCATCGTGCATCCTCACGCGGCGGGCTTGGCCGTCGGCGGTTCAAGGTCGGATATCCCGGATCAATCGATCGTGCTCGCTCTCATCATCGTCGCCGGCCTGTGGGCCGGCCTCCAGAACGCCCTCGCGGGCGGCGGTTCGTTCGTCACGCTGCCCGCGTTGATCGTGTCGGGAATGTCGCCGCTCGCGGCCAACATCACGTCGACGGTCGCACTGTTCCCCGGCCAGGTCACGACGGGCTGGGCAAGCCGGAACATGGTGAGCGGCGTGGGCAAGCTGCCGTTTCGCGCACTGTTCGCGATCAGCGTGGCCGGCGGCGCGCTCGGCGGCCTGCTGCTGCTGAAAACGCCGTCGTCGATCTTCTCGCAGCTGGTGCCGTGGCTCGTGCTGTTCGCGACGGTCGTGTTCGCATGGGGCAGTTTCTTCCGCAAACCGGACGCTGGCGCGCAACATCTCGGCCCCGTCGCGACCGGGGTCGCGCAGTTCCTGATCGCGGTCTACGGCGGCTACTTCGGCGGCGGCATCGGGTTCCTGATGATGGCCGCGCTGACGATGGCCGGCCTGCCGCCACGTCGTGCGACGTCGACCAAGAACGCGCTGGCGGGCGTGATGAACGCGTCGGCGGTCGTCCTGTTCGTCACGTCGCCGCACCTGCACTGGCGCGCGGCGATCGCGCTCGGCGGCGGCGCGATCGTCGGCGGCCTGCTCGGCGCGTGGGCGCTGCATCGCGTAAACGAACGCGTGCTGCGGATCGCGATCGTCTGCATCGGCGCGCTGCTGACCGTCGGGTTGTTCGTCAAGCCGATCTGAGCTCACGCTCGTCCCTGCCGCGATCGCGGCAATTGATGAGCAAACCGCAAGACGTCTTTCGTATATCTCGTTTGCCGTCGCGGCGGTGCCCGACCACAATCCGGGTTGCCGCGATCGGCGCCCTCTCGCGGGCGCCGACCGGCACACTGCGGCCGCCATTTCGATTCACCGCCGGCGGTCCGGCACATCGCTTCACCCCACGCTCCCTCGACATCGGCGCCCGTGCGGCGGCAGAACGCTTGCCGACGCGCCGTCCGATACGTTCCCGGCCAACAATAACTAGAGGTAGGAGATGCAGGACAACTCGTTGAGGCAAAGCCTCAAGCAACGGCACATCACGATGATCGCGCTGGGCGGCGTGATCGGCGCGGGCCTGTTCGTCGGCTCCGGCGCGATCATCGCAACGGCTGGCCCCGCGGCGATCCTGTCGTACCTGATCGGCGGCGTGATCGTCACGCTGGTCATGTTCATGCTCGGCGAAATGGCGTCCCGCCATCCCGACAGCGGCTCGTTCTCCACGTACGCGAGCAGCTATCTCGGCGAATGGGCCGGCTTCGCGGTCGGCTGGCTGTACTGGTTCAAATCGATGATGACGATCACCGTCGAAGCGATCCTGCTCGGCGCGATCCTCCACGATTTCCTGCCGTGGCTACCTGTGTGGGGCGGCGCGCTGTTCATGCTCGTCACGCTGATCGCGAGCAACGCCTACTCGGTGCGCTCGTTCGGCGAAGCCGAATACTGGCTGTCGTTCGCGAAGGTCGCGACGATCATCGTGTTCATGGCGCTCGGCGCATCGATCCTGCTCGGCTTCCAGCCGCGTATTCCCGCACCGGGGCTCGTGAACCTGACCGATCACGGCGGCTTCATGCCGAACGGCATCTCGCCCGTGCTCGCCGGCGTGATGGTGGTGATCTTCTCGCTCGGCGGCAGCGAGATCGCGGCCGTGGCCGCGGGCGAATCGGAAAACCCGCGCAGGAACGTGATCCGCGCGATCAAGAGCGTGATCGTGCGCGTGATGGTGTTCTACGTCGGCTCGGTGTCGATCCTGATCCTGTGCATGCCGTGGACCGACAAGGTCAACCTGAAATCGCCGTACGTGTCGCTGTTCGGCATGGCGGGCTTCACGGGAGCGGCCGTCGCGATGAAGATCGTGCTGTTCGTGTCGTTCATGTCCGTGATGAACTCGTTCCTGTTCTCGAACTCGCGCATGCTGTTCTCGCTGAGCCAGCGCGGCCACGCGCCCGCGATGTTCGGCCGCACCAACGCGAAGGGCGTACCGATGAACGCGCTCGTGCTGTGCCTCGCCATCTGCGTGTCGATCCTCGGCATTCACTTCGTGAGCGGCGGCGATCTGTTCCTGATGCTCGCGAAGAGCAGCGGCGCGTTCGTGATGATCGTATGGATCTTCATCGTCGTCGCGCACTTCGCGATGCGCCGGCAGACGCGGCACGAGCAACGCGACCCGACGGCGTTCCGCGCGTGGTTCTCTCCCGTGTCGAACTGGGTCGCGTTGCTGGCGCTGGTCGCCGTGCTGGGGTCGCAGGCGTTCAATCCGGATTCGCGCTTCCAGTTCTGGTTCACGGTGCTGACGGCGCTCGCGATCGTCGCGGCGTACTTCTTGCGGCGCAAGCAGCCGTCATTCGGGCAGGCAGCCGGCGCGAAGAGCCGCTGACGAGCGGGAAGCCGACCGGCGCGCGCGTTCCGTTCAGCCGAACGGCCGCACGCCGATCAGCGGGCCATGCAGGAACAGCGCGAACACGGCCCAGGCGACGAGCCCGGCGGCAATGGCCGCGACATCGCCGGCCAGCCCGCCGGCCGGATAGCGGACACCGTCGCGGCGATCCCGCGCACGCGACACGACAAAATCGACGATCGACCACACGAAGAACGCACCGAACAGCACGACCGCATGCACGGTGCCGTTCACGAGCAGGTGCGCCACCGCCCAGACCATCACGCCGGCCAGCATCGGATGCCCGACGAGCGTCTTGATCCGGTTGCGCGGCACATACGACGCGGCGATCAGCACGAACGCGACTGCGGTCAGCATGCCCGTCAGGTGGCGCACGCCGACCGGCGACACCCACAGCAACGTCGCGCTCGTACGGGCGATCCCGTACCCCCAGATGATCAACGCGAAGCCGGCGATCGACGCGATCGCGTAACCGCCCTTCCAGCCCCTCTCGCCGATCCGCTCGATCGTCGCGGACCGCCAGCCGTCGGCGACGATCCGGATCGAATGCACACCGAGGAAGATCGCTAAACCGAGAATCAGGACGAGCATCGGCTGTCTCCGTCTGGAATGATGAGTGGGGAAGCGTTCCGCGCGGCGTCCGGTGCGCCGTTCGCGGGGCCGGCGGCGAGGCCGGTGCAGGTCGCGCCAGGCACGGGCGCAACCCGCGCCGATCATAAACGCCGGGGCCGCCGTTGTGAAGCATGCACGATGTGCGGTGCGTCAAGCTCGATGCATGCGTGCGCCGGGTCGTGCGGGTATGCCCGAAAGAAAGGAAAACGAAAAATCGCGAGGCTGTCGCGCCGCGCGGTCGGTACTACGTCTGCTTGCGCTTCGTCGCGGGCTTCGCCGCCTGCGCCCGTGACGATTTCGAGGCCGGTTCCGCTTTCCGTGCCGACGCCGGTTTCGATGCGGATTTCGCCGCTGGACCGGACGCCTTTTTCGGCGCCGGTTTCGATGCGGGCTTCGCTGCAGCTTTCGGCGCGGCTTTCGGCCCTGCTCCCGATACCGTCTTCGACGCCACCCTCGCCTTGCGCTTCGGCGGCCCGGCCAGCAGCGCCGCGCGATATGCGCTGCGGCACCAGTCGAACAGCGCGCCCGCATCCTCGAGCACGTCGGCCGGCGTTTCGTAATAGCCCTCGAGCGCGACGGTGCGCGTGGGCCGCGCATACGAGAACGGCCCCATCCCCGCCGCAACGAACGCAGGGCGGTTCACATCGTCGACGCGCAGGAACAGCGACCCGCGCGACATGAAGCCGAACATCACGCCGTCGAGCCGCAAGGCCGCACCGCTGAAGAACCGCGCGACGACGACCGTACCGAGCGGCGCAAGCTGATACGCGATTTCCTCGCCGTGCGCCTTCTCCGCCTGCCAGCTCATGCGGATGCCTCGCAGCGCTGCGTCCACGCATCGAGCTCGGCCGCGTCGAAACCGACGGCCGCCGCGCTCTCGCGAATCTGCCGCCACGTCGCGCGGTCGACCGGAATGCCGGCCGTGCCGCGTACGGCGCGGCTCGCCTCTTCCGGCTCGCCGGGCACCTGCACCGGTGCATCGCCGGCCCGCGGCGACGCCTTCGCCCACGCGACGAAGGCATCGGCTTCGCGTTCGGCGTCGGCCGCGTCGAACGCTTTCGGATCGATCAGCACCGACAGCATCCCGTTGACGATCGCGCTCGTCTTCTGCAGCGTATCGCCGTACGTCGTATGCCCGCCCACGAGCGCGCCGCCGAAGATCTCGCACATCGCCGCGAGCGCATACCCCTTGTGCAGCCCGAACGGGAGCAGCGCGCCGAACGGCTGCTCGTGCATCACGGCCGGATCGTCGGTCGGCTGGCCGCGATGGTCGATCAACGCACCGGCCGGCACGCGCTTACCCTGGTTGTAGGCAACGCGCGTCTTGCCGTACGCGATCGCGCTCGTCGCGAAATCGAGCAACAGCGGCGGCTTGCCCGCCCGCGGATACGCGGCGCAGAACGGATTCGTGCCGAAACGCGGATCGGTGCCGTGCAGCGGCGCGACCAGCAGGTCGCCCGGCACGTTGACGAAATGGAACGACACGAGCCCCGAGCGCGCGCACTGCTCGGCCCAGTGCCCGATGCGGCCGAGGTGATGGACGTCGCGCAGCCCGATCGCGCAAATGCCCATGCGCTGCGCACGCTCGACGCCTTCGACCATCGCCTCGAACGCGATCACCTGGCCGAAGCCGCGGCCACCGTCGATCGTCAGCACCGCGCCGCCGTCGCGGACGATCGACGCGTGCCCGTTCAGTTGCAACTGCCCTTCCCGCCACGACGCGACGTAGTTCGGGATCATCCCGACGCCGTGCGAATCGTGGCCCGCGAGATTCGCGCCGACCAGGTGATCGGCGACGAGCGTCGCCTCGCGCGGGTGGCTGCCGGCCCGTTCCCAGAGTGCCGCGACGAACGCATGCAGCGGTTCGGCGCGCATGCGCAGCGGTTCGGTATCGGGCGTCGGCAGTGCGGTCATCGGCAACACTCCATCAAGTCGGTTCGGGTCGGGCAATCGGCACGTCGGATATTGCGACGATCAGTGCGCGGTCGCGATCACGTCGGCCACCGCCGCCGTGAGCTTCTTCGCGTACGGCACGTGCAGGAACTCGTTCGGGCCGTGCGCGTTCGACTTCGGGCCGAGCACGCCGCACACCATGAATTGCGCTGCGGGGAAGCCCTCCTGCAGCACGTTCATCAGCGGAATCGTGCCGCCCAGGCCCATGTACGCGCAGTCGGCGCCGAAATGGCGGCGCGACGCGGCGTCGAGCGACGACGCGAGCCACGGCGCGAGATCCGGCGCGCTCCAGCCGGTCGCGGCGCCCGCGTCCGGCTTGAACGTGACCTTCGCGTTGTACGGCGGATCGAGTTCGAGCAATGCCTTCAGCTGCTGCACGGCCTGCGCGGCGTCGACGAGCGGCGGCAACCGCAGCGACAGCTTGAACGCGGTGCGCGGGCGCAGTACGTTGCCCGCATCGGCGAGCGCCGGCATGCCGGCCGCCCCGGTCACCGACAGCGACGGGCGCCACGTCGAATTCAGCAGCGCCTCGCGCGGATCGGTCGTGGTCGGCAGCACGGGTTTGCCGTCCGCGCCGCACGCCCACGGCAGCCCTTTCCATACCGTATCGCCGAGAATCGCGGCGGCCGCTTCCGCTTCGCGCACGCGGCTCGACGGAATCTCGCAATGAAACGCGCCCGGCAGCAGGTTGCCGTTCTTCGCGTCTTCGAGGCGTTCGAACAACTGGCGCATCACGCGGAAGCTCGACGGCGCGATGCCGCCATAGACGCCCGAATGGACGCCTTCTTCCAGCACCTCGACCTGCAGGTCGCCGGACACGAGGCCGCGCAGCGACGTGGTCAGCCACATCTGGTCGTAGTTGCCGGCGCCCGAATCGAGGCACACGACGAGCGATACCTGGCCGAGCCGGTCGCGCAATGCGTCGACGTACGGCAGCAGGTCGTAGCTGCCCGACTCCTCGCAAGTCTCGATCAGACCGACGCAGCGCGGCCGCTCGATGCCCTGCTCGTCGAGCGCGCTGAGCGCCGCGAGGCTCGCGTAGATCGCATAGCCGTCGTCCGCGCCGCCGCGGCCGTACAGCTTGCCGTTCTCGAACTTCGGCGTCCACGGGCCGAGGTCTGCGCGCCAGCCGTCGAATTCGGGTTGCTTGTCGAGGTGGCCGTATAGCAGGATCGTGTCGGTGCTGCCCGAACGCGTCGCGGGCGTCTCGAAGAAAATCACCGGCGTGCGGCCGGGCAAGCGCACGATCTCGAGCTTCAGGCCCTTCACGGGCTGCCGTTCAGCCCACTGCGCGGCGTCGGTGACGACGCGCTCGAGATAACCGCGCTTCGCCCAGTCGGGGTCGAACGCGGGACTCTTCGCGGGAATCGCGATGTAGTCGGTCAGGGCGTGGAGGATTTCATCGTTCCACTTGCGCTCGATGAAGGTCACGAGCTTGTCATGGTCGAGGACGGGGGTGGTGTCGACGGATGTCATGGTGGGGATGCCTGGATCGGGCTGACGAAAATCCAGATCATACGCCGATGCTCCCCTGCCGGCGCCCCCTTGCCCGCCGTTCGGACCGCCTTCGGAAACGCGTCGCGCAGGCCAGGCGCGTCGCGCCGCAGGCGCCGCGTCAGTTCACCCTCATCCTCTTCACGCGAACGCGCCGCGGGCTCGCCGACCACCGCGGCGAGAAACCGCTGGCCTGCCGCTCGAACGCGCCGCCCGCGCGAGCGCTCCGCCCGGCGCCTGCTACGTGCCGCCGCGATCCATCCCGCGCCGGTACGCGGCAGGGCTCGTCGCCGCGACACGTCGGAAATGCCGGCGCAACGATTCCTCGGATCCGAACCCCGCCCGCGCCGCGACCTGCGCCAGCGACAACGCGGGCTGCGCTTCGAGCATGTCCTTCGCGACGTTCACGCGTTCGCGGATCAGCCACGCGAGCGGCGACATCCCCGTCGCGTCCGCGAACCGACGCTGCAACGTGCGCGTGCTCATCGCGGCCTGTGCGGCGAGCGACGCAAGCGTGTGCGGCTCGGCCGCATGCGCGCGCATCCAGTCGATCAGCTTCGCGAGCCGGTCGGTGCCGCCCGGTGCGACCGGGCGCGGCACGAACTGCGCCTGCCCGCCGTCGCGATGCGGCGGCAGCACGAGGCGCTGCGCGACGCGGTTCGCGATCGCGCCGCCATGATCGCGGCGCACGAGATGCAGCAGCATGTCGAGCCCCGCCGCCGAGCCGGCCGACGTGACGATCTGCCCTTCGTCGACGTACAGCGCATCCGGATTCACGCGCAGCGCCGGATAACGCGCCTGCAGGCGTTCCGCATACCGCCAATGCGTCGTCACGGTGAGCCCGTCGAGCACGCCGGCCGCCGCCAGCACGAACACGCCCGAACAGATCGAGCAGAGCCGTGCGCCGCGCCGGTGCGCGGCCCGCAGCTTCTTCAGCAACGGCTCGGGCGGCAGTTCGTCCGGATCGCGCCAGCCGGGAATCACGATGGTATCCGCGCGATCGAGCGTCGCGAGCCGGTAGGGCGCGGCGACGGTAATGCCGCCCGCCGCCCGCACGGGCCCCGGCTCGCTCGCGCATACCGCGAAGCGATACCAGTCGACGCCCAGCTCGGGGCGCTCGAGCGCGAACAGTTCGACCACGCAGCCGAATTCGAACGTGCAGAGGCGATCGTAGGCGAGTGCGACGACGAGATGATTGTGCATGGCGCAATGTTACCGGAACTTGTCGATCGCGCCACTGCCGCGACATGCGCCGAACCGCGATACTGCCCTTCATTGCGGCGCGTTCCGCGCTCGTTCAACCAGGAGAGCCTGACCATGTCCTACGTCACCGACGTCCCCGCCGCCGACAGCCTCGCCGCCCTCGCGCATTTCGAGGCGTCGCTGCGCTTCGAGACCGATTGCTGGGACGTGCACGACGCACTGGCGTCCGGCGCGCCCGATTTCGTGCTGCTCGACGTGCGCGGCCCCGAGCAGTTCGCCGCCGGCCACGTGCCCGGCGCGCGCAACCTGCCGCACCGCAAGATCGTCGAAAGCAAGCTCGCCGGTTACCCGGCCGGCACGCTCTTCGTCGTCTATTGCGCGGGGCCGCACTGCAACGGCGCCGCACGTGCGGCGATCCGGCTCGCGCGCCTCGGCCGCCCGGTCAAGCTGATGATCGGCGGCGTGACGGGCTGGCTCGACGAAGGTTTCGCGCTGAGCAACGAAGTGCAGCCGGCGGACGCCGAAGCCGCCTGATCGTCACCGAAAGCGCAACAATCAATTGCCGGCACATAAACGGAAAAAGCGCGACAATCGGCCTCATTGCAGTTCGGACGGAGCAGCACCATGCATGATGCAGTCCTGATTCAAGTGGCCGGTTCAGTCGCAGCGATCGCGCTCTATTTCCTGCCGGCCGTCATTGCCGACCGGCGTGCCCGGCACGACAAGCTGACGATAGCGATGTTCAACGCACTGTTCGGATGGACGGGCATCGGCTGGCTGATGACGCTGTACTGGGCGTGCCAGCCGAACCCGCGCACCGACGTCGCGCAGACGATCCTCGCGAAGCGCCGCGGCGTCAGCATGCGGACCTTCTCGGCCGGCCTCGTCGAACGCGTGCAACGCCGCGTCGCCGCCCAGGAGCAATGGGCGGAAAAGCAAGGCTGCCGTTGAGCCCCGCTTCCCCCTTCACCGTATCGCGTCGAACTTCGGCATCCTGACGTTGGTCGACGCGCGGTAATCCCACTTCAGTGCATCGCGCGGCGGCCAGCCGCCCGCGCGCAACCGCGCCGCGAACGCCCCCGCCGTCACCGCCCGTGCGATCCGCTCGCCCGGACACCCGTGCGGCCCCGTGCCGAAGCCGAAATTCGGCCCCGTCGTGCGGCCAGGCATCAGCCGGTGCGGATCGCGATGCACGGCCGGATCGCGGTTCGCCGCAGCCAGCACGACGAGGATCGCATCGCCGGCCTCGACGCTCACGCCTTCGATCGTCGTGCGTGCCGCGACGAAGCGGCGCGTGTTCTGCACCGGTGAATCGAAACGCCCGACCTCGGCGACGAAGGCGTCGAGCGCGGCCGCGTCCGGCATCGCGCCTGCTTCGCCGTTCCATGCCACGAGCGCATTGCCGAGCCATGCGGCGCTCGCCTCGCACGTCTGCGACAGCAATCCGACGAGATTCGCGACCCGCGCGCCGCTCGCCTGCCAGCCCGACGCCCGGGCCGCCTGCTGCACCGCGGCGACCAGCGTGCCGTCCTCTGCATGCGACTGCGCGACGCGTTCGGTCATCCGGTCGAGCAGTTGCCGCGCAGCGTCGCTCGCGCGCGCCAGCGCCGCGGCATCCGACAGCGGCGACAGCGCGGCGACGAATTCGACGACCCGCGCCGCGATGTCGTCGAGCTGCGTTTCGTCGAAACCGAGCAGATCGGCCACCGCGCACACCGGCACCGTCATGCACCATGCGTTCAGCGCGTCGGCATCGCCGGGCGCCGGCAGTCGCCGCGCGGCAAGCGCGTCGGCGCGATCGCGCAGCGCGTCCGTGTCGATCGGCGCGAACGCCGCGCGTAACGCCTGCTTCGGCACATCGTGTCGCGACGCGCCATCGTTCATGCGCACCAGCTCGCCGAACAACGCGCCGGCCGTCGTGCCGCGCAACGCGGGCGGCACCGGCGCGTCCAGCGGGCGCACACGGCAGGCCGGATCGCCGAGCACGGCCGTCACGGCCGCCGCGCGGCTCGCGACCCACAGGCCGAGCGCGGCGTCGAACGCGAGCGGCGGGCCGTCGACGAGCGCTGCGTAATAGGGATAAGGATCGCGGTGCGTGACCGCTGCAATGGGATCGATCGGGTTCATGCGTCCAGTATCGGCGCAGCGCGCCGTCGCATGTTTCGGGGTGACGTGAAATGTCGTCGCGCGGACGCCGCGCGCCGCGGCATTGCAGCGGCCGGCCGGCGTCAGGCCGCCGACCGGTCGCGGTGCGACTGCATGCGCAGCCGTACCCGCCCGGCCGAAATCGCGCGCGGCTCGGGCACCACCGTGTCGTGATGGAACATTTCCTGCCGGAACTCGCCGCTTTCGTCGAACCACTGGCAGATCAACCAGTCGCCGTCGTCGAACACGACCGGCCCGGCATACGTGACGGTCATGCGCGGCCCGCCCGTTTTCAGCGTCACGACATCGCCCACGCGAAACCTGACGCGGTGATTTTCTCGGATCGTCATCGCTCTCTCAGCTTTTTATATATTGAATATATTGATATTCCCGGCGGCCCACTCACCGGTCATTGGAACGTGCCGCAGATTATCAATCAAAAAATCATCCGGCAACTCCCACGCACGGAAACGCTCTGAACGGGAACCTGCAACAATGTGCGGGATCGTCGCGTATGACGGCCCGCCGGGCGCCAGCCCCGGCGCGGCTTACACGCCGCCTGCGGCCGATCGGGCGGAATGCGGAGAATATACGATGATTTTTGCGCCGTCATCGACGGTTAATCCGGACGCGAAACCGGTTGATTATCGTCAATCAACGTTACGCCGTAAACGATTCCAGCTTTTATTAGGGATCATTCGTCGAACAAAATCGGCGAATTATCCGGTGCAGCAAACCAGCAGTTGATATCGCGCCCCGGTACGGCCGCCCGGGTAAAGGTGAACGTGCCGTCGCGCCTCATCTCCGTCGCCGCACGCAGGAATGCGCCGAGCGCGGCCCGCGCCAGCGCGCCGCCGACGCTGACGCGCTTCACGCCGAGCGCCGCCAGTTCGTCGACGCTCAGCAACCCGCCCTGCAGACCCATGACGACATTGACGGGCGCGCCGACCGCTTGGGTCACCGCCGCGATCTCGTCGGCGTCGGTGATGCCGGGCGCATACAGCACGTCGGCGCCGGCGTCGCGATAGGCGACGAGCCGCGCGATCGTGTCGTCGAGGTCGTGCCGGCCGTGCAGGTAGTTTTCGCAGCGCGCGGTCAGCGTGAACGGAAACGGCAGCGCACGCGCCGCGTCGACGGCCGCCGCGATCCGCTCGACCGACACGTCGCGCGCATAGATCGGCGTATCGGCACGGCCGGTCGCGTCCTCGATCGAGCCGCCGACCGCGCCCGCCTCGGCCGCCAGCCGGATCGTTTCGGCCACCGTGTCGGGTGCGTCGCCGAAGCCGTTCTCGAGATCGGCGCTCACGGGCAAGCCGCCCGCGGCGACGAGATCGGCGATGTGAGCGAGCATCGCGTCGCGGTCGATCGCGTTGTCGGGTCGCCCTTTCGAAAACGCGTAACCGGCGCTCGTCGTGGCGAGCGCCTCGAAGCCGGCCATCGCGAGCAGGCGCGCGGTGCCTGCGTCCCACGGGTTCGGGATGATGAACGCGCCGGGGCGCGTGTGCAGCGCACGGAAGGCTTCGGCGTGGCGGGCTTGCAGGTCGGAACGGGTCATCGCGAACTCCGGGGACAGTGTTGACGGGTGAGCTTACGCCGGTCGTGCACGCGACGTTTCAGCATTCGCCGAAATGTCGTGGCGCAACAGGACAAACTCGCCGATGCCGAATGCAGGCCGCCACGCATGGCCGCCCGCGTCGGTTCACGTCGATGCGGGCCGCCCGGCGTCGACGCCGAGCAACACGTCGGTGACGGCCTCGGAAAACCGCATCGCGCGACCGTCGATCAGCACGCCATCCGGATTCGACGGATCGCGCACCGCCGGCGGCACGCCGTGCGCGATCAGCACGCGCGCGCACGCTTCCCAGTCGGGATCGCCGACGCCCTCCGGCTCGTTGACGGACGCCCAGGACAACGTACCGAGCGCATCGCTGCCGAACCCGTGCACGTCGCGCCAGTTTGCGCCGTGCGCGAGCAGGAACGCCAGCAGTTCGGCATCGCCGCGGAACACCGCGTGGTTCAGCGCGCTCGCGTCCCAGTCGCCGCCGCGCGCGGCGATCGGCCAGCCCAGTTCGACCATCACCTTCACCGCATCGCGCGAACCCCATGCGGCGGCGTCCGGCAGCAACCGCAGCCGGTCGTCGGGCAACGTACCGGGCAGCTCGCGATGGCGCGCCTGGATGCGACGCGCGTCGTCGGCATCGGCGCGCGCGCAGGCCGCCACGAATGCGTCCTGCGCATCGAGCGCTTCCTCCGCGCCGGCCGCGCGCAACAGCGCCGCGACGTCGGACAACCCGGTCTGCATCGCGAGCCGGTACGCGCTGACGCCCGCGGCGGTCCGCGCGCGGGGATCGGCGCCGGCCGCCAGCAGCGCGGCGACATGGCGCACCGGGCAACGCACGGCGATTGCGCGCAGCAACGGCGCGCCCCACATCTTCGTCGGCCCGTCGCCGGCCGGCTCGTTCGGGTCGCCGCCATGCGCGAGCAGGCACTCGAGCGCGGTAGCGTCCGGCACGTCGAGCGCCCGCCGCAACGCATTCGTCCCGCTCACCCGGGCGCCGTGCTCGAGCAGCAGGCGCGTGCATGCCGGATTCTCCACCGAGTGATACAGCGATTCGCCGTCGTTCGGATCGGCACCGGCTTCCAGCAGCATCGCGGTGAGCACCGGATCGCGATTGACGCCGGCGGCGCCATACAGCGCCGACAGCGGCGCCGACTCGTCGGGCTGCGCGAGCGAGGCCGGCGGCGTCCGGTTGCCGATCCGCTGGTTCGGATCGGCGCCCGCATCGAGCAGATAGCGCGCGCACGCACGCAGCCGGGCCGCGAATTCGGGAAGCTGGCCGAGCCGCGAATGCGTGACGGCGACGAGCGGCGGCAACTTCAGCGCACCGTCGGCGCGCGCGATCCAGCCGGGATCGGCGGCCAGCGCCGCCTTCACCGCGTCGAGATCGCCCGATGCGCATGCGATCGTCGAGTCCGCCGATATGAGATCGGGACGATCGCGCAGCAATTGCGCGGCGACGCGCGGCCGGGCCGCGTCGAAGCCGCCGGTCACGTCGGCGCCGTATGCGAGGTCGAGCCAGCGGCGAATCACCGACGACCGCGGTTGCCGCGCGAGCGCATGCGTTTCGACGAACACGCCGAGATCGGCCCATGAAGCAAAACCGTACTCGCGCGCGATGCAGGACTGTGCGTCGTGCAGGTGGAGCCCGAGTGCGAGCGTTTCGTCATGCGTGCGATTCGCGGCTGCCGGCAGGGACTGGACGAAGCGCGCGACGGCATCGGCGTCGCCCTGCCGGTACAGGCGCAACAATGCCTTGGCCTGCTTTTTCAGATGATCGGGATGGGCGTTGGGAGGCAGCTTTTTCATGCGGATCCTCGTGCGTGGATGGCCGAAGGTCCGCAATACCGCCAGCACAAAGGATGGGGGAAGACTGGATTTGCAGCGACAGGTGGGTTGAACCCTTTCCGCGGACCCGGAAGCGACCTGCATCGCTGGCCGGTATCGTAGGCGACGGCCGCCGGCGTCGTCAATCGTGCGGCGCGGCGGCGCTCACCCCGCGAGTTTCTTCGTCAGGAAAATGCGGCTGTGCCCGACCGGGTAATCGTGGAGCTCGCCGAAGCGGACATAGCCGCGCTTCTCGTAGAACGGCCGCGCCTGGAAGTCGAACGTATCGAGCCACGCGCTGTGGCAACCGCGCGCGACGGCCTCCTGTTCGGCCAGATCCATGATGCGCGTGCCGGCGCCTTGGCCGCGCGCGGCTTCGGGTACTACGAGCAGGTCGACATGCAGCCAGCCGAACGCCGTGCCGCCCCACAGGCCGCCGACCACCGCGCCGGCCTCGTCGGTCGCGATCACGGCCAGCGGCCGAAAGTCGACCGGGCCGGCCTGGCTTTCGTTGAAGCGGATGAGCGGCGCGACGATCTGCTTGCGCACCTCCGGATCGCTCGCATCGGTCACGGCATAGGTCAACGTCATCGGTTGCGCGGGGTCGTGGATGAAAATGGACGGAAATCGTGCATGCCGCGCCCGTCAAACGACGTATGCGCCCTTCGCGTGCAGTTCCGCTTCGGTCCGCTCGAGCGCCGCGATCGCATCGCTGCCTTCGAGCGCCAGCAACTGCGCGACCAGCGCCTCGGCCATCGCATGCGCGGCCACCAGCGACGGAAAGAACGACGGGCTGTCGTGCGTGAAGATCAGTTGCGCGTCCGCGTGCAGCGCGATCGGCGACACCGCGCTGTCGGTGATCGCAACGATCCGGCTGCCCTGCGCCTTCGCGGCCTGCGCGACGCGCGTCGCTTCGGCCGAATACGGCGCGAAGCTGACGATCACCGTCACGTTCTGCTTCGCGATCGTGCGCAACTCCATTTCGAGGGAACCGGCGACGCCGTTGAGCAGCGACACGGTCGGACGAAACAGCCGGTAGCCGTAGACGAAACCGAAGGCCACCGGATAGCACGAGCGAAACCCCGCCACGTGCACGTGCGACGCCTTGCGGATCAGCCTCGCCGCATCCGCGAGCGCGTGCTCGTTCTGCGCGGCGGTCGCCGACAGGTTGTGCTGCTGCGCGGCGAGCAGATCGTGCGCGAGCGACGCCTTCGCGTCGGGCCGCACGAGCGAGCGCGCACGCTGCGTGAGCGGCTCGGGACGCGTGCGCACGCGCGCGACGCACAGGTCGCGCAGCTCGTTCCAGCCGGGAAAGCCGAATTGCTGCGCGAGCCGCACGAGCGACGCAGGCTGCACCTGCGCGCGCTGCGCGACCTTGCGCATCGACGACGTGGCGACTTCGTCGGGATGATCGAGCAGGAAGGCGGCGCCCGCCTGGAATTGCGGGCTCAGCTCGGAAAATTGCGCCCGGATCCGGGACGCGAGTTCGTCGAAATTGGCGGCCATCTTGGTGGGAACGGGAACCGGTCGTCCATGGTATCACCGGCCCCGCGCCCACCGTCAGCGCAGCACTTCGACGTGATCGGCGTCGACCTTCACGCGGCCCGACCATTTGCGCTCGAATTCGCCGGTCAGCTTCACTTCGTTCTTGTCGCTGACGGGCTGGCCCGCCGCCCACAGCTTGGGGTCGATTTCGACGCGGATCGTGCCGGTGGCGTCGGCGAACTCGTAATCCTCGCCGCCGACGTGCTTGACGATGCGCCCCTGCAACTGCACGTGCTGGTCGTCGCGGCCGTTGGCGAGCAGTTCCTTCACGGTCGTCGTGGTCAGCGCGGACGGCCCCGTGTATTGCGCGTAGACGGCGGCAGGCAGCGCGACGAGCGCGACCGCCAGGATTCTGGCCAGGTGTTTCATGATCTCGGTCCTCTTCTTCGATGTGGCGCCGCGCTCCGTTGAACGCGACGGCGCCAGCTTACGGACCGTAAGATTAAGCAAACCTGAAGGGCATGCCGAAGCGACACGGTGCCGCATTGGACCGGTACGAACGCGGGCCGCGCACGGCGTGCATTTAAGCTGGGCCTAAGGCGCGTGCGCTTATCATGAGAACCCCGGGCGCCGCGGCGCCCCTGTCGGAGAGACACGAATCCATGCGCGTACTGCTCGTCGAGGACGATCCGCTGATCGGCAGCGGGCTCGAACAGGGCCTCAAGCAGGAAGGCTTCGCGGTCGACTGGGTGAAGGACGGCGACGCCGCGTCGCTCGCGCTGCGTGCGACCGGCTACGGGCTCCTGCTGCTCGATCTCGGGCTGCCGAATCGCGACGGCCTGTCGGTGCTCGCCGCGCTGCGCCGCCGCGACGAAAACCTGCCCGCGATCATCATCACCGCGCGCGACGGCGTGCCCGACCGCATCGCGGGCCTCGACAGCGGCGCGGACGACTATCTCGTCAAGCCGTTCGCGCTCGACGAACTGCTCGCCCGCATCCGCGCGGTCAGCCGCCGCCATGCAGGCCGCGCGCAGACGACGCTCGCGATCGGCCCGCTGCGGCTCGATCCCGTCAAGCACCTCGTCTGGCTCGACGACGACGAAGTGCCTCTGTCGCCGAAGGAATTCGTGCTGCTGCACGAGCTGATGCGCGAACCGGGCGCGGTGATTTCGCGCGAACAGTTCGAGGAACGGCTGTATAGCTGGGGCGAGGAAATCGAGAGCAACGCGGTGCAGGTGCATATCCACAACCTGCGCAAGAAACTCGGCCACGACATGATCCGCACGGTGCGCGGCGTCGGCTACCGGATCGGTGACGGCACGTGACGCGCCTGCAACGCGCGGTCGCGCGCTGGCGCAACGCGTCGTTGCGGCGGCGCCTGCTGACGTGGCTGCTGCCGGCCGCGTGCGTGATCGGCCTGGTCGCGAGCGCCGGCACCTACTGGGGCGCGCTGCGCGAACTCGACGATCTGCTAGACGACCAGATGCGCAGCATGTCGAAACAGATCGTCGTCGGCCCGAACGGCGAGCTGTCGTTCAGCAACCGCGCCACAGGCAAGCACGGCTTCGAAGCGAGCGACCCCGATGCGGTGCTGCTGCAGGTATGGCGCAACGGCACGCTCGTGTATTCGACCGACCTCGACTCGAAGCTGCCGCCGCCCGCGCAGCAGGGCATCGCGAGCGTCGACGTCGGCGGCCAGCCGTGGCGCACCTATGTGACCGAGCGCGGCGGCACGACGATCCGGCTCGCGCAGGCACGGCATGCGCGCTGGGAAGCGATCGCGGGCATCGCCGTCCACCTGCTGTGGCCCGTCTTCTCGATGCTGCCGCTGCTCGCGCTCGGCCTGTGGTTCGGCATCGGCGCGGGGTTGCGGCCGTTACGGGCAATCGCGTCCGGCCTGAAACGCAGGAATGCGAACAACCTCGAGCCGGTCGACGTCGCGTCGATGCCGAACGAGGTCCGCCCGCTCGCCGAGGCCATCAACGACCTGCTCGCACGCCTCGACCGCTCGTTCACGTTGCAGCGGCACTTCATCGCCGATGCCGCGCACGAGCTGCGCACACCGATCATGGGGCTGTCGATCCAGTCGCAATTGCTGCGACGCGCGGCGACTGCCGAGGAACGCGAGCGCATCCTCGCGCAAATCCATGCGGGCACGACGCGCCTCGGCCACCTCGCCGAACAGTTGCTGACGCTCGCACGCCTCGAGCCCGATGCGCAGGCGGCCGTCGGCGCGTCGGCGCCGGTCGATCTCGCCGCGCTGTGCCGTTCGGTGGTGTCGGACCGCGCGCGCGTCGCCGACGCGCACCGGATCGATCTCGGTGCGATCGTCGACGTGCCCGTGACGACGGCGGGCAATGCCGACACGCTGCGCGTGCTGCTGAACAATCTCGTCGACAACGCGATCCGCTATGCGGGCGCAGGCGCGCGCGTCGACGTGTCGGCGCGCATGGACGGCGCGACGCCCGTGCTCGAAGTCGCCGACGACGGCCCCGGCATTCCGGAGGCCGAACGCACGGACGTATGGGAACGCTTCTATCGCGGCGAAGGCGCACAAGCCGCCACGTCGTCGGGCAGCGGGCTCGGGTTGTCGATCGTCAAGCGGATCGCCGAACAGCATCGCGCGACCGTCGCGCTCGGGACCACGCGCGGCGGGCGCGGGCTGACCGTCACGGTGCGCTTCCCGCGGCCGGCCTGACGCGCGCGCGGCGGTCGGCTTGTCCACGGATTATGTTGGCAAATCCGGCAACAGATCGCGATCGATGCGGCGCCGGTCGTGCTCGTCAACATGTTTACGCCGGCGCCCGCCGACGAAGCCGACTTTCTCGCCGTCTGGAAAGACGACGCGGAATTCATGAAGCGCCAGCCGGGATTCATCTCGACGCAGCTTCATCGCGCGCTCGGCGACAGCCCGACCTACCTGAACCACGCGGTCCGGGAATCGACGGACGCCTTTCGCGCAGCCTTCACGCATCCGGAATTCGTCGCGAAGCTGTCGGCCTATCCGTCGTCCGCCGTCACCAGCCCGCACCTGTTCCAGAAGGTCGGCGTGGCCGGTATCTGCACGGCGTGAGCCGGCGTGCGAAGCGTGGCAGCGCGTGGCATTTGGCCGAATCGCGAATGCGGACTTCTCCACAGAAAATGTTGGCAAGCTTGTGGATATCCTGCGCACCGCGGCGCTAAACCCTTGATCCGATGGACTTTGGCACGCGTGATGCAGACAAGGCCCGGGCAAGAGCCATCGCCGTCACCGCTTCGCCGCACATCGCATCACGACGCCACGACGATGTACGTCCACGATGTACGTCCGATGGGCATCGCAACCGCCGCACGCATGCCGGACCGGCGCTGCACCACTTACCCACAGATTTTGTTGGCAAGCTTGTGGATATCCTGCGCAAGCCTGCGCTAACCCGTTGATCGGCCTACGATTCGCGCCGCGCGTCACCGTTTCGGCAACGCGCGGCATCGGCATGCGCGAACGCGACGATCGGGCATCCGGGCAGCGCCCTGCCGCTGCCTTGACGCCCGTGCCCGCCGCGCATCAAGATCACGCAAGCCGCACGCGGCCGCGCATCGTCGGCCATGCGCCCCGGGCCGGCCGTGCCGCCGGCACCGCATCACGACACCTCACTCCGAGGAAGACCATGGAACACTTCACCGCGTGGCAATTGCTCGTCTCGCTCGTGCTCGTCGCCATCGTCGTCTATCCGTACGTCCGCATCGTGCGGCGCACCGGGCATTCGGGCTGGTGGATCCTGACGATGTTCGTCCCGGTGCTGAACTTCGTCATGTTGTGGGTGTTCGCGTTCGCGCGCTGGCCCGCCGTCGACGATCGGCAGCCCTGAGCGTTTCGGTCGCGGCCGCGCGCGAGCTTGTCCACAGATTGTGTTGGCAAGCATGTGGATAGCCTGCGCATACCGCGATCAAGCACTTGATCCGAAAGACTTTGTCCGCGCCGCCTCGAAAAGGGCACGACGACACCCGATCGCGCGTTGCATGCCGCGTCGGCACGTGACGCGCGGGCTGCCGTGCTTGTCCACAGATTGTGTTGGCAAGCGTGTGGATAGCCTGCGCATACCGCGACCAAGCGCTTGATCCGAAAGACTTTGTTCGCGCTGCCTCAAACGCGGCACGCCCGGCGCGCGTCGCGCCGGACGCCGCGGCGCGCGGGCTTGTCCACAATTTTTGTTGGCAAGCATGTGGATATCCTGAGCATGCGCGACCTAAGTCGTTGATCGCACAACGTTTGATCGCGCGGGTCACGACTGCGGCAAGGCGCGCCCGCGGCGCTCGCCACGCGCGCCGTGCCGCGCTGCTCAACCGAACGTGCGCGCGACGATGCGCGCGGCCGACGCGATCACGTCGTCCTTCGCCCGTGCATCGGCTTGCGTCTGCGTGTAGTACACGGCCAGCACGATCGGCGCGCGCGACGTCGGCCAGATGACGCCCGCATCGTTCGTCGTTCCGTAATCGCCGGTACCGGTCTTGTCGCCGACCGTCCATCCGGCGGGCACGCCCGCGCGAATTCGCTTGTCGCCGACCTTGTTGCCGCGCAGCCACGCGACGAGCTGCGCACGCTGCGCGGCCGGCAGGGCGTCGCCGAGCGTCAGCGCGCGCATGCTGGCGGCCATCGCGGCGGGCGTCGTCGTGTCGCGCGGGTCGCCCGGCAGCGCGGTATTCAGTTCGGTCTCCCATCGATCGAGACGGAACATGTCGTCGCCGATCGAACGCGCGTAGGCCGTTACCGCCGACGGGCCGCCGATCAGCTTCATCAGCAGGTTCGCGGCCGAGTTGTCGCTGTACTGAATCGTGGCCTCGCACAGCGCGCCGACCGTCATGCCCGCGCCGACATGCTTCTCCGACACCGGCGAATAGTTGACGAGGTCGGCCTTGGTGTACGTCACGCGCTGTTGCAGCAAGCCCGGCCGCTCGACGCTCTGCGCGAGGACCGCCGCACTCAGCATCGCCTTGAACGTACTGCAGAACGGGAAGCGCTCGCCCGCGCGATGCTCGATGGCGCGGCCGCTCGCCGTGTCGATCGCGCACACGCCGAGACGGCCGCCCGCGTCGCGCTCGAGATCGGCGAGCGTCGTCGCCGCCGCGACGGGCGCAATGGCGTCCGCGGCTGCCGCCGCGGCCGGGTCCGGCGCCGCGGCCTGCCGCGACGCGCACGCGGTGACGGTGAGAACGAGCGGCGCCGTCGCGGCGGCCAGCAACAGGGTTCGACGTTTCGTTGAGTAGGTCATGTCGGTTGTCTCGTGGTGGAATGGCGGCGAAACGGCATTGCGTGTCGGTGTTGCGTGCCGAAAACGGCCGGCCGCCGAGACAGCACTATCGAGACTTTACGGTTGCCCGACAAGCAACGATAATTGAGCGCTGACAAAAGAAATTCTTATGACCAAACTCCGCCCTCATCTTCCGCTCAATGCGTTGCGCGCATTCGAATCGTCGGCGCGCCACCTGAACTTCACGCGCGCCGGCCTCGAGCTGAGCGTGACCCAGGCCGCGGTCAGCCAGCAGGTGCGCTCGCTGGAGGAGCGGCTCGGCTGCACGTTGTTCACGCGATTGCCGCGCGGCCTCGGGCTGACCGACGAGGGGCGTGCATTGCTGCCGGTGCTGAGCGACGCGTTCAGCCGCATCGAGACGGTGCTCAAGCAATTCGACGGCGGGCGCTTCCGCGAGGTGCTGACGCTCGGCGTCGTCGGCACCTTTGCCCTAGGCTGGCTAATGCCGCGGCTGAAGCAGTTCGGCGACACACACCCGTTCGTCGAGCTGCGGCTGCGGACCAACAACAACGTCGTCGACCTCGCCGCCGAGGGCCTCGATTTTGCGATCCGCTTCGGCGTCGGCAATTGGCCGACGACACGCAACGAGCAACTGCTCGATGCGCCGCTCACCGCGCTGTGCACGCCGGACATTGCGCGGCGTCTCGCGCAGCCGGCTGACCTCGCGAACGAAACGCTGCTGCGCTCGTACCGCACCGACGAATGGCTCGGCTGGTTCGACGCCGCGCAACTCGAACCGTGGGCCGTCAACGGGCCCGTATTCGATTCGTCCCGGCTGATGGTCGAGGCCGCGATACAAGGTGCGGGCGTCGCGCTCGCGCCCGCCTGCATGTTCGCGCGCGAACTGCAACTCGGCCAGCTCTCGCGGCCGTTCGACATCGACGTGCGCGCGGGCGGCTACTGGCTCACGTCGCTGAAGTCGAAACCGCTGACGCCCGCGATGACGCTCTTTCGCGACTGGATCGTGGCGGAAGCGGCCGGCGCGGCGCCCACCGAATAACGCGGCCGCGCTTGTCCACAGAAAGTGTTGGCAAGGATGTGGATATCCTGGGTATCCGGAAGCTAAGCCTTTGATCGCGCACGCATTCGTGCGCCGATGCGCGGCGCGGGCAGGCTTTGCGCACGGGCTTCGCGCACCCGTCGCATTCCGGCCGGATCCTCAACGCCTGCGACGCAATCGATTGCGAGTTGTCCACAGATTTTGTTGGCAAGCCTGTGGATATCCGCCACATCGGGCGCGTAACATCTTGATACAGAAGGGGATTCAGTTCACGGACCTTGGCCGGTCAATGGTGTGGCACCGCAAAGATTGTCGAACCGCACGCCGCGCACGCGTGGCGCACCCGGCCGATGGCCGGGCGGTTCTCCACAGATTGTGTTGGCAAGCTTGTGGATATCCTGCGTATCGGGCACCTAACTGATTGAGCACACGGGGTTTTGTGCTGCGTCTGCCGAATCGGGCAGCACCTGCGCCGCCCGTGCGTCAATGGCGCTCGAGGCCGCCGCGCAATTCGCTCGCCTTGTCGCGCAACGCTTCGTAGCCCGAACGCGCATGCTCCGGCAGGTCGGGATCGCCGATCAGTGCGCCGAGCGTTTCGATCAGGCTGAACAGGATGCCCTTCGCCGCGCCGACCGCGATGCTCTGCGATTCGATCGACTTGTGCAGGTGGTCGACCGCCGCTTCCAGATTCTCGAGCTTGTGCTCGCCGTCGTCGGGCCGATTGTCGGTCGTCATCGTCTACCTCCGCCATCGTTCAAGGGTCATGTCACGATTCTATGCCGCTGCGCGCGAACGTGGCGCGACATCGCGCAACGTTCGCGCGGCACGCCGCTACAGCACCGCGACCACCTTCACACGGCCCGGCTGCTCCGCCGCCGCGATGACCTGGCCGTCGACGCGGCGGAACGTCAGCGACACGGTTTCGTCGCCGACGCGCAGCGCATCGATCCGCAGCCAGTCGACGCCTTCCGGCAATGCCGGACGCTCGACGCGCACCTCGTGGCGCGCCGCGTCGATGCTCACGCCGAGGCACGCCTGCAGCATCATGAACGGCGCGCCGGCCGCCCACGCCTGCGGCAGGCAGGCCACCGGATACGCGGTCGGCGGTTCGCCGCGTCGGCGCGGGAATCCGCAGAACAGCTCCGGCAAGCGCATCTCGAAGCTCACCGCCGCCTCGAACAGCGCGCGCAGCAGATTCACCGCGGCCGTCTTGTCGCCGTAGCGCGCCAGGCCGCGCGCGATGAGCGCATTGTCGTGCGGCCACACCGAGCCGTTGTGATAGGCCATCGGATTGAAACGCGGCTGGCCGGCCGCGAGCGTGCGGATGCCCCAGCCGGTCTGGAACAGCGCCGAGCCGAGCACGCCGGCGACCGCCGCGCCGCGCTCGGCGTCGGGCAGCCCGAAGGCAAGCAGATGGCCCGCGTTCGACGCGAACACACGGCACAGGTCGCCATGGCCGTCGAGTGCGATCCCGTAGAAATTGCCTTCCGGCATCCAGAACAGCGCGTCGACCTGCTCGCGCAGCGTCTTCGCGCGCAACGCGTAGCGCGTCGCGTCGGCCGCATGGCCGCGCCGGTGCGAGCACGCCGACATCGCGTCGAGTGCCGCGCATGCATAGGCCTGCACTTCGACGAGCGCGATCGGCCCGTCCGGGAAACGTCCGTCCGCGTGGAACACCGAATCGTGGCTGTCCTTCCAGCCCTGGTTCGCGAGGCCGCGCTCCGACGTGCGCTGATAATCGAGCAGCCCGTACGGATTGCGGTCGCACTTGTCGATCACCCATTGCGCAGCACGCTCGAGCGCGGGCCACAGCTCGTCGATCAGCTCATCGTCGCCGGTGCGCTCGACATAGGCGCCCGCGAGCACGATGAACAGCGGAGTCGTATCGACGCCGCCGTAGTACAGCGCGAACGGCACCTCGCCCGTCGCGGCCATCTCGCTGCGGCGGAACTCGTGCATGATCTTGCCGGGCTCCGCGTCGCGGAACGCGGAGGTCTCGCGCGCCTGATGCTCGGCGAGAAACCGCAGCACGCCGCGCGCGAGCGACGGCTGCAGCCACAGCATCTGCAGCGACGTGATGATCGCGTCGCGGCCGAACGGCGTCGAGAACCACGGGATGCCCGCATACGGGTACGGCCCCGTGTCGAGCTGCGTCGTGAGCAACCCGAGATCCGCGAGCGAGCGATCGAGCCATGCGTCGAACAGCGGATTGCCGGTGTTCACGCGCGCCATCGACTCGCGCCGCGCCCGCATCTCGCGATGCACGCCGACGAGCGCCGTACGCAGCGCGACGCGGCCGCATCCGGGCCCTTCGCCCTGCGCGGGCCCGAGCGTCGCATCGACGGTCAGGTAGATCGACACGCACGCCTGCGCGGCGATCGTCAGCGTGTAGTCGGCGCGATCGACCGACAGCGCGTCGGGCGCCGGCGAGAAATGCACGGTCACGTTGCGCTCCACGCCGTCGAGGCCGTCATAGCGCAGCCGCACCGCGCCCGCGTCGACGCGCGGCGCCCCCACCGTGCCGCGCTTCGGCCGCTGCGTGCCGCGCACTTCGAACATGTCCTTGAAATCGGCCGCGAACGACAGCGACAGCGGCACTTCGGCTTCGCTCGCACCGTAGTTCGTCAGCGTCAGCGCTTCGTACAGCACGTCGCCCGCGAGCACGCGCATCCGCTCGATGTGGATCACGCCCTCGGGTGTCTCGTGGCCGCCGAGCGGCGGCAGCGGGCGGTTCGTCAGATGCGCGGTGAACGACGCGTTGTCGGCGCTCGTCGCGCCCGACAGCAACGACGGCGCACGGCCGCCGAACGTCAGGCGCCAGGTCGACAGCACGCGCATGTCGTCGACGAACAGGCCGTCGTCATGCCCGCCGATGTCGCCGAGCGCGTCGCTGACCACGAACGCGTCACCGGATTTCAGCACGTACTGATTGTTGCGCGCGATCGCCTGCGGATCGGCTTCGGGCGCGATGAAAGCGGGACCCGACGCGGTGGTCGGGGCAATCGGCGCGACTTGCGGCGCCTGCGTCGTCGTGGCTTCGGCGTGATTCGGCATCGATGCTCCTGTGTCGAGGCGCAACGCGCGGCGCGCGTCGCGTGTTTCGCACAGGATAGGCCAGAACGGGGGGCGCGCGCAGCGCCGAAACGGCCGCGACGCGATGCGAAGTCGCGTCGTCGCACCGTGTCGCGTGCGGGTACATCGGTTGCCGGTCGGAATTTCCGCAGGATGTTGCCGAGGATCCCGTTGTCGCGCACGCCAGTGTCATACCGGCCGCTGTAACGTGAGGCCGAGCGTCAGGCGCTTCGTGACGTTCGCGTCGATGCCGGCTTCGAGCACCGCGCTGTCGCGAGCAATCGGCACGCCCGACACCTGACACGACGTGCGCCGTTCGCGAACGCGAACGCCGGCGACGGCCGCACGTTGCCGAACGCATGCCGCCATGCCGACCGTGCCGCGCGCGGTGAACGTGCCGCTCGCGATCGAACCGGGCGGCGACGCCGCGCGCAGGCCGAGCGTCGAGAAGCCGATGTGGGTCGTCTCGCCGCCGGCGCGCAGTGCCCGCGCCCGTCCATGTAGTGGACGATGCCGGCCGGGCCGACAACAGCGAGATCGAAAGAATGTGAAGCCTGCACCGCGGCGCCCGGCCGGCACCGCCCCGGCTCAATCGGCCGGGCACATCGCGAGCCGCCCCATCGCCTCACCGGCGCCGCGCACCGCACAGGTGGCAGGCTCGTCGGCGATCCGCGCAACCAGCCCGGTCTCGTCGTACAGCAGGCGTTCGAGCCCGGCGAGCAGCGCGCCGCCGCCGGTGAGCACCACGCCGCGATTCGCGATATCGGTCACGAGTTCGGCCGGCGCGTTTTCCAGCACCGACTTGACCGCGCCGATCACCTGCTTGAGCGGCGCGGCCAACGCGTCCGCGACGTCGTGATTGGACAGCTCGACCGAACGCGGCAGGCCGTCGCCGATGCCGCGGCCGACGGCGCGGGTCGACGTGCGCGGCACCGCGCTGGTGGCCGAGCCGATCGTCTTCTTCACGTGCTCCGCCGTCTGCTCGCCGAGCAGCACGCCGTACAGGTTGCGGACATGGTTGACGATCGCCGCGTCGAACTGGTTGCCACCGACGCGAATCGCCTCGCGGTACACGATGCCGCCGAGCGCGATGACGGCGACTTCGGTCGTCCCGCCGCCGATGTCGATGACCATCGAGCCGACCGCCTCGGTCACCGGCAAACCCGCGCCGAGCCCGGCCGCGAGCGATTCCTCGATCAGTTCGACCTCCGATACGCCGGCCGCGAACGCGGCCTCGCGGATCGCGCGGCGCTCGACGGCCGTCGCGTCGGACGGCACGCACAACGTGACCTCGACGCGGCGGCCGAAGCGCGAGCGGGTGCGCGACATGTCGATGAAGCTGCGGATCATCTGCTCGGCCGCGTGCGCGTCGGCGATCACGCCGTGCTGCATGGGCCGCACGGATTCGAGATGCCCCGGTTCGCGGCCGAGCAACGCCTTCGCGAGCTCGCCGACGGCCTCGAGCGTCGGCCGCGCGTCGCTTGCGCCGCCCTTGCGGAAGCAGACGACCGACGGCTGGTTCAGCACCACGCCGCGTTCGTGCGTATAGATCCGCGTGCTTGCCGTTCCCAGGTCGATCGCAACGGGTTGCGCAAACAACTTTCCGAACAGCGGTGTCGACATATTTCAAACCTTTGTGAGGGAACGGGCCGGGACAGCCGCGCCGCACGTTTTGCCACGCGTCCATGCCGTCCCATCACGAGCTTAGCGGCAAATCGTTCCGATACTTTAGGCAATTCCCATGATTTTTTCGCGACGAAATTGCCGAATGTGGCGTTTCGGGCACGTCCGGCTACGCAACGAACCTCTCGCGTCGGGCCTGTAAAACACGGTAATCTCTCGGTCTTGCCTGCTCCCGGCAGGCCTCAGACGCACGATCACGCCAGGTATGTTCGCCATGACAGCGACCGTTTTCTTCCGCTGGGCGCCGGTGCGCCCGCTCTGCACGACGCTCGTTGCCTTCTGGTGCTGCACGGTCGCCGCGCAACCGCTGCCGGCCACCGAAGCCGCTGCTGCCCAACCCGTTGCCGCCGCCGACGCGCCGGCTGCCGCCGCGCCCGCCGCGTCGGCGCACACCTGCACGGCCGACGGCGGCCCGGCCGGCCGGCCGTCGATCGGCCTCGTGCTGTCCGGTGGCGGCGCGCGCGGCTACGCACACCTCGGTGTCCTGAAAGTGCTGGAGGACAACCGGATTCCGATTGACTGCATTGCGGGCACCAGCATGGGCGCCGTGGTCGGCGGCCTGTACGCGAGCGGGATGGCGGCCGACGAGATGCAGAAGCGGCTGTCGGAGGTCAATCTGGCGGATATCGCGTTCGACGTGACGGACCGCGCGGACCTGCCGCAAACCAGCCGGGAAGACGAACGCCTGTACATCAACGGGCTGACGCTCGGCTTCGGCAAGAAAGGCGTCAAGGCGCCGGTCGGCCTCGTACAGGGCAACCGGCTGCAGGCGCTGCTCGCGAACTGGACGGCCGCCGTGCCGACCAACCAGCCGTTCGACCACCTGCCGATCCCGTACCGCGCGGTCGCGACCGACCTGCAGACGGGCCAGATGGTCGTGCTCGACCACGGCTCGCTGCCGCTCGCGATTCGCGCGAGCATGGCGATGCCGGGCCTGTTCGCGCCGGCCGAGATCAACGGACGCGCGCTGGTGGACGGCGGGCTCGTCAGCAACCTGCCCGTCGACACCGCGCGGCAGATGGGCGCGAACATCGTGATCGCCGTCGACATCGGCTCGCAACTGCGCCCGCTCGACGCACTCGCGTCGCCTGCCGACGTGATGCAGCAGATGGTCGGCATCCTGATCCGCCAGAACGTGACCGCGCAGCGCAAGCAGCTCGACGCGCACGACGTGCTGCTCACGCCGAACCTCGGCTCGCTCGCGTTCACCGATTTCCAGAACGCGAAGCAGGCGATTGCCGCCGGCGAGGCCGCCGCGACCGCGGCGCTGCCGAAACTGCGGCGTTTCGCGCTCACGCCGGAACAGTACGCGGCCTACCGGTCCGCGCACGCGCAGCCGCTGCCGCCGCCGATCCGGATCACGCGCATCGACATCAAGACCAGCGGCGGCGTGCCGAAGCGCGTCGTCAGCAACGCGCTGCATGTGAAACCCGGCGACATCTACGATCCGAAGACCGTCAGCCAGGATCTGCTCGGACTCACGACCGGCGGCAACTTCGAGAGCGTCACGCAGCAGATCGTGAGCCACGGCGACGACAACGTGCTCGAGATCAATGCGCGCGAGAAGTACTGGGGGCCGAACTTCCTGCTGTTCGGGCTCGGCATGTCGAGCAGTTCGACCGACGAAGGCGGCTTCCGCCTGCACGTCGGCTACCGGCGGCCGTGGCTCACCGAATCGGGGCTCGAATTCCGCGCGGACACGACGATCGGCAGCGACCTGCAGTCGGCACGCGTCGAATTGCGCCAGCCGCTTTCGACCGCGTACGGCGTGTACCTGTCGCCGTACGCCGAATACCAGCGTCGCTATGCGAACCTGTACAACAACTCCGGCGACGTGAAGGTCACGCAGTACCTGATGCAGACGGCACGCGCGGGAATCGATCTGGGCCTGCCGATCGCGCGGCTCGGCGATTTCCGGATCGGCGTCGGTTACATGACCGGGCACGGCTCGCCGACCTACAACGTACCGTTCGACGACGGCAGCGGCCAGACGCTGCTGTGGCCGAGCTTCACGTCCCAGGCGTTGGTCGCGCGGGCGCGGCTCGTGATCGATCAGCTCGACGATCCGATGTTCCCGCGCAAGGGTTATTTCGGCGAACTGCGGATCGACCGTTCGCTCGTGTCGCGTAACGGCGGCTCGGCGCAGGAATTCGACGACGGGATCAATAACTCGCCCTATACCGAGATCTACGGCAAGGCGATGATTGCGCAGCAGTTCGGCCGACACAGCGTCAGCGCGACGATCGAAGGCGGCAAGAGCATCGGCGGCACCAACCTGATCAACGCGTTCAACTTCACGCTCGGCGGCTTCCAGCATCTGTCCGCCTATGCGGCCGATCAGCTGAACGGCAACGAACTGGCGTACGGGCAGATCACGTACATGAACCAGTTGATGACGTTCAATGCATCGCCGATCAAGGCGCTGTCGGTGGGCGCCAGTGCGGAACTCGGCAACGTCTGGTCCAGCGGCCAGCAGATCGGCGGCGGCTCGCTCAAGCAGAGCTACACGTTCTTCACGAGCCTGTCGACCGCGTTCGGGCCCGTCTACATCGGCGTGGCGCTCGCGCCCAGCGGCCGACGCAACTTCTACCTGCAGCTCGGCCGCACCTACTGAGCATGCGCCCGCCGGCGGCCTGCGTCTTCGCGATTGCCGTCGATCGGCCCGCGCGCAGCGTGGCGCTAGACCGGCCAGCTGATCTCGAACCGCGCGCCGCCGAGCTCGACCGGATCGACGACAGCGATCCGGCCGTTGTGCGCGTGGAGCACCTGCCGCGTGATCGACAGGCCGAGCCCGTAGCCGCCGGTGCGACGGTCGAGGCGCACGAACGCGTCGAAGATCCGTTCGCGCTCGTTCTCGGGCACACCGGGACCGTCGTCCTCGACGAAGATCCCGATGTTGCCGTGCAAGAGCGAGATCCCGACGACGATCCGCGATTTCGCGTACTTGCTCGCGTTGCGCAACAAGTTGCGCATCGCATACGACATCAGCCGCCGATCCATCTTCACGCGCAGATCCGGCGCGATCGCGATGCGCGACTCGATCGTGCGGTCCGGATACAGCAGTTGCGCGTCGTTCACCTGGTGCTCGAACCACGCGACCGGCGCGGTCATCTCGAGGTTCGACTGCAGCGAGCTGTATTCGAGCCGGGCATACGTGAGGCTCATGTCGATCAGCTCCTCGAGCTCGGTCACGTCCTGCGCGATGCTCTCGAGCGCGCCCTGGTATTCGGCCGCCGAACCCGGTTCGCGCAGCATTTCGAGCGCGAAGCGCACGCGCGCGAGCGGCGTGCGCAGTTCATGCGAGATCCCGTTCGTCAGATCGCGCTGCGCGGCGATCAGCCGCTCCATGCGCATCGCGAGCGCATTCAGCGTGCGCGCGAGCGGGCCGATGATCACGCTGTGCGATTCGCGCGCGCGCGTGTTGAAGCGGCCGCCGGTGAAATCGATCGCGCGCTCGCGCACCATCACCAGATCCGACCACACCGGCCGCATCCACCGGTACGCGGCGAGCGCGGGCGCCGTGAACACGAACGCCAGCACGATCCAGATGTCGCCCGGCAGCGAGTCGAACGCATGCCACACGACCTGCGGCGACAATTCGACGGACAGCGCGAGCGCGGGCACCAGTGCGGTCAGCAAGACGAGGCCGAGCAGATGCACGTAGGTGCGCACATACAGGCGCGACCAGCTCGGAATGCGATCGGCGCGCGTGTCGGTCCACGCGCGTCGGAAATGCAGCCAGCGCCATTTGACGTAGCGCAGCGGCGGAAGCGGCGGCGCATCGGGGTGCGAACGGGTTCGTCGGATCATCGCGGCTCCCGGCCCGCGGGCGGAATGCCCGCGCGGAACGTGACGGCGTCGCGCGACGGCGGCGTCATTCCCACGCGTGCTTGCTGAATTGATAACCCTTGCTGCGGATCGTCTTGATCCGCTGCGGGTTGCTCGCGTCGTCGCGCAGCTTGCGGCGCAGCTTCGAGATACGCCCGTCGATCGTGCGATCGAGACCGTCGAATTCGACGCCGCGCAGCTGCAGCATCAGATCGTCACGGCTGACGACTTCGCCCGCATGACACACGAGCGCCCACAGCAGGTCGAATTCGGCCGACGTCAGGTCGGGCGTGCTGCCGTCGGGCAGCACGACGGTGCGGTCGGTGCGGTCGATCGAGAACTTGCCGAACGCGTAGCGCTCCGGCTGCGGCGCGGTGCTCTCGGCCGCGCGCACGGGCGCGCGGCGCAGTTGCGCTTTGATCCGCGCGAGCAGGATGCGCGGCTCGACCGGCTTGTGCACGTAGTCGTCCGCGCCGAATTCGAGGCCGAGCAGCTCGTCGAACGGCTCGTCGCGCGCCGTCACCATGATGATCACGCCGTCGTACTGCTTGCGCGCTTCGCGGCAGATCTCGAAGCCGTCCTTGCCCGGCAGGTTCACGTCGAGGATGACGAGATCGGGACGAATGGACAGAATCGCCGGCACCGCGGCGTCACCATGCAGCACGGTGTCGACTTCATAGTCGTTCTTGCGCAGGTAGCCGGCGATCAGCGTGGACAGGCGGGTGTCGTCTTCGACGAGCAGAATGCGAAAAGACATGGGCGGCGGTCGGATCATCGGAGAAGCCGCGGCGGCGCCGGCCGGTGCCGGACGCCGGCCATCGGCCGAAACGTACCGCATGATACTGCGCCCGCCGCTCGCCTGTTTGCCGGTCTTGAAAATAAGGGCGCGATTTCGGCCGCGCTTGACGAATCGGCGCCGGGACGGTTCCATACGGGCTCGCCGGAATCCGGCCTGCCTCTACCCTGCCTGACGCGATGAATTACCCGACGATCCTCGAACGCATCCACACCGAACTCGCCCCCTGGATTGGCCAGGGACGGGTGGCCGACTACATTCCCGAACTCGCGAAAGTGCCCGCCGACAAGTTCGGGATGGCCGTCGTGACGCTCGACGGAAACGTTTACACCGTCGGCGATGCGCACGAGCGCTTCTCGATCCAGAGCATCTCGAAGCTGTTCGCGTGCACGCTCGCATTCCAGTTGCTGGGCGACGCGCTGTGGGAACGGGTCGGCCGCGAGCCGTCCGGCACCGCGTTCAATTCGCTGGTCCAGCTCGAAAGCGAGCGCGGCAAGCCGCGCAATCCGTTCATCAACGCGGGCGCACTGGTCGTCACCGACGTGCTGTGCCGCCGCTTCGTGAAGGCCGAGACGGCGCTCGTCGAATTCGTGCGGCGGCTGATCGGCGCGAACGACATCGACTACGACTCGCGCGTCGCGCTGTCGGAGTTGCAGCACGCGGAGCGCAACCGCGCGATGGCGCACTTCATGGCAAGCTTCGGCAACATGCAGATGCCGCCCGACACGGTGATCGACGCGTATTGCCGGCAGTGCGCGATCACGATGAACTGCGTCGAGCTCGCCAGCGCCGCGCTGTTTCTGGCGAACGGCGGCGTCGCGCCGGCGACCGGCGAGCGGATCGTCGATTCGAGTTCCGCGAAGCGGCTGTCGGCGCTGATGCTGACGTGCGGTACCTATGATGCGGCCGGCGATTTCGTGTACCGGGTCGGGCTGCCGGCGAAGAGCGGCGTCGGCGGCGGGATCGTCGCGGTGCTGCCCGGGGAGATGGCGGTGTGCGTGTGGGCGCCGGGGCTGGATGCGAACGGGAATTCGTTGGCCGGCACGCTGGCGCTGGAGTGGTTGACGACTTATACGGGGCGGTCGATTTTTTGAAGGGGCGGTGCCGGGCTGCATCGTCGGCACCGCCGATTTTCCGACATTCCGAAGCGATTACTGGAGAACGCCACGCATGAATCCGGACAACGCATCAGAAATTGCAACCTCCGCCCGCGCGCACGCCGGCAGCAGCTCCTCCTCGCCGATCCCGCCCATCGTGCCATCAAAAACCGCGCTGCTGGTCATGCATTACCAGACCGATATTCTCGGGCTCTTCCCGTCGGTCGCGCCCGAGCTGCTCGCCAACACGCGCCGTCTCTGCGACGCGGCGCGAGCCGCCGGCATCGGCGTCTGGTTTGCGAATCTGCGCTTCAGCCCCGGCTATCCGGAAGTCAGCCCGCGCAACAAGAATGGCCAGGGCATCAAGCAGCTCGGCCTCTTCATCGACGACGCCCCGTGTCCCGAACTGGCCAGGCAGCCCGACGAACCGCTGATCGTCGCCCACCGCGCGAGCGTATTCTTCGGCACCGATCTGCAGGCGCGGCTCGTCGCGCAGGGCGTCGATTCGCTGATCATGGTCGGCATCGCATCGACCGGCGTGATGCTGTCGTCGATCGCCCACGCGAGCGACGCCGATTTCGGCCTCTACACGGTCAAGGATTGCTGCTACGACCCGGACCCGATCGTCCACGAGCATCTGTTCGCCACCGCGTTCGAATCGCGCACGACGGTGTTGTCGCTCGCGGATGCGCTGCGGCTGCTGGCGTGACGACGGACTCGTCGCACCGCCGTTCGAAATCATGCATCCGATGGCGGGCTTACCGAGCCGCCACGCCGATGCCCGCCAGAATGAGATCGATGCCGGCCAGGAACTGCGCGCGCTCGTCGTGCGCGGCCAGTTGTTCGGCCACCTTCCGCACGAACGGATACTGCGCCGGTTCGAGCTGCGCCCACCGCTCGGCCACGGCCGCGACGATCGCCTGCTGCCCCGCCTCGCGCGGATGCAGCCGCGCACCGGCCGCGTATTGGCCGGCCAGCCCGAAGATGTAATGCATCAGCGCCGACGCCGCATTGAATTGCGCGGACTCTGGCACACCCAGCGCCTGAAGCTGCCCGCCGATGCGCTCCAGGATCCTCGGCACCGCGTGCTGCCACGGCTCCCGGAACAACTGCGCCCCCACCCACGGATGCGCGCCGAACGCATCGAACAGACGCAGCGCGACGCGCCGGATCGCTTCCGCCGCATCGCCGTCGCGCTCCGTCGGCACGTCCGTCAGCGCAGCCTCGATCACTTGATCCGCAGCCGCCGCGAGCAGGTCCTGCTTGTCGGCGACATGCCAGTAGATCGCGCCGCTTCCGGTCGCCAGGTGCGCGGCGAGCGTGCGAAACGTCAGCGCGCCCTCGCCTGAATGGTCGAGTATCCCGATCGCGGCCTCGACGATCCGCTCTTTCGACAGCGCGTCCGCACGCCGCTCGGTCCGGTTGCTGGTTTTCATGGGTGCTAGCTTGACACATCTGGAACATCGTTCCAATATCTCGCCAATGGAACGACATTCCATTACTTTCCCGAAGCGGGCGCAATGCCGGTGCGTACCGCCCTCTCGATCACACCGGGGCCGCCTTGGCCCGAAACCGAGCCACCGATGAACGAGCCCGTGACCCATGATGTCGCGATCGCCGGAGCCGGCCCTGTCGGCCTGTTTCTCGCGTGCGAATTACGCCTCGCCGGCGCCTCCGTGCTGGTGGTCGAACAGGCGGACGATCCGGAATCCCCGCTGAAGCATCTCCCGTTCGGCATGCGCGGCCTGTCCGCGCCGACCATCGACGCGTTCTATCGTCGCGGCTTGCTCGACGGCATCGCGCTACCGTCCCGTGCAAAGGACACCGCGCACTGGATGCAGCAATCGCGTCGGCCGGCCGGCCATTTCGCCGGCATCCAGTTCTTCCACGACGACGTCGATACGTCGCAGTGGCCATATCATCTGTCCGGCCCGGCCGGCACGCACATGGCGACGGACATGGCGCGGGTCGAATCCGTGCTGAGCGCCCGCGCGCGCGCAACGGGCGTCGAGATCCGGCGCGGTGTCGCCGTCGAAGGCTTCGATCAGTCGGACGATGGCGTCACGCTGCACGCCGGCGGCGAGACATTCCACGCACGCTGGCTCGTCGGCTGCGACGGCGGGCGCAGCGCGGTCCGCAAGGCCGGCGGCTTCGCGTTCGCCGGCACCGACGCCGAGTTCACCGGCTATTCGATCGAAGCCGAGTTCGCCGATCCGGGCGCGCTGCTGCCGGGCCGTCACCACACGACGGCCGGGATGTACACCTACACGCCGCCCGGAACCGTCGCGCTAGTCGAATTCGACGGCGGCGCATTCCACCGGAGCGGGCCGGTGACGCTCGAGCATGCGCAGGCCGTGCTGCGCCGCGTGTCCGGCACCGGCGTCACGTTGACCGCGCTTCGGCTCGCCGCCACGTGGACCGATCGCGCGTACCAGGCATCGACGTACCGCAACGGCCACGTGCTGCTCGCGGGCGATGCCGCGCACATCCACTCGCCGCTCGGCGGCCAGGGGCTCAATCTCGGGCTTGGCGATGCGATGAATCTCGGCTGGAAGCTGGCCGCGACGATCCGCGGCGACGCGCCGGACGGGCTGCTCGACAGCTATACGAACGAACGGCATCCGATGGGCGCACGCGTGCTCGACTGGTCGCGTGCGCAGGTCGCGCTGATGCGACCGTCTCCGAGTTCGCGCGCGCTCGCCGCGATCATTCGCGATCTCGTTGACACGCGCGACGGCGCGACGTACTTCGCCGAGCGCCTGTGGGGCGTGTCGCTCGCGTACGATCTCGGCAGCGGCCATCCGCTCGTGGGCCACGGCGTTCCCGACTTCGAACTGGCCGACGGCACGCGGCTCGGCGAACACGTCAGGCACGGCAAGGGCATGCTGCTGGACTTCGATGCGAACCCGTCGCTTCGGGCACTCGCAAGCCGTTGGCACGACCGGATCGCGTATCTCGCGAGCGACGCGAAGGACCGGCTCGGATTGCGCGCGGTGCTGGTGCGCCCCGACGGCTTCGTCGCATGGGCCTGCAATGACGATGCGGACGTGGACGCAGTCGCGCATGCGGCCATGCGGTGGTTCGGCGTGCCGTCCGCGACGCGTTGAGCGCAGCCGACCGACAAACCCGCATTCGCTCCGTCAACGGCACGCCCGACATGCTGGAATGCCCATGCCACCCGTCATGCCGCAACCCTGACCGCTCGCGACGTGCGCGATATCGCGCACGTCAGCCGCGCCCCGTCACTTCGCGATGAACACACCCGACGTCGGGCACGTGCCCTGCGTATTGCCGTCCGTCACGAGCGATGCCGCGCTCGGAAACTGCGCGGTCGCATTCGTCTTCACCGCGATCCACGCTTCGGTGAAGTAGCTCACGCCGTTCGTCTTCGTGCACTTCAGCGACACCGCGCTGCGCGTGTTGCTGCCGAACGCGCCTTCGAACGCCGACAGCAACTGGTTACGCGTGACCGTCTTGCCCGCGTTCGCTTGCAGGAACGCGTTGAACGACGTGTTGCCCAACCGGCTGATCATGCCCGACGCCTGATTCCAGTAAGCATCGGGCGTCGCCGAATTCGAACACGTGCCATGCTTGAACCACTCGTGCTTGTCGAGACACGATGCGACGCCCGGCATGTACGTCGACAGCGTGTTGCGGGTCGCGCTGCTGATCGGGTATGCGTCCATGCTGCACCACTGGTGCGCGTTGTCGAGGTCGATGTCGCTCTGCGGCACGCCGCAATAGAACGGCTGATTGCCGTCGTAGCGGTTCGGCCACAGCCCGTGCAGCGACAGGCTCGTCGCCGCATACGAGCCGGCGAGGTTCGTGCATTCCGGCGTGTCGTGCGACGCGCAGAAGCCCGGCTCCCACGATGCGGCGAGCAACAGGTAGTCGTAGCTGGTCTGCGCGGCGGCGTGCAGTGAAACGGAAGCGACGGCGAGTGCGGCAGCGGCGCGGGCGAGCGTCTTGAGCATGGCGTGTTTCCTCGGAAAGGGCTTGCGGTCGCGGGATGCGCCGCAAGGTTGTCGAATGTCTGCCCGCGATTGTTGCCGACGCAACATGGCACGAATGTGAAGGTGGACGAAAGAATGCGCGATCACTCAGGTGCCGAGCTGCGTGCACGCGCGCGCCGACGCTTCGGGGCCCTCGAGCGCGAGAATCTGCCACACGCCGATGCTGACGCGCCGGCGCGCCGCCGTCGACGCATCGGCCAGCAACGCCTCGACACGGGGAGCGACATCGGGCGCCTTCTGCTGCAGCGCCGCGTGGTGCCGCGCACGCGACGCCGGTTCGGGCTCATACACGTCGCAGAGGCGCACCATGCCGGCGAGGCCGGCCAGAACGTCGTCCTTGTCGATCGCGGCCGGCTCGACGGGCGCGAGCCCGTTACGCTCCGCCGGCGGCAGCTTGTTGCGCGCGCCTTCGTCGATCGCCGTGGCGGACGCCGGCGGCAGGCCGCCCAGCGCCGCGACGATCCGGCTGCCCGCGGCGATCATGTCGCCCTGGCACGCGACCTTCTCGGCGGCCGCGACGTTCGAGCAGAACGACACCGACATCCGGTAAACGTCGTTGCTCATGCGCGGCACTTCGTCCGTGTCCGCCTGCGCGAGGCCGGCGCTCGCCAGCGTCAGCGCGGCGGGAATCAGGATGCGGAACGCTCTCGTGTTGTTCATCGTCGTCGTCCGTGGGGGCTGATGGCAGGCAATATCGCGGCGCCGCGCGAAGGCGCCCCTCGTGACGCCGGGCCCGCGTCCGGCGCCACGCGTTCACTTCATCGACGCCGCCTCCGACCCGCCGGGCGACAGCGCCGCGCTGTCCTGCTCGCGCCATGCGCGGCGCGACGCCATGATCGCGCTCACGGCCGAGCGCGCAACCTTCCACCACGCGAACGGGCGCGGATCGGCGAGCATGCTGAGCGCGCGCGCATAGTCGAGCGTGAGCCCGGGCGTCCACGCCATCGTCACCGCACGCTTGCGGATCTGCGCGGCCACCCACAGCTCGGGCGTGAGCAGCAGTCGCACGAACGCGCCCCACCCGGCCCGCGCGCCCTTCAGCCGCCACACCGCGCCGTCGAGCGCGGCTTCGAGCGCATTCGACACGGAGCTCGAGCAGTTGCGGTGCGTGAGGTTGTACGTCGTGTTCTGCCGGTACGACGACCAGAACGCATCGAGCTTGGCCGGATCGTAGTTGCGGATGCGCACGCGCACCGTCGACGGACACCACGCTTTCGACTCGGTCGCATAGTCGGGCTGGAACAGGCCCGGCACGTCGTTCTCGCGCGTCGCACGCAGGATGCGCGTGAATTCGTCCGGAGAACGATCGATTTCGACGCCCGGATACAGGCTGATGTAGATACCCTCCGGCGACTCCAGCGCCGCATGGCCGGTCGAGATCACGCCGTTGACGTCCACCGCCGCGATGTAGCGGTCGATCACCGGATAACGCTGCGCTTCGGCCTTCGACGTGCCGGTCGGCGTCCACACGTGCACGGTGAGCGCCCGCTCGCCGTCGGCCGGCGGGCCGTCCCATTCGGATTGCGCGAACTGCGGCAGGTTCGGCGCATCGTCGAGATCCGGCGCCAGCGCCGGCGCGGGCGACGTCGCGAACGCCGGGTTGCGTGTCAGCCGCCGCACGCGTGCGGCAAGGCTCAGCATGTGCATCCCGCCGAACGTCAGCAACAGGCCGAGGCAGTACGGCACGGTGCCCACGTAGTGCGTCGGGTACGGCTGAAAGAAGAAGATCGCCAGCAGGATCTCGACGACGCCCCACGCGAACGCGACGTGCCAGCGGCGATAGCGCACCATCCATGCGGACGTGCATTGCAACAGCCCGTCGACGAGAAACAGCGTGCCGAAGATCATCGACAGCAGGAAGTGGCCGTGATGATGGCCGGCAAATACGAGCCCCGCGGCCACCACGACCGCGATGCCCTTCACGTAGCGCAGGATGCGCTGCCCGCCGACCCCGCTGCCGGCCACCGCGAGCGTCGCGAGCCCCTCGATCAGGAACAGCCATGCGAACAGTTCGATCGGAAAATGCAGCGCGCCGTCGAGCGCATCGACGAAAATGCCGACGCCCGCGACGACCCACAGCCAGCCGAGCACGGTCAACCCGCGCCAGCGGGTTCGCAGATATTCGATGCCCAGCAGCAGCAACACCAGTCGTACCATTGCGCCCTCGTATCTTTTTTCGGGAAACGCGCGGCCTTGCGCTCCCTGTCGTTGCGACCGCGCGTCGGGCGACGCGCCGGCCGGAAGGCGGTCATCGTTGCCGGCGCGTCATGTCGCTCACATGATCGATGGTGGCCGGCACGCACCGCTCTGGCCGAATAATAAGATATGGTGAGACCGGTTGAAAGCCTCGCGAAAACAATTCCGACGGGGCGCGCACGGCAAGCTGCCACAGGAGCATCGTCATGAATGCCTCACCGCTTCATCCGTCCTCGCTCGGCCCGCAACTCAAGCGCTGGCGCGCGCTGCACCGCGTGAAGCAAAGCCATGCGGCCGAGCTGTTCGGCGTCGCGCAATCGACGATCTCGCGCTGGGAGGCCGGCCTCCAGCAGATGTCGCCCGACGAACGCGCGACGGCCGAACGGCTGCTCGCCGCGCGCCTCGATTCCGCGGGCGACCACGCACTCGCGCGGCTGATCGCCGGCAGTGCGGGCCGCATGCATCTCGTGTGCGATCTCACGCACCGTCTGCTTGCCAGCTCGCCGGCGCGCGCGGCCGAGTTCTCGCGGCCGCTTTCGACGCTGCTCGGCACGTCGCTGTGGCGCTACGCGACGCCGGAGATCGTCCGCATGGAAGCCGCGCTCGACCGGCTCGGCTGGCACGAACGCGCAGGGCCGCCGAGCGTCGAGTTCGACACCGGCGCGAATGCGTCGCGCGTCGTGCCGATTCTCGGCAGCCGGTGCCGGTGGACACGGATGACCTTGTCGGACGGCTCGGCCGTGCGGCTCGTGGAAACGCTCGACGTGCACTGACGGTCCACGCATATTTCATGCGTGGACGAAGCCCGGCTGGCCGGCATACGCTTGACGGCTCATCGCAAGAACGCCGACCATGAATCCCGATACGATCCACGCGCGGCTCGCTTTCCTGCGCGAAGCCGAACGCCTGAAGGACGTGCTGCGCAGCGGCCATACGTCGGCCGGCCGCCCCGAAAGCACGGCCGAGCACAGCTGGCGGCTATGCCTGATGGCGCTCGTGTTCGCCGATGCACTGCCCGCCGTCGACACGCTGAAGCTGCTGAAACTGTGCGTCGTCCACGACCTCGGCGAGGCGCTGCACGGCGACATCCCCGCGATCGCGCAGGATGCATACCCCGATAAGCGCGCGCACGAACGCGACGACCTGCTGACGCTGACCGCGCCGCTCGACCGCGCGGTGCGCGACGAGATCGTCGCGCTGTGGGATGAATACGAGGCAGCCGCCTCGCCGGAAGCCCGCGCGGCGAAGGCGCTCGACAAGCTCGAAACGATCCTGCAGCACAACCAGGGCAGCAATCCGCCCGATTTCGACTATGCGTTCAATCTCGGCTACGGGCGTCGCTACACCGACGCCGCGCCGCTGTTCAGCGCGATCCGCGAGATCGTCGATGCCGATACGCAGCGCAGGATCGACGCGGGCGGACACCGCGCGTGAGCTCGCGAGATCGGGCGGGCTACCCCGCTCGCCCCGCTCGTACGAACGCGAATGCACGCTCGTAAGCCTGCCGATCGGCAACGGCTTCACGGTCACGCACCTCGACGAATGGGGGCCGGCGCTCGAGCAAGTCGACGCGCTGCCCCGCTCGACGAAAAACGCGACCGGCCGATGATGGCGATTGTCGTCGCGCGGCGGATCGTCGCCTTTTCACGGATCGAAACAATTGCACCGTTCGGCCCGCGCGTCGGTCCGGCATCCACACAATTCAGCACAATTTCCACACGATTTGGCGCGAATTCCTCGCTTACCATGAGCGCCTGATTCGATTCGGCACACCCGCGCGATGCGTACGCGGAACCCGTCGCGGACAACGCGTCCGGCATGCGACACCGACCGGATCGTTCCGTTCGGCCGCACGCATTGCCGGCGCCCGCTTCATCCTCGCTGCATTCTCATGATCCAGAAGACCCATCGCCGCCGGCGCATCGTGCTGGCCACCGTTGCCATCGTCGCGATCGCCGCCGGCGTCACGCTGAAGGCCTGCGCGCCCGACAAGCATCCGCAGTACCTGTCCGCGCCCGTCACGCGCGGCGATCTCGAGAATGCGGTGCTCGCGACCGGCGCACTGCAGGCGTTCAAGCAAGTGGACGTCGGCGCGCAGGTGTCGGGGCAGTTGAAGACGCTGAAGGTCAAGCTCGGCGACAAGGTCACGAAGGGCCAGTGGCTCGCCGAGATCGATCCCGTGATCTCGGAAAACGCGCTGCGCCAGGCGCGCGCCAGCGAAGAAAGCCTGCGCGCGCAGCAGCAATCGACCGCCGCGCAACTGACACAGGCCGAGCTCGCGTTCCGCCGCCAGCAGGCGATGCTGCCCGACGATGCGACGTCACGCGAATCGTTCGAGGCCGCGCGCGCGGCGCTCGACGTGCAGCGCGCCACCCTCGCGTCGCTCGCCGCGCAGATCCGTTCGGCCCGCATCCAGATCGAGACCGCACAGGCCAACCTCGGCTACACGCGCATCGTCGCGCCGATCGACGGCGAGGTCGTCGCGATCGTCACGCAGGAAGGCCAGACCGTGATCGCTCAGCAGCAGGCGCCGGTGATCCTGAAGCTCGCGAATCTCGACACGATGACCGTGAAGGCGCAGGTATCGGAAGCCGACGTGATCCGCGTGAGCGCCGGCCAGAGCGCCTATTTCACGATCCTCGGCGAACCGGACAAGCGTCATTACGGCAAGCTGCGCGCGATCGAACCGGCACCGCAGAACTACGCCGACGCGCAAAGCACGCTCGGCGGCGCAGGCGGCAGCGCGAAGCCCAACAGCGCGGTGTTCTACAACGCACTGTTCGACGTGCCGAATCCCGAGCACCGGCTGCGCATCGCGATGACCGCGCAGGTCAACATCGTGCTCGGCAACGCGCGCAACGCGCTGATCATTCCGGCCGCCGCGCTCGGCGAGAAGCGCAAGGACGGCACCGTCGCGGTACGCGTGCTGCGCGCCGACGGCAGCACGGAAACGCGTCACATCCGCATCGGCATCAACAACAACGTGCGCGTCGAAGTGCTGGCCGGCCTGAAGGACGGCGAGCGCGTCGTGATCGGCGAAGCGTCGGCGGACGAGCGCGCGCCATTGTCGGACGTGGTGTAACGATGAGCCAGCCTCTGCTGAAACTCGCCGCCGTCACGCGACGCTTTCCGGCCGGCGACAAGGACGTCGTCGTCCTGAACAACGTCAGCCTGTCGATCGACGCGGGCGAGATCGTCGCGATCGTCGGCGCGTCGGGGTCCGGCAAGTCGACGTTGATGAACATCCTCGGCTGCCTCGATCATCCGAGCGAAGGCACGTACACGGTCGGCGGACGCGACACGCAGATGCTCGACAGCGACGAGCTCGCGCAGTTGCGCCGCGAGCACTTCGGCTTCGTGTTCCAGCGCTATCACCTGCTGCCGCACGTCGACGCGGTCGCGAACCTCGAAATGCCGGCGATCTACGCAGGCACCCCGCGCGCCGAGCGGCACGCCCGCGCCCGCGCGTTGCTCGCGCGCCTCGGGCTCGCCGATCGCGCGCATCACCGGCCCGGGCAACTGTCCGGCGGCCAGCAGCAGCGCGTGAGCATTGCACGCGCGCTGATGAACGGCGGCCAGGTGATCCTCGCGGACGAACCGACCGGCGCGCTCGACACGAAAAGCGGCCAGGACGTGATCCGCATCCTGCACGAACTGAACGCGCTCGGCCATACGATCGTGATCGTCACGCACGACAAGGCGGTGGCGCGCCATGCGCGGCGCATCATCGAAATCAGCGACGGCGAGATCGTCGCCGACCGGCCGAACCGCCACTACGCGGAAGCGCTCGCGGAATCCGGCGTCGGGCCAGCGGCAACGGCCGAAACGGCACCCAACGGGCGGTCCGCACCGGCTTCCGGGGATGCCCCGCCTGCCGCCGACGCCGACACTGACACCGCTCCCGCCCCGCGCGCCCGACGCTTCGCCGCCGGCACCGGCCGCTTCGGCGAGGCGTGCCGGATGGCCTGGATCGCGCTCGTGTCGCACCGGCTGCGCACGCTGCTGACGATGCTCGGCATCATCATCGGCATCACGTCGGTCGTGTCGATCGTCGCGGTCGGCGAAGGCGCGAAGCGTTACATGCTCGACGAGATCGGCAGCATCGGCACCAATACGATCAGCCTCTATCCGGGCACCGACTGGGGCGACAGCCGCGCGGACACGATCCAGACGCTCGTGCCCGACGACGTCGCCGCGCTCGCGGAGCAGCCGTACGTCGACAGCGCGACACCCGAGACGTCGCGCACGCTGCTGCTGCGTTATCGCAACATCAACGTGAATGCGCTCGTCAGCGGCGTCGGCGACCGCTACTTCCAGGCGCGCGGGATGCGCTTCGCGCTCGGCGTCGCGTTCGACGACGACGCGGTGCGCCGCCAGGCGCAGGTGGTCGTGATCGACCAGAACACGCGCCGCAAGCTGTTCGGCGCGACGCGCAATCCGGTCGGCGAAGCGATCCTCGTCGACAACGTGCCATGCGTCGTGATCGGCGTGACCGCCGACAAGAAAAGCGCATTCGGCAGCGTGAAGAGCCTGAACGTGTGGGTGCCGTACACGACCGCGAGCGGGCGCCTGTTCGGCCAGCGCTATCTCGACAGCATCACCGTGCGCGTGCGCGACGGGCAGCCGAGCGCCGCCGCCGAGAAAAGCCTCGAGAAACTGATGATCCAGCGCCACGGCCGCAAGGACTTCTTCACGTACAACATGGACAGCGTGGTCAAGACCGTCGAGAAGACCGGCCAGTCGCTGACGCTGCTGCTCTCGCTGATCGCGGTGATCTCGCTCGTGGTCGGCGGAATCGGCGTGATGAACATCATGCTGGTGTCGGTCACCGAGCGGACGCGCGAGATCGGCATCCGGATGGCGGTCGGCGCGCGCCAGTCCGACATCCTGCAGCAGTTCCTGGTCGAGGCCGTGCTCGTGTGCCTGCTCGGCGGCACGATCGGCATCGCGCTGTCGTTCGGGCTCGGCGCGCTGTTCTCGATGTTCGTCGCGCAGTGGAAGATGGTGTTCTCGGCCGGCGCGATCGCGACCGCGTTCGTGTGCTCGACGCTCACCGGTGTGATTTTCGGGTTCATGCCTGCGCGCAACGCGTCGCGGCTCGATCCGATCGATGCGCTCGCGCGCGACTGACGAAACATGGCCATCACGCAATCCTCCCCGCTTCACCGCCTCGGCGCATTCGCGTGCGCGGCCGCGCTGCTCGCCGGCTGCGCGGGCGTGCGCCACGATCCGCTGCCGGCCGTCGCGATGCCCGCGAACTGGGCCGCGCCGGTCGCGGCCGACGCGCCGGCCGCCGCGCGCGACTGGTGGCGCAGCTTCGGCGATCCGCAACTCGATGCGCTGATCGACGGCGCGCTACGCGCCAACGGCGATCTCGCGATCGCGGCGATCCGCGTGTATCGCGCGCAATTGCAGGCGGGACTCGTCGACACGAACCTGACGCCCAACGTGACGCTGGGCGCGAACGGCGCCGTGTCGCGCACGCTCGATACCCACCGAACGAGCCGAGCGAGCAGCCTCACCGGTTCGCTCAGCTACGAAATCGACCTGTGGGGCCGGCTGGCCGCGCTGCGCGATGCCGCGCACTGGGAAGCCGACGCGACGGCCGCCGATCTCGAAGCCGCGCGGCTGTCGCTGATCGGCACGACCGCGGCGCTGTACTGGCAGATCGGCTATCTGAACCGGCAGATCGCGCTCGGCGAAGCGAACATCGCGTATGCGGTGCGCACGCTCGCGCTCGTCCGGTCGCGGCACACGGCCGGCGCCGTGTCGGGGCTCGATGTCGCGCAGGCCGAACAGAGCCTCGCCGCGCAACGCGCGGCGCAAACGCAACTGATCCAGCAGCGCACCGAGAACCGGCACGCGCTCGCGATCCTGTTCGACCGGCCGCCGCAGCAGCTCGCGGCCGAGCCGGCGGCACTGCCCGACGCTGCGCCGCCCGACGTAGCGGCCGGCCTGCCCGCAAGCCTGCTCGGCCGGCGTCCCGACCTGCGTGCGGCGGAATTCCGGCTGCGCGAGTCGCTCGCGCAGGTCGACGCGACACGCACGAGCTTCTACCCGACCTTCACGCTGACCGGCAGCGCCGGCACGACGAGCACGAGCCTCGAGCGTGTGCTGACGAACCCGGTCGGCACGCTCGGGCTCGGCCTCGCGCTGCCGTTCATCCAGTGGAACACGATGCAGCTGCAGATCAAGGTGTCGAAGTCGCAGTACGAGGAAGCGGTGGTCGGGTTCCGCCAGCGGCTCCATACGGCGCTCGCGGAAGTCGAGAACGCGCTGTCCGCACGCGTGCAGCTCGAACGCGAGGCCGAACAGCGCGCGCTGTCGCTCGCCCAGGCGCAGCGCGCCGAGCGGCTGGCCGCCGCGCGCTTCGCGGCCGGCGCGACCGCCGTGCAGCCTTGGCTCGACCAGCAGCAGGTCCTGAGAAGCGCGCAGAGCGCCGACGAACTGACGCGCCTGAACCGGCTCAACAACCAGATGAAGCTCTACCGCGCGCTCGGCGGCGGGACGTCCTGACCGGCCGCCATATGCCGCACGCCGGCTGCGTCACTCGCACACGGCCGCCCCGCGCCGCGCTGGCGCGAACGCCACCATGCTCGCGGTCGCGAGCACGGCCACGCCCGCCGCGCCGTACACCATCACCCAGCCGAACCCATGCACGAGCGCCGCGTGCAGCGCCGCGCCGGTCGGGTCGGCCTGCGCGAGCGCCGGCGCGACGGCCTGCAGCCCGTCGGTGCGACCCGACGCGATTTCCTGCGCGAGCCGGCGCAGCGCCGCGTCGCCGATCGCGCCGGCCGGCCCGCGCTTCAGGCTCGCGACGATCCCCGCCACCAGCACGAAGCCCATTGCCGCGATGTTCAGCGCGAGCGAGATCATCCGCGCGCTCATGTCGATGCCCGACGCCATCCCGGCGCGCGCGCTCGGCACCGCACCCGTCGTCGTGTTGGTGACGGGCGTGTTGGTCAGCCCGAGCCCGATGCCGGCGATCACGCAGCCCGGCAGCATCGTCAGCCAGCTCGCATGATCGGCCGCGCTGCCCAACCGCATCAGCACGAAACCGGCCGCGATCGTGAACAGGCCGCCCGGAATCACGACACCCGGCCCGTAGCGCAGGGCGAGCCGTTCGCCGAACGGCGGCGCGATCAGCGTCGGCAGCGTGTACGCGAGCAACGCGAGGCCGGCCGTCACGCTGTCGTAGCCGAGCGCGACCTGGAACCAGATCGGCAGGTAGATCATGAACGGCCAGAAGCTGAAGTTCATCCCCATCGAGCCGAAGATCGCGCCGGTGAACGCGCGAATCCGGAACACCGAGAAGTCGAACATCGGCCGCGCGCTGCGGCGCTCCGCGGCGACGAAGCCCGCCAGCGCGAGCACGGTCGCGCCGAGCACGCCGAGGCCGGCTCTGCTCGTCAATCCGAGTTCCGCGCTTTGGGTGATGTAGAACGCGAGACCGAGCACCGCGAGCGACAACGTGACGATGCCCGCGACGTCGAGCGAGCCCGCATGCGGATCGCGCGATTCCTGCACCGCGCCGCCGATCAGCACGAGCGCGACGGCCGCGAGCGGCGCATGAACGAGGAATACCCACGGCCAGCTCGCCAGCGCGACGATCGCGCCGCCGACGATCGGCCCGAACCCGAGGCCGATACCGAACACGATCCCCCAGATCCCGAATGCGCGGCCGCGCTCGCGCCCTTCGCGAAACTGGTGCGACAGCACGGCGATCTGGCAGATCAGCATCGCGCCGCCGCTCGCGCCTTGCAGCAGCCGGCCCGCCACGAGCACCGGCACGTTCGGCGCGAGCCCGCAGAGCAGCGACGTCGCGCCGAACAGCACGGTGCCGATCACGTACACGCGCTTGCGGCCAAACCGGTCCGCGAGCGTACCGGCCGCCATCAGCACCGTCGTACATGCGATCGTGTACGCGTTCATGATCCACTGCATGCCGTTGAAATCGCCATGCAGCACGTGTTCGAGCGTCGGCAGGATCACCGGCACGCTCGAAATTTCGAGGCCGAACATCAGCGACGTGAGACAGACGGCCGCGAGTGCGACCGCATTCCTGCGAGAGTCGGATAGCGTCATGCGTATTGCGCGGCGGCTCGACGACAGGCCGCGCGCCTCCAGGTTGAGTAGGATTCGCCGCGTGCGGCCGGCGATGCACGCTGAGCGGGAATCGGTACTATAGTGAGAATTCACCTCCCCATTGGCGTACGCATTTCCATGCACTGGGGAATCTCAGGACTCAATCGACGCAATCTCGCCATGACCGACAGACTCGACGGCGTAACGACCTTCGTCCAGGTCGTGGAATCGGGCAGCTTTGCGCTGGCCGCGCAGCGGCTCGACATGACGCGTTCCGCGGTCGGCAAGGCGATCGCGCGGCTCGAGAAGCGGCTCGGCGCACGGCTGCTGCAACGCACGACGCGCAGCCAGAGCCTGACCGACGACGGCCAGGCGTACTACGACCGCTGCGTGCGCGCGCTGGCGGAACTCGAAGCGGCGGAAGCCGATCTCGACTGCGGCCGCCACGAGGCGCGCGGCAAGCTGCGGCTGAGCGTGCCGCTCGCGTTCGGGCACCACTGCGTGACGCCGATCGTGCTCGACCTCGCGCGCAATTACCCTGACCTGCGGATCGACGTGTCGATCACCGACCGCTTCGTCGATCTCGTCGAGGAAGGGATCGACCTCGCGGTGCGGATCGGCACGCTCGCGGACAGCACGAGCCTCGCGGTGCGGCGGCTCGGCACGCAATACGGCAGCCTCGGCGCGGCGCCGTCGTATCTCGCGCGTTACGGGACACCGAAGACGCTCGACGACCTGAAGCACCACCGGACGATCGCCTATTCGCGGTCGGGCGTGGTGCAGCCGTGGGACTTGCGCGCGCCGGACGGCTCGACGGTGCGGATCGACATGCCGCATCAACTGAGTTTCGATGACGTGCAGGCGATCGCCGCGGCCGGTGCGTCGGGGTTCGGGATCGCGTGGCTGCCGAGCTGGCTGCTCGACCATTACGTGAAGCGCGGGGAGATGGCGGTCGTGCTGGATCGCTGCTTCGTCTGCGAAGGCGACATTCACGCGATCTGGCCGAAGACGCGCTACTTGCCGCGCAAGACGCGCTGCGTGATCGATGCGCTCGCGCAGGCGGTTCCGCCGATGATCGAGCGAGCGGACGAAGCGCGATGAGACGCGTGAAAGCCGACGCGCCGCACGGCGCGTCGGCGCATCACGCCGCGCCGAGATCGGCGAGCGGATGCGCGAACAGCTTCCACGGCGACGTCAGGAAATGCCGCACGCGCTCGGCACGCAGCTCGACGAGCGACGCAGGGGCCCAGCGCGGCTTGCGATCCTTGTCGACGAGATGCGCGCGCACGCCTTCGCAGAAATCGCCTTCCTCGATCGCGCGCGCCACGATGCCGAGCTCCATCCGGAACGATTCCGCGAGCGTCATCTGCCGGCCGCGCAGCAGCGCTTCGCGCGTCACCGCGAGCATCGTCGGCGAATGGCTCGCGAGCGCATCGAGCGTCGCCTGCAACCATTGACGGTGCTCGCGCGCCAGCTCGTCGCGCGCCAGGTCCTGCGTGAGCGTGGCGACGATCCGCTCGACGGTCGAGCGCTTGTCGAAGTGGCGGACGATCCACGGCATCTGGCCGTCGAGCGCCGCGTGCGGCACCACGTTGCACGGCGGCTCGAACACCTTGCGCAGCAACGGCAGCGCATCGCCGTCCCACTTCACGCTTTCGATGCGCGTCTCGAACGTGTCGAGCCACGCGGACGGCACGCACAGGTCCGCGAGCTTCGCGCTCAGCGCGTCGGCGCCCGACAGCATCGCGCCGGTCAGCCCCACGTACAGTTCGAGTTCGGCCGGCATGCGCGACAGGAAATGCGTCGCCCCCACGTCGGGCACGAGGCCGATGCGCGTTTCCGGCATCGCGATCTTGCTGCGCTCGGTCGCGACGCGCAGCGCCGCCCCCTGCGCGAGCCCCATGCCGCCGCCCATCGTCACGCCGTCCATCAGCGCGACCACCGGCTTCGGGAACGTGTGGATCGCGTAGTCGAGCCGGTATTCGTCGACGAAGAACGGCAGCCAGGTCTCGCGCTGCGCGACCATCCTGTACAGCGCACGCACGTCGCCGCCCGCGCAGAAGCCCTTCTCGCCCGCGCCGCGCAGTACGACCGCGACGATCCGGTCGTCGTGGCGGCAGCGCTCGAACAGCGCGGTCAGCTCGCCGATCATCGCGTACGACAGCGCGTTGAGTGCGGCCGGCCGGTTCAGCGTGATCAGCGCCACGCGGTTCACCACGCGATACAGCACCTCGGGCGCATGCTCCGCGAATGCGTCGTGATTCGTCACCGGCGTGCTCATCGTTGCGACTCCTCATCGGTGCGCCACTGCGGTGCGCGCTTGCCAAGGAACGCCGCCACGCCTTCGCGCGGATCGGCCGTGTCGAACAGGTCGACGAAGCGTTCGCGCTCGACCGCGAGCGCCGCGCCGCGCGGCACGCCGCGACGGGCGAGGCCGATCAGCTCCTTGCTGTAGGCGAGCGCGTGCGGGCTTTGCCGCACGACGTTGCGCGCCAGCGCGAGCGCCGCATCGCGCGCGGCGCCGCTTTCCACCACGTCCTCGACGAGGCCGATCCGCAGCGCGGTGGCCGCATCGACGCGCGCGCCGGTCAGGATGATCTTCTTCGCCCAGCCTTCGCCGACGAGCCAGGGCAGCGTCTGCGTGCCGAGCCCGCACGGCAGCAGGCCGACCGACGGTTCGGGCAGCGCCATCTGCGCATGCGCCTCCGCGATCCGCAGGTCGCACGCGAGCGCGCATTCGAGGCCGCCGCCCATCGCATAGCCGTTGATCGCCGCGATCGTCACGACGCGCGCATCCTGCAGCGCCTCGAACGCCGCGCCGAAGCGCGACGCCATCGCGCGTGCGACCGCACGATCGCCGTCGGCGAACGTGTTGAGGTCGGCGCCCGCGCTGAAGAACTTCGGGCCGTCGCCGGTGATCACCAGCACGCGCACGCGCGGGTTCGCATTCAGTTCGGCGACGCTCGCCTGCAGTTGCCGCAGCCCGTCGGCGGTAAAGGCGTTCGCGGGCGGACGCTTGAGCGTCGCGCACGCGATCGCGCCGTCGTCGACGTAGTCGAGTTCGATCATGAGGCGTCCTTCTTCGTGGCCGGTTGGTACAGGCGGATCACCGCCGAGAAATCGAGCTGGCCGTCGCCGCGGCTGCTCATCGTCTGGTACAGCTGCTGCGCGAGCGCGCCGAGATAGACGGGCTGGCGCGCCTGCTTCGCCGCATCGTTCGCGAGGCCGAGATCCTTCAGCATCAGGTCGGTGCCGAAGCCGCCCGTGTAGCCGCGCGACGATGGCGCGGTCTCGATCACGCCCGGATACGGGTTGTAGGTGTCCGAACTCCAGCAGCGGCCCGTCGACGTGTTGACGATGCCGGCCAGCACCTTCGGGTCGATGCCGAGCGCGACGCCGAGCGACATCGCCTCCGACACCGCCGCCATCGAGATGCCGAGCACGAGGTTGTTGCAGACCTTTGCGACCTGCCCCATGCCCGTCGCGCCGCAGTGGACGATGTTCTTGCCCATGCCGGCGAGCACGGGCTTCACGCGCTCGAAATCCGCATCGCTGCCACCGACCATGAAGGTCAGCGTGCCGGCCGCCGCGCCGCCGGTGCCGCCCGACACCGGCGCATCGACGAACGCGCCGCCGTGCTCGCGCACCAGCGCGCCGAACGCCTGCGCGCTCGCCGGGTCGATCGTGCTCGAATCGATCACCGTCGCGCCCGCGCCGAGGCCGGCCAGCACGCCGTTCTCGCCGGACAGCACCGAGCGCACGTGCGGCGCGGCCGGCAGCATCGTGATCACGAACGTCGCGCCCGACGACGCATCGCGCGGCGACGCGGCCGCCTGCGCGCCGGCGTCCTGCAGCGCGCGCAACGCGTCGGCGCTCAGGTCGAATGCATGCACGTCATGGCCGGCTTTCAGCAGGTTCAGCGCCATCGGCGCGCCCATGTGGCCGAGGCCGATGAATCCGATTTTCATGTTCGTTTCCTCCACCGCTCAATGCAGCCGGATCGTCGTATTCACAGGGCCGGCCGTCGTGTCGTCGTCGAACCAGCGCGCGGTGACCGTCTTGGTCTGCGTGTAGAACTGCACGACCTGCTTGCCGTACGGGCCGAGATCGCCCAGCTTCGAGCCGCGCGAACCGGTGAAGCTGAAGAACGGCACCGGCACCGGAATCGGAATGTTGATGCCGACCTGGCCGACGTCGATCTCGCTCTGGAACTTGCGCGCCGCCGCGCCGCTCTGCGTGAAGATGCCCACGCCATTACCCATCGGGTTCGCGTTGACGAGCGCGATCGCGTCGTCGAGCGTGTCGACCTCCATCACGACCAGCACCGGCCCGAAGATTTCATGCGTGTAGATCGACATGTCGGTCGTCACGCCGGAGAAGATCGTCGGGCCGATGAAGTTGCCGTCCTCGTAGCCGGGCACCTTCACGTCGCGACCGTCGAGTTCGAGCTTCGCGCCTTCCTTGATGCCCGCGTCGATCAGCGTCAGGATCCGCGCCTTCGCGCCGCGCGACACGACCGGGCCGACGTCGGTGCCGGGTTCGGCTCCCGCGTTGACCTTCAGCGCCTTCGCCTTCGCGACGATGTCGGGCAGCCACTCGCGCGCCTTGCCCACCAGCACCGCGACGGAGGTCGCCATGCAGCGCTGGCCGGCCGCGCCGAAGCCCGCGCCGACGAGCGCGTTGATCGCCTGCTCGCGGTTCGCGTC